>JBAXMH010000036.1:0-25855 GCA_037134395.1 Chloroflexales bacterium
TGCCTCCTGCCTCCTGCCTCCTGCCTCCTGCCTCCTGCCTCCTGCCTCCTGCCTAGTCAGCCGAAGGCGGTGCCAGTTCCCGCTGCACTGCGTAGCGTACGAGTTCAGCCTGACTATGCAGGCCAAGCTTGCGCATCAGGTTGGCGCGGTGGGTCTCGGCGGTGCGCGGGCTGATATTCAGATGGGCTGCGATCTCCGGGCTGGTGCGACCAGCGGCCACGAGCTGAAGTACCTCACGCTCACGCATGGTGAGGAGATCAAAGGCGTCGAGGGGTGTTGCGTGAGACTGGCGCAGGTAGCTGTCAATCGCCCGCTCACTAAGTGGCGGACTGAGGTAACGCTGTCCTGACACCACGGCACGGACGGCGCTGATCAGTTGCGCCGTATCATTTTCCTTGAGTACATAGGCCGCCGCCCCGTTGCGTAGCGCGTCAAGGACGTAGACTTCATCGGCGTGCATCGAGAGGACGATCACCTGCGGGGGCGATGGCAGCGCACACACCCGCCGGGTCACCTCTAGCCCGTTTATCCCCGGCATCATCAGATCTACCACCAGCACCGCTGGCTGGAGTTGCTCGACCAGTCGCACCGCCGCCAGCCCATCGGCGGACTCGCCGACTACCTGGTAGCCTGGCTCAGCCGTGAGTAGGGTGCGGATGCCCTGGCGCACAATGGGATGATCATCGGCGAGTACAATCGTTATCATAAGTCAAGGCTCCGTATCCAGCGGCAGTTCTGCCGTCACACACGTACCCATACCCGGCGCCGTCTCGATATTCAGCGTTCCATTCAGCAGGGCGACCCGCTCCTGCATGCCGGTCAGCCCACTTGATCGGGCGCTGGAAAGAGCCTCCTCTAGTACAAAGCCAAGCCCCACATCACGCACTTGGATGAGCAACTGCGCCGGTGAGGCAAGCAGGCTGACCGTGGCGGTCTGCACCTGGGCGTAACGGGCAATATTGGTAAGAGCTTCCTGCACAACCCGATAGGCAACCGTCTCTACAGTGGGTGGCATATGCTTTTCTAGTCCCCAGTGGCGAAAATCCACCGTGATCCCCGTCTGCTCACGGTAGCGATTGATCTGCCAGAGTAGTGCCGGTAACAGGCCCATATCGTCGAGCATGGCGGGGCGCAGGTCGAGCGAGAGCGCCCGCACTTGAGCAATGAGATCCTGCGTAGCCCGATGGGCCTCGGCCAGTCGATCCGCACGTGCCTCTGGTTGGAGGCGGCTTGCCAGTTCCAGTGAGAGGCGCAGGCCAGTTAGCGCCTGTCCAACCTCGTCGTGCAGCTCGCGGGCGAGATGGCGGCGCTCCTGCTCCTGGGTCTCAAGCAGGCGGTGCGAGAGGTATTGGAGGCGGGAATGAGCCTCCTGAACCTCGGCGTAGAGCCGCGCATGATCAATTGCCTGCGCGCACTGCTGAGCGAGGGCCAACAGCAGCACCCGGTCATCAGCGGAGAATGTCTGCGTCGTCGCAAAGCCCAGCGAAAGGACGCCAATACCCATCCCCGCCGTCACTAGTGGAAGTGCAGCATAGGCACTGATACCGTGATCATTGAACTGACGGCCAAAGCCGGGGAACTGGGCCTCGCCAGCCGCCACCGACTCGATCCAGATGGCCGTCTGGGTGCGGGTGGCCTGAGCTGACGGCAGCGGCGCGTCAAGTGGGGTGGGGCGGGGCGGATTCTGCATGACCGACGGCGGAGTCTGGCCTACGATTTCAAGCAGATCTCCACGCACATCACGCAATAACAGGACGCCGGACGTGGCACCCGTGGCCTGACAGATCTGATCGAGGATGATCTGAACAACATCGTCGCGGGTCAGAGCCGCAGCCAGGGCCGCTGTCACAGTCTGAAGTCGTCCAATACGCAGCGTGGCCTGCTCAGCCGCCGCCCGCGCCTGTTGCTCAGCCGCCAGAGCCGCCCGCACCTGAGCTTCAACCTGCTTACGTGTGGTAATATCCTGGCTCGTACCGCTGCTCAACACCGGACGGCAATCTGCCCCCGTACCGGCAACGTAAACGCGAGCGTGCGTGGCGATCCAGCGGATATCGCCGTCGGGGTGGACGACGCGATACTCAGCCATTGCGCGCCCATCGCCCCCCGAGTCAATCGTCGCCGAAACCGTCTGCCACCATACACTCCGGTCATCCGCATGCACCTGCGAGAGAATACGTGCGATCGGCACCGCGTCACTCCTCAGGCCATAGTGTGATTGAGCGCGGGCATCAAGTTGGATGATCCCCGTCACGATGTCGTACCGCCACGTCCCCAACTGCGCGGCATCGTAGGCCAAACGTAGCTGCTCGTCACGCTCACGTAGCACATGTTCGGCCTGCGTGCGCTCCGTAATATCAACCATCACCACACCGACGCCCGTCACGATGTGAAGGTTACCGCGTACCGGGTAGTAGCTGGTTAGCCATGTGCGGGGTTCTCCTGGGTTCGTCAGGGTGACGCCACGGATCTCGACATCGTGGATAGCATTGCCGGTTGTAAGAACCTGGCGCAAGAAGGGTTCAAAGGCCGAAGCCAGACCCGACAAGAGCTCGGCAGGCGTGCGACCGGGGTAGACAATCGCTGGCAGACCATCAATTGCGGCGAGGGTTTGATTCACACGGATGTAGCGCAGGTCGGCATCGAGAACACCGAGTCCAACCGGAATACTAGCAAAAATGGTGTTGAGCAGTGCGAAGGTGTCATCCTTGATCCTCGTCGCCTCTCGCCACGCGCCAACGAGTTGGGCATAGGCGACAACCAATGCGGCCCGATCCGCAAGATCCTGGAGCATCGCCAGATCATCGGGGGTGTAGGGATCGCCGCCTGTATTGCGCGTCAGCGTGAGCGTGCCGATAACCTGCCCGCGCTCGCGCAGCGGGACAATGATCATGCTGTCAATCCCGAAGCGATCAAGATAGGGCAAAAACTGGGGAGCAATGGTAGCGCGGAAAGAATCCTGCGCCACACACGGCATGTAGAGGGGCTTGCCATCACGAATCACTTGACGGGTATGTCCCACGTCAACGCGCTGAGGAATCCGGTCAATGGCTGCGACCAATGCCTGGGCTTCGGGGTGAGCATGCGTTGTATGAGCGGCGATAAGGGCTGTGCCATCGAGGGAGATCAGCCGGAGCGCACAGAGGTCGCCGATCCGATGAGCAACATAGCCCGTAATTGTGCGGCTCAGACGGGCAAGATCGGTGCTGGCAGCGGCGAAGCAATGCGAGGCATCAGCAAGTACCGCCAGCCGCGCCTCACTACGTCGGAGGTCGGCGGCGGCCTGACTCTGCGTAGCGAGGGCTGCCTCAAGCGTAGCAATGCGTTTTTCTAGAACGCTGATCCGAACCGCTTTTGCAGAGACCGAAAGGGACCGCGATGGCATGCCACAGGCTCCAATCCGCTATCACCGGTGCTGAGTGGACGTTCTTTTGCGTAATCAAAAAGGGCGGGCCAGGGAGAGCAGAACCCTCCCTGCGACCCACCTGCGTCAGCTGAGCTGTTTCGTCTCCTCGGGTTCGCCAAGGATCTTGTTGGTGATGTAGGTGGCCAGCCAACTGGCCGCCAGACTAAAAACGAGGTTCAGTGCGCCCTTAATCAGGCGGCGGCGAAAATCTTCCTCCATAATGCGTGTGTCTCTCCATTGTGAAAAATACCGATAAATCAGAACAAATAGACGATTGACCAGGCCGCTGTATCCACGTAGGTCAGGGCTATAGTATAGCCGAGTCCGCCCATTTATGCCCACGGGACGAGCAACCTATAAACTTTGCCACAGAAGAACACGGAAAGCCCACAGAATAAATATTTCTGTGGGCTTTCCGTGTTCTTCTGTGGCCGTCTATCGAGGAAGTATCGTTGCCACACTAAGCAGCCGGGAGCCTTCGGCGCAACAGTTCATCAACACGATCCTTCAGCTCAAGGCCTCGTTCGCGCAGCACTGCGCGGGTGGCAGCACCGCTCTGCGAGGTGAGAAGGGCCGCCATCGCTGCACCCGCCAGGACGCCGAATAGCATCCCATTTACCATCCTCCCACGACGCTCGTGCGGAAAAAGCTCTGCAATCAAATGATCAGTGTCACTCATAGGAAAATTCCTTGTGCTCTGTCAGACCGACCCTTCGAGATTGATGAGCGGCAGGTAAATTGCGTACTCAAGGGGGTTGCGGTTGACGGTGATGCTGTACGTACGGGTGGTTCCCCCATCCTGGGTCGTAACCGTGATGGCGATCAGGTTCACGCCCACCTGAAGGTTGCTGGTCACCGGGCTACCCGAGGTTGCGGAGGTGCCGTTCACTTTAAGCGTAGCAGAATTATCGGCGGCGCTCGGTGTGATGATGAAGCTTGTGACGGTGTAGGGCACGCTCACCGTGTAGACGTAAGTATCTGCGGCGAATGCTGGATTAAGGACGCCCGCGCTTATCTGTAGACCGCCCAGGTTGGCATTTGGTGTGATGACCGTTAGCGAGATGGGTACGGACGTGCTGACAGCATACGTCTTGTCACCCTCGTAGCGTGCGGTGATGCTGTGGACGCCCTTCAAGAGTGACGTGGTGGTGAAGATCGCTTGGTTTACGATCAGCGCACGCACGCCAATGACTGTCGCGCCATCCAGAAAGGCGACGGTACCCGAGGGCTGGGGCTGATCGCTTAGCGCGTTAGGCCCGAACGTCACGGTGGCGGTAAAAGTTGCCGTCTGCCCTGTGAGCAAGGAGGTTGGTGAGAAATCCAGTGATGTGACTGATACCTGGTTATTCCCAAGGCTCAGGCGGTTGATGGTGATACTGTACGTATGCGTCGTCACTCCATCCTGAGCCATCACCGTGATACTGATGGCAGGGTTCGCGCCCACCTGAAGGTTGCTGAACGTCACCGGGCTACCCGAGGTTGTGGGAGTACCGTTCACTTTAAACGTGGCGGAACTGTCGGCGATACTCGGCGTGATGATGACGCTCGTAGCCGTATAGGGCACGCTCGCCGTGTAGACATAGGTGCCTGCGGCGAATGCTGGACTGAGAGTGCCTACACTTATCTGTAGACTAGACAGGTTGGCATTCGTCGAGATGACCGTTAGCGAGACAGGCGCGGATGTGCTGACGGCATACGTCTTGTCGCCTTCATAGCTTGCAGTGATGCTGTGGGCGCCCTTTAAAAGTGATGTGGTAGTGAAGATCGCTTGGTTTGCGATCAGCGTGCGTACACCGATGACCGTCTCGCCATCCAGAAAAGCAACGGTACCCGAGGGCTGAGGCTGATCGATCGGCGCATTGGGGTCAAACGTGACAGTAGCGGTAAAGGTCGCCGTCTGCCCTGTGAACAGGGGGGTTGGTGAAGCATCCAGCGAGGTCGCTGATGTCTGGTTACCTCCGAGACTCAGGCGGTTGACGGTGACACTGTACGTATGTGTCGTCACTCCATCCTGAGCCGTCACCGTAATGGTGATCAGGTTTGCACCCACCTGAAGGTTGCTGGTCACCGGACTACCCGAGGTTGCGGAGGTGCCGTTCACTTTAAGCGTAGCAGAACTGTCGGCGGCGCTCGGTGTAAGTGAGATGCTGGTGTTTTTATAGGCTACCGCTACCGTATAGGCGTTATTGTCTGTCGCAAATGCGGGGCTGAGCATACCTGGGTTTACCAGCAGGCCGCTCAAGTTGGCATTTGTCGAGAGAACCGTCAGCGAGACGGATGCGGATGTGCTGACGCCATAGATCGCGTCGCCCTCGTAGCGTGCGGTAATGCTGTGGACGCCCTTCAGAAGTGATGTGGTCGTGAAGATCGCCTGGTTTGCGATCAGCGTACCCACGCCGATAGCCGTCCCTCCATCCAGGAAGGTAACGGTACCCGAGGGCTGTCCGTTCCGTGCACCAGCCCCAAACGTCACGCTGGCTGTAAAGGTCACTGGCTGCCCGGTCACGCTCGTTGTGGTTGAGGAGCCGAGCGAGGTTATTGACGCCTGGTTCCCCTCAATGGGGAGACGGTTGACCGTAAGATTGTACGTGTGGGTGGTCTGTTTATCCGGGGCCGTCACCGTGATGGGGATGAGGTTTGCGCCCACCTGAAGGTTGCTGGTCACCGGGCTACCCGAGGTTGCGGGGGCACCGTTCACCGTGAGCGTGGCATTGGGGTCGGCAACACGTGGCGTGAACGTGACGTGTGTGATGTTATTGATCACATTCACCACGTAGGCGTCGTTGTTTTCGGCGAATGGCGGGATAAGAGTCGCCGCATCTACTAACAGATTGCTCAGATTGGCATTCGTTGAGATGACGGTCAGCGAGACGGGCGCGGATGTGCTGGCGCCATAAACGTTGTCGCCCTCATAGTATGCGGTGATGCTATGGACGCCGTTTGTAAGGGCTGAGGTCGTGAAGGTCGCTTTATGCGTGGTTGCGTCTAGCGTACCCACACCTATCACTGTCACATCATCCAAGAAGGTGACGGTACCCGAGGGCTGGTTTGGTGTTACGGTGGCCGTAAAAGTTACAGGCTGTCCTGTCGTTGACGTGGTAACAGGGGTACCGAGTGCGGAGGTTGGAGTATCGAGCGTTGTTGCTGATGTCATGGCCCCGCCGACCGTCAGGTTGCGGATCTCGTGGAAATTCGTTACCCCGCCTGTACTGCCGGAGAGTCCCATTTTGAAGGTTGCGGGTGGGGTAGGCATACCCGCAGCCTTCAGATCGAATGCACTAATGATATTCTCGAATCCGTTCCCGAAGTCTATTTCAACTGATATTTTTAAATCAAGGAAAGTAATACGGACGCTGCGAGGGTTACTGCGTGTCACCCCATCAATCCTGCGCGGGGGATTCAGTGCCGAGAGCTGGACGTACTTCAGCAAGTTATAGCCCGTCTTGTCCGTCCCTGGGCCACGAATCGCCACTGTCTGCGGCATTGAATTGAGAGTACAAGTGATGGTGCAGCCACCGAATCGGCTCGTCGTGAAGTTACCAAATTCATCAAAGCCAATCCCCACATAGCCATTCGTCACACCCTTCCTCCCATCAATCGAGTCTACGCTATAGCCCAGGGCACCGCCGGGGGGGCCCGACGTTGGGCTCGTTGTTGCGCCATCAATCAGGTAGAAGCTAAAGCCGTCGGCACCGACGGTGGCGTTTGGCAACGACTCGTGGGTCGCATACTGAAAGCTGATCTGGATGCCTTTGTCCGAGCTAATGGGTGTGTCGTAGATGACCGATCCGGCCTTGAAGTAGCCGTTATTGGTCAGTTGGAGCCAGCCCTGCCCAATTGCATCCGTATCGCCGCCGGTGAGTACCGCGTCGCCCAGAAGTGTCCATCCGGGGGCACTGACGCCCGTGAAAGGTTGGTTGATCGAAACAGCCATCGTCGCCCGAGCCGGTGTGGTGAGCGAGCCAAGGAAGGAGGTCAGAACGACGGAGATCAAAGCTAGGGAAGCGATGTGACTTTGGTAGGTTCTTTGCTTTGTGTTCATTGTCATAACCTCTTGATGAATCTCGAAATCGTGTTTTTATCCTATCACCCCCGTATGACCTCTTAGGTACCCCTATCGGGCAGGGCTTGTGCAAAATCTTGGTACCCTGCCTTTCCACTGCCGACCACGGCTTCACCTCAGTGCGCTGGTGCCCGATCTGTCGTCAACGGCATGGTTCTTGGGTGGTTGCCCTTTTTTTGCCCCCTGTGTTTCGTTATCGTATCTCAACAAGTAGATTTTATAACATATTGATATATAAAAAGATCTACTACACCGTTATCCTCAAATTGTGGCTCATGCGCGGTCTCGGCGTGAGAAATTGCAAAGATTATGCCTCAATATAGATGTGCAAATAATGGGCATTGGAAGTCCAACGAGGGAAAAAGGAGAGTTCCACGCATACGCCAAGGTAACGTGTAACGCAAAATTTCTAAGATAATGGCAGGAATATGGGCTGATCTCTAAGAAATTTCCTAGAAAGTTACATTTTGTAAATCAAACCAAATGCTCATATGACTCTAATGTCATTGTAGACATATTGCAAATTTCTCTGCGTGTACTACAATACGTGAGGTATAGATAGTTCTACCCATCACTTGTTAAGCTAACATTCATACCGAAGCAGCGTCGCCAGGTACCGCATGTTTGCTCACGCTGACATCGCCCCATTCTCATGCTGGAGCCAGCCTCCAGAGGGTGGATTTTGTGCGCCCTAAATTTTCGCACTCCACGCGGGGTTGGGCGATGTGTACGACGAGGAGGCACAGTAAAAAAGGCATATAAAATCTTGTAGCCCAGCGCGAGAGGTTACATCCACAACAATGGCGGGGGGGTTCTGTTCGCCACTCTTTATCGGCGCAACCACTCGGGCACATCCCAAGACAGTGTGACGCGATACTTGTAGGTACGATGATGTACAGAGGGGGATTTCATGAGACGTAGGATTGTTATGGCCATCACGATGATTCTCGTGGTGCAGCTATTGATCACTGGTTCAATCGGTCTGCTGAATCTGACTTCACGCAACGCTATGAAGGACATGCCTCCTGGTGTGCCCATGACGATGGAGCAAAAGATCACACCCGCACAGCGTCAGGCGGCGGCTGAACGCGCCGTGGCTGCCCGTCGCGGCGCAGAGATCCACAGTGTCGCCTCTCTGGCGCAGACCGCCATCGCTCCTGATGCGGCCCACGCTCAGACTGGTATTGACCCGAAAGTTCCTGATTATTTCGGCACTTCTCCGAATTACGCCAATAGCCCGCTGCCGCCGAATGTCACCTTCACGAGTCCGATCAGCGGCACTACCGCTGAGGCAATTGCCACCGTGCAGACGGTTGTCGGGCCTGGTGGGGTGGTTACGCGCGGTGTTGTCACTGCGGTCAAGGTGATCAACCCCGGCTCGGGCTATACCACTGCACCCACGGTCACCATTGCGGGGGTCTACGGCGACGGTACTGGTGCCACTGCGACGGCGGTGATCGCGCCGATCAACCCGGCCAACCCGGCGCTCGGCTCGCAGGTCACGCAGGTCACGGTGAACACCGGAGGCCACGACTATACCGGCATCCGCAAGTTTGTGGACCGGCTGGCCGTCCTACCGCTCCCCGGTGCTACACCGAATAACCTCGGCCAGTACCTTACGCTCGCTGTGCCTGATACGACCAGCTACCCCGGCTCGGACTACTACGAGATCGGCCTGGTGGAGTATAGCCAGCAGTTCCACAGCGACCTACCGGCCAGCAAGATGCGCGGGTATGTGCAGCTCAACAACCCGGCCACCAAGTCTCAGGTGACCCGCGATGCCAGCGGGAAGATCACCGGCTGGCCGCAGCCGAGCTACCTTGGGCCGAGCATTGTCGCCAGCCGTGACGTGCCCGTGCGGATCAAGTTTATCAACCTGCTGCCCACCGGCGCGGGTGGCGACCTGTTTATCCCGGTTGACCCAACCGTTATGGGTGCGGGCACCGGCGATAAAGGCGGCACCGAGACCTACACCCAGAACCGCGCCACCCTGCACCTCCATGGCGGTCTGACCCCCTGGATCAGCGATGGAACACCGCACCAGTGGACGACCCCGGCTGGTGAGACGACCTCATACCCCAAGGGCGTGAGTACCCAGAACGTCCCCGACATGCCGCCCGCCGGCCCCGGTGAGATGACGTTCTTCTACAGCAACCAGCAGAGCGCCCGGCTGATGTTTTACCACGATCATGCGTATGGCATCACCCGCCTGAACGTGTACGCGGGCGAGGCGGCAGGCTACCTGCTGACTGACAAGTATGACACTGCGCTGACCGCCGGCGGAAGCTTCCCGCTACCGAACGGCATGACCGCAACCATCCCCGCCAATACTGCTCCGGGCCTGCTCGACACGGTGCCCCTGATCATCCAGGACAAGACCTTCGTGCCCCCGCCCGGACAACTCCAGGCTGAGGACCCGACCTGGAACCACATCTGGCGAACCGGTGTTATAGCCCCAGCTCTGGGCAGCCTCTGGATGCCGCACGTCTACATGCCGAACCAGAACCCCGCCGACCTGAGCGGCACCAACGCCATGGGTCGCTGGGACTACAGCCAGTGGTTCTGGCCACCGACGGCCGCCATCCACGGCACGCTTCCGAACCCCTACTACAATTCGGCGAACCCTGGCTCCGAGAACCCGGTTATTCCGGGGATCAACAACCCGTCGATCACGCCGGAAGCCTTTATGGACACGCCGGTGGTTAATGGCGTCGCCTACCCGTACATGCCGATTGAGCAGAAGGTCTACCGCTTCCGCATCCTGAATGCGAGCAATGACCGGACGATGAATCTGCAGCTCTACTTCGCCAAGTCCAACGGCGACCTGTGGGACGCGCAGGGCAACCTGAACGACCCCAACGCTGGAGAAGTGAGCATGGTGCCTGCGGTGGGCAAGCCACTGCCAATGGGCGTCGTCCCCCCCTGGCCGAACGACAACCGCCTGGGCGGCGTGCCGGATCAGAAGACGGCCGGCCCACGCTTCGTCCAGATCGGCACGGAGGGCGGCTTCCTGCCGGCCCCAGTGGCACTGAACAACCGCCCGATTGGCTACGAGAACAACCTGCGCAACATCGTTGTCACCAACGTTAATACGCAGACCCTGATGCTGGCCCCCGCCGAGCGCGCCGATGTGATCATTGACTTCTCGAAGGTGCCTGCCGGCTCCAAGCTCATCCTCTACAACGACTCGCCTGCCCCGGTTCCGGCCTTCGATCCGCGCTACGACTACTACACGGGCGACTGGCCGCAGACCGACACTGGTGGCGCACCCACCACCCTGGCCGGCTACGGGCCTAACACCCGGACGATCATGCAGTTCCGCATGAAGGATGCGACGGCTGGTGCTATTGCCACTCCCACCGGCCTCCCGTTTGATAAAGATCCGGCCAAGATGGGTCCCCTGACGACCGCGCTGCAGAATATCTTTGCGGCCTCGCAGGATCCGATCATCGTGCCCCAGCCGGTGTACAACGGTGCCTATGGCAAGACCTTTGGTCCGGTGGCGACGCGCATCCAGAGCACAACGCTCACCTTCACCCCGAATTCGGTTGGTGCTACGCCGCTTACGGTGAACCTGCAGCCGAAGGCCATCCAGGAACTGTTCGAGACGGAGTACGGGCGGATGAACGCCACGCTTGGTGTCGAGATCCCCAACACCACCGGCGTCAACCAAACGACGATCCCCTTGGGCTACATTGACCCGACCACTGAGAACATCACAGACTCGGTCACAGCTGCTGCGCCCATTGCGGGGACAACTGCCGGGACGCTCGGTGATGGCACCCAGATCTGGAAGATCACGCACAACGGTGTTGATACCCACGCCATCCACTTCCACCTCTTCAACGTCCAGATCATCAACCGCGTCGGCTGGGACGGCCAGGTGCGTCTGCCGGAGCCGAATGAGATCGGCTGGAAAGACACCGTGCGGATGAACCCGCTGGAGGACGCGATTGTGGCCCTGCGCCCGATCAATGCGAAGACGCCCTTCGGCACCTACCAGAGCATCCGCCCGCTCGACGTGACCTCGCCGCTCGGCTCCACGATGGGCTTCTGGAACCAGGGGCCGACGGGCAACCCGGTCACGACGATCAATGCGCTGTTTAACTTCGGCGACGAATTTGTGTGGCACTGCCACCTGCTCGGCCACGAAGAGAACGACATGATGCGCCCGATCGTGTTCAACACGAAGCGTGTCGCGCCGGCTGCGCCGACGGGTGTGCTCGTTGGGAACCTCAACCCGGCTTCAGTTGGCACAACGAAGGTTCCTCAGGCCGTGCTGGGCAACAAGGTTGTACTTAACTGGACCGACACCACGCCAGTTACCCCAGGGGTTATCAATGGTTCCTGGGCCAACCCGCAGGGCGAGATCGGCTATCGTATCCTGCGTGCCCCCATCACCACTTCCAATGGCAAGATCGGCACCTACAGCCAGATTGTCACGCTCGCGGCGAACACCACAACCTTCACCGACAGCCCGGCCGCCGGCAGCTACAGCTACCAGGTAGTCGCCTTTAACGACGCTGCGGGCACTAGCGCGGTGATCGGGAGCAACGTGGCCATCGCCACCTCGGCTGCGGTGAACGTCACCGTGCCGGCACCTATCGTTGCGCCGGACGCGCCGACCAACCTGGCCTACTCCTTCCAGGCCGCGCCTCTGGGCGTGAACCTGACTTGGACCGCTTCCACGGGTATCGTCACGGGCTATCAGGTTCAGTCGAACATCAATGGCACCTGGACGAACCTAGGAGCCGTGCTGCCCGCTACCGCCACATCCTTCACCGACACCAGCGTCGTGGCGAACACTAGCTACACGTACCAGATCATTGCCAAGAACACATCTACGTCTGTCGGTACCTCGGCCCCGCTCACGGTACTCACCCCGCCCGCTGCCCCGACCGGCCTGAGCAGCGTGCCGATCTCAACCCCGCCGTCTGTTACCCTGCGCTGGGTTGCCCCGGCTGGCCCTGGCACGATCACCAGCTACACGGTGCAACGCAGCAATGACGGGATCTCCTGGCTAACCGTTGGTAGCCCAACCGCTACATCCTACACCGACACGACGGTTACGCAGGGTTCGACCTACTTCTACCGCGTCAACGCGAACAACTACTACGTTGACCCCGTGACGAAGGTGGCCCTGGTGGGTGGCGCAAGCGTGATGACGAACGCGATCAACGTGACCGTGACGGCAACCGTGCCGGCCGCGCCGATCAACCTGACCGCGAACCTCCTGCCTGGGAAGAATCAGGTCAGCCTGACCTGGGCACCTGGCAACACCATTGCGGTTGACACCTATCGTGTCTATCGCAGCTCGGACAACAAGGCGACGTGGATTGAGGTCACTAACCCGGCCAGCCCAACGACCACGACCTCCTTCGTTGACACGACGGTTGTGCCGAACACCAGTTACTACTACCACGTCATCGCCAACACGGTGGGCCTGGGTGATAGCCTATCCTCGGCCGACCTCAACGTGGTGACACTGCCCGATGCCCCGACCGGCCTTGCTCTTGCCCCAGGCACTACCCCGAGCCCTGGCGCAGTGTCACTGGTCTGGAGCGCTCCGGCCACCGGCGCAGCGAGCTACAACGTTCAGTCGAGCGCCAACAACGGCACCACCTGGACGGATCTGATCACCCAGACCGCGAAGCTGAGCTTCACCGATACGACCGCTGTGGGCGGCACAACCTACTTGTACCAGGTTAGCGCCAACAACTCGACGCCCAAACCGGGCCTGCCCTCGACCCCGGCCCTCCAGGTGGCCGTGCCGCTGGCAGTTCCGGGCCTTGCCACAAGCCTGACGGCATCCGTGAACGCAACTGGGGTGACGGTGGGATGGACGCCGCCGACTACTGCGGTCACCAGCTACCAGATCTGGCGTGCGACGAGCGCCACCGGCGGCACCGCCAATGCCGGTACGCCGGTGCAGGTGGGCACTGCAAGCGCCTCGCCCTTTATCGACACCGGGGCCGCGCCCAATCAGTTGCTGTCGAACACCAGCTACGACTACTACGTCGTTGCGGTTAATCAGACGGTTGCCGGACAGCCCTCCACGACGGTCACGGCCCTCACCCTGCCGGCTGCGCCGACTGGCCTGACCGCCTCAATCGTCACCGGTGTGACCGGTGTGTCCCTGAGCTGGGCAGCACCGACCGGCACTGGCACCATCCAGACCTACACTATTCAGTGGGCGACAAGCGCCACTGCCACCACCTGGACGACTCTCGCTTCGGGTATCGCCGGTAACATCACCGCATACAACGACACGACGACCGGCGCGGCAAGTAGGTACTACCGCGTCATCGCCGACAACACGATCACGATCACGACCGGTACGACGACTACCACGACCGGCGGCCAAGGCCCGGCCTCGACCCCGGCAACGGCGCTCGCTGGATCGTCCCTGACGCTGGTCGGCACGCCTACGGTAAACTCGGTCACCCTGTCCTGGACACGGCCGACCGGCACGATTACTGGCTACACCATTGATCAGCAGCCGAGCGGCGGAAGCTGGACAACTGCTACCGGTATGGTGTCTCTCAACATCACTGGTGCCAACACCACCAGTACCAGCGGTCTCCGAGCCAGTGTCACGAATGGCTACACAACCAACCTCGCGGCGAATACCAGCTACGACTACCGCGTCACTGCCAAGAACGGGACAGTAGCAGTCGGTGGGGCGTCGAACATCGTCACGGCCCTCACCCTGCCGGCTGCGCCGACCGTCGGTGTCACCGCCCAGGCCGGCCCGCAGGTGACGATTAGCCTGAACGCGACTGGCTCCGGCAAGATCCTCAACTTCAGCATCCAGCGCAGGATTACCAACAGCGGCGCGTGGCCTGCCGCCTGGACGACCATCGCCACCACGGCCAATAGCACCACCACCATTGACGCGAGCGTTGTGGCTGGCACGAGCTACGACTACCGCGCAACGGCTACCAACGCGACGGGCACTAGCGTGAACTCGGCCACGACTACGGTGGCGGTGCCGGTGCCCGCACCGAGCGCCCCGACCATGAACGTGCCGACGAGCGTCACCACCGGCGGGGGGCGCGCCACGGTCACACTGACCTGGTCGAACGTGCCTGCCGCCACCGGCTACTACGTGTACCGCAGCAATACCGCTGGTGGCAATGGGACACGTATCGCCACGGTGGCAATGCCAACCACCACCTTCGCTGACACAGGCCGAACCATCGGGACGAACTACTACTACTACGTCGTGGCCTACTCCACGAGTGGCGGAACCACTGTCACCTCCGTGAACTCGAACGTGGTGACAATCAAGCCGTAGGACCTGTCGGATACGCCGGGGCCGTCTGTGAGCGGCCCCGGCACAGAGTAACGTGTGTGCTGGGGTTGAGCGGTTCGCCGCCCAATCCCAGCACAAACTATGTCACACAATTAGTGAGTGATGAGGCCAGCGATGCAACGTCTCCAGAGCCTTCCGCAGCCAATCATGCGCCTCGTTCTCGGGGTAACCTATCTCATTGTCGCTATCGCCTTTGGCGTTTTTGGTACACAGTCGGCACGCGCTAGGGCCGTGTGGATCGAGCAACTCCCACACCTCGACGGTGCCGTGAACCAGGATGGTAAGTTCGTCTGCACGCTTACGCCAGCAGCCACACAAAATGTGGCATCCACTAGCCCGACGGTAGTGCAGATCGCCCCCGGCAGTGTGGTTCTCATCGAAGGCCAGATCAGCCCGCTCAACCTGCCGCAGTACCGCGACTTCATCTCGTATGTGCGCGATGAGTATCGCGGGATCAGCGCCGATGGCTCAGCGATTTGGCGCGAGGATCAGCGAGCCACGCCAGCACTGCTGATTGATCTCGTCGGCGGTAGCGTGCGGATCGCCAACACTGATTATCGGCTCGATAGTCCTCACCAGCGCTGGCAGGATGGCGATAAGCTAATTGCCAACAACATCGGTATAGGTGGAACCCGGCGTTACACTGGCCTCACCGTGAATCGTCCGGTGACGGCCATCGGCGTCCTGGAGAACGGGCCTGACGGCCCAGAATTGCGCAGTTCGTTCGTTTTTGGCGGCACCCGTGCCGAGTATATCGCTGTCCAGATCGGTGCTGCCGCCTACCTGCCCTGGCTCGGCTGTTTCGCTGCCATCATCGGACTCACCCTGATCGCCCGCAACCTACGGCGCGCTGAAATAGTTGTGCCACGCATCGCGGTTCGCCGGGCGGATGGCTACAACAAGTGGTTTATTCTTCGTTAAAGACGTGCTATACTCTCTGTGCTAGTGCCATACGCTCTTTTCTCAGAAGATTTTGGCGAGACGGGCGTGTTACACCGGCATGCTACAATCGAGACGACACCCTACTATTGTGTGTACGAATCAGCACAGCAAGGGAGTACAGCAATGAAGCTAGAAGGAACATTCGAGACAATCCCGCTGCGCGATCTGGTTGATATGATCACCTATAGCTCTGTCACCGGCGTCCTCAATATCTATGTCGGGCAGACAGTTGGTCACCTCTATTTTCGCGATGGCAATCTCTACCACTGTGATTTCTGTGGCGCAGTGGGTGTGGATGCGCTGGCCGGTATGCTAGAGATTACCCAAGCCAGCTTTGGCTTTGTTGCCGATACGACGACTGAACAGGAGTCGCTCTGGGGTGATATGGGCTACCATATGCAGATGGCCGAGCGCCTCGCGTATCGCTGGCAGGGAGTGCGCGCAGCAATTCCTTCCTTCGATCTTGTGCCGACTCTGGTTGTGACACTCGATGCGGCCCTCCGCCGCGTCGGCCCGTCTCACCAGCAGGTGCTTGATCAAATTGATGGCAACCACTCGCTCAGATCCATCGCCACAGACCTTGGCTGGGCCGAGATTGATCTCGCTGAGGCGATCTCTCAGATGGTTCAGGATCATCTGATCGAGTTTCGTCGAGGGTTGCCGCAGCCACCCGCACAGAATGTTGCTGCTCCCCGTGGTGGCCTCTTTGATCGCCTTCGCTCGCGATCGGGAGATAACACCCGCCAGTCGTCGGTTGAACAACCCGGCCCATCATCTGACGAGTTAGTGCTGAATGTGCTGCGTAGCTGAACTGGCTGTGCCAGCGATGCCTATAGCGATCCTGTCCTGGTTGTGAAGGAGGAGTCAAGGCTTTAGCCGACTAAAGCTTTGGCTCCTCCTTCATGAGTCCAAGAGGATTGCGATCAACACCCGATGAAAACGGACCGTAGGGGCACGTCGCGACGCGCCCCTACCCGACGCCCGCCTATTTTTACCTCATCCTGTTTGCGGGGTGGTGTGGACGTGGTACTATTGCGCGGGGTTGCCCGCCGCTGCCGCAGGAGCTCAAACTAAACGTGCAGGTGATGATCAACGGGAGCTTCTGGGGCCAGCCAAATGTTGGTAGCGGCCAATATCTTCACGGCCTGTTGCGCTGGCTTCCCCAGGTTGCCCCGCAGCACCGCTACCTGCTGCTACTTCCTGCTGGGAGTGGCCCTGGCCCTGCCCTACCGCCTGGTGTGTCCGCTGTTACGGTGCGCACACCCTTCGACCGGGTTAGCCCGAACGTGGCTAAACTCTTTTTCGAGCAGGTTGGACTGCCTAGTGTCGCCCGTCGGTTGGCCCACCACCTCGGCCCCGCCGTTATCCTAGTGCCCTACTTCGCCCCGCCCCTGCGCTCGGTGGTGCCGGTAGTTACTACGGTGGGCGATATCATCCCGCTGCTGCTGCCCGAGTATCGTGGCGGCCTGCATGTGCGCGCCTATATGCGTCTCGTACGCCGGGCGGTGTCTGGCAGCGCCCACGTACTCACCTTCTCCAGCGCCAGCCGCACTGATATTATTGCCAAACTTGGACTGCCGTCTCGCCGTGTCACCTCGGTGCTGCTCGCCGCCGGTGATCAGTACAGCCTTGGCAATCCGGGCGCGGACAGGGAGGCTGTCGCCCAGCGTTACGGCATCACCGGCCCCTTCATTTACTACGTGGGAGGACTCGACGCACGCAAGAACGTATCGGTGTTACTGCGCGCCTTCGCCCTGCTGCGTTCGCGTGGGGTTAATGCCCAGCTCGTTATCGCCGGGCGGGCACTCGGGCATGATCGGCGGCTCTTCCCCGACATTGACGCGCTGATCGCCGACCTGGAGTTGCGGTCATCTGTACACCGCATTGATGTGTCTGCTGAGGATGGCCCTCTGCTCTACCGGGCCAGCACCGTCTTCGCCTTTCCCTCGCGCTACGAGGGCTTTGGACTGCCGCCCCTGGAGGCGATGGCCTGCGGTGCCCCGGTGGTTGTCAGCGACGCCAGTAGCCTTCCCGAAGTAGTGGGCGCAGCAGCTCTGCGCGTCCCCCCAGACGATGTCCTTGGCTGGGCCGCTGCCCTTGGCCGCGTCCTCGCCGACTCCCGCCTGCGCACCGATCTGCGCACCCAGGGTCTGGCCCGCGCCGCCCACTTCTCCTACCGCCGCGTCGCCGAGGAGACCGTGGCGGTGCTGGAGTCAGCCGTCCGGCTGTAGGTAAGCAAACAAATAAAATGGTTAAAATTGCCAGCTTCGCTGGCAATTTTAACCATTTTATTTGTTTGCTTAGGAGCCATAGACTCCCGATGATAAGCATAGATGCTTATTTTGTGGGCACCGCCACCATTCCTGTTGGCTCCTGGCCCTTCAGCGAGGCCACGATCAGGTCGCGGTTCATGCGTGCGATCACGTCCAGGCTAATCTGCTTCGGGCAGACTGCCGAACACTCACCGATGTTCGTGCAACTGCCAAAGCCCTCGGCGTCCATCTGTGAAACCATGTTGATCGCCCGCTGTGTACGCTCGGCCTGGCCCTGCGGGAGAAATCCCAGATGTGCGATCTTCGCGCCGGCAAAGAGCATCGCCGAGGCGTTTGGACACGCCGCTACACAGGCTCCGCAGCCGATGCACGCCGCCGCATCCATTGACAGTTCGGCCATGTCCTTGGGTATCTGCACCGCGTTCGCGTCCGGTGCCGAGCCGGTCGAGGCGCTGATAAACCCGCCCGATTGAATGATTCGATCAAAGGCACTGCGATCCGTCGCCAGATCTTTGATGATCGGAAAGGACTTAGCTCGCCAGGGTTCAATGGTGATCGTATCGCCATCCTTGAAGCTGCGCATATGCAGTTGGCAGGCGGTCACGCCGCGCACCGGTCCGTGGGATATACCGTTGATCATCAGCGAACACATCCCGCAGATGCCCTCACGACAGTCGTGGTCAAACGCAATTGGATCCTCATTGCCCAGAATAAGATCTTCGTTCACGATGTCGAGCATCTCAAGGAACGACATGTCTGGGCTTACGTGGGGAGCCTGGTAGGTCTTGAATGATCCTGGCGCGCCCCCGTTCTTCTGCCGCCAGACAATAAGGGTCAGTTTCATGTCGCTATCGCTCCCAATTTTAGATTTTGGATTTGGGATTTTAGATTGCTCCGCAATCCAAAGTCCCAAAGTCCCAAATCCAAAATCTAAAATCTAAAATCTAAAATTACTTATAGCTCCGCTGGCTCGGATGGACGTACTCGAAGCTCAGTGGCTCTTTGTTCAGTTGGGGCTTGGCAAGATCCCCGCTGTAGGCCCAGGCCGCCACATACGAGAAGTTTACATCGTCACGCTTTGCCTCACCCTCGTCGGTCTGGCTCTCCTCGCGGAAGTGGCCGCCACACGACTCGGTGCGGTGCAGGGCGTCAATGCACATCAGCTCAGCCAACTCGAAGAAGTCGGCAACTCGCCCGGCCTTCTCCAGCGACTGGTTCATCTCCTCGTTGGCCCCGACCACCTTCACATTCTTCCAGAACTCCTCGCGCAGCACGGGGATGCGCGCCAGAGCCTGACGCAGGCCGGCGTCGGTGCGCCCCATCCCGCACTTCTCCCACAGCAACTTGCCCAGCTCGCGGTGGAATGAGTCCACCGTGCGCGTGCCATTGATGCCCAGCAATTTCTTTGTCCGGCCCGTCACCTCGGCCTCCGCCTGAGTAAACTCAGCCCGGTCGGTACTCATGTTGTCGGCCTTAACCTGGGCCAAGTAATTGCTCAGCGTGTAGGGCAGCACGAAGTAGCCGTCGGCCAGACCCTGCATCAGCGCCGAGGCTCCCAGGCGGTTCGCCCCGTGATCCGAGAAGTTTGCCTCGCCGCCCACAAACAGGCCGGGAATGCTGGACTGGAGGTTGTAGTCTACCCACAAGCCGCCCATGGTGTAGTGGATGGCCGGGTAGATCCGCATCGGCATCTCGTAGGGGTCGTCGCCGGTGATCTGCTTGTACATGTCAAAGAGGTTGCCGTAACGCTCGGCGATCACCTTCTTGCCCAGGCGCTTGATCGCGTCGGCAAAGTCCAGGTAGACACCCAGGCCACCGGGGCCAACGCCACGGCCCGCGTCGCAGACCTGCTTCGCGTTGCGCGAGGCCACGTCACGCGGTACAAGGTTGCCGAAGCTCGGATAGCGCTCCTCCAGGTAGTACTCGCGCTCCTTCTCTGGGATGTCCTTCGGGTTGCGCGTATCACCTTTCCTCCTCGGCACCCAGATCCGCCCATCGTTGCGCAGCGACTCGCTCATCAGCGTCAGCTTGCTCTGATGGTCGCCGGTGACAGGGATGCAGGTCGGGTGGATCTGCGTGTAGCAGGGGTTAGCCAGAAAAGCTCCCTTGCGGTGTGCGCGCCAGATCGCCGTATTGTTACAGCCCTTGGCATTTGTGCTCAGGTAGAAGACATTTCCGTAGCCGCCGGTGGCCAGCACTACCGCATCGGCCACATGCCGCTCGATCTTGCCCGTTACCATATCGCGGGTGATGATCCCACGGGCGCGCCCGTCAACCACGACCAAATCGAGCATCTCGGTACGCGGGAACATCTTCACCGTACCGGCGGCGATCTGCCGAGCCAGGGACGAGTAGGCTCCCAGCAGGAGTTGCTGGCCAGTCTGCCCGCGTGCGTAAAAAGTCCGGCTCACCTGCGCACCGCCGAACGAGCGGTTGTCGAGATAGCCGCCGTACTCGCGGGCGAAGGGCACGCCCTGGGCCACACACTGGTCAATGATGTTCACCGACACCTGGGCCAGACGGTACACATTGCTCTCACGGGCGCGGAAGTCGCCGCCCTTCACCGTATCGTAGAAGAGCCGAAACACGCTGTCGCCATCGTTGCGATAGTTTTTGGCGGCGTTAATCCCGCCCTGGGCCGCGATGCTGTGGGCGCGGCGCGGGCTGTCCTGGTAGCAATAGCACTTGACGTTATAGCCCATCTCACCGAGGGTGGCCGCCGCAGCGCCGCCCGCCAGCCCCGATCCCACCACAATCACCGTATAGCGTCGCCGGTTGGCCGGGTTGACCAGCTTCATCTCAAAGCGGTGCGTGTCCCAGCGACCCTCGATTGGCCCGGTGGGAGCCTGCGAACTCAGGACGGGTGTCGTCGCGCTCACCTTTGATTTCGTCTCGCTCATAATTTCGTTCGCTCCTGAAGGCGGGAGGCATATGTTGCCTATTGCCTAAAAACTAAGGTTTCAGGTGCCGGGTTTCAGGTGCCGGGTTTCAGGTGCCGGGTTTCAGATTGAGCATGTCAGAAGACTGCGTTTCCTGCCTCCTGCCTCCTGACCCCTGACCCCTGACCCCTGACCCCTAAAGACGCACAATCCCGCTCAGCACCGCGATTGGGAAGAAAATATTCGGCAGGATGACAAGAGCCGTCACCAGCACGGCCACACCGCGCCAGGTGTCGGTGTACTTCTGGTTGTTCAGCCCCAAGGTCTGGAAAGCGCTCCAGACGCCGTGGAACAGATGCAGGCCCAAGGCAAACATCGCCAGGATGTAGAAGAGCGACACAGGCCAGTGCTGGAAACTGATCACCACATTGTTATAGGCGTTGTAGACCCCGTTATGCTCGGGCTTGTACTCGCCCACACCGTAGCCCGCCACGCCAAAGGTGAAGTTCAGCAGGTGGAAAACAATAAACAGGAAGATCACAACTCCGCCGTAGCGCATTGTATAGGCCGCGTATCCGGTACGGCGCTGCTTTTGTGCGTAGCGCTTCACCTTGCTTACCCCGTGGGCGTAGGAGCTTTTTTGGCTCTGCGCCGTCAGTGCCGTGGCCGACCAGATATGCCCTACCACCGATACCACCAGCAGCACCCGCATAATCCATAGCAGATGCTCGTGCCCGAAGACGGGGTGCCCAAGGTCGCGCAAGCCCGCCGCGTATTCGTTGAATACTGTCGGCCCGTAGAACATCTTCGTGTTGCCGTACATGTGGATGACCAGAAAGGTCACGAGGAATACGCCGGTGACCGCCATGATCACCTTCTTGCCAATGGACGAGCGGGAGAGAGTCAGAACCCCTGTCATGTTCGCTTCCTTCCTTCAAGGCACACGCAAGCGGGATACTGCAGTATGCCGCTTTTTGGTCAGAATCCGCGAGGATGTTAGGGCGATTATACTCCTGTTCGCAACAACTACAAACAGGGGGTAGGGAGCAGACAGTAGAGCAGACGTCACGAGAAGTACAACGAAGCGTCCCGGCATGCATCATCATTGCCGGGACGCTTTAAGGAATTCGTTGCCGCGCAGCCCTCACCCCCCAGCCCCCTCTCCCAGAACGGAAGAGGGGGAGTCGAACACACTCCAATGGAGAATCTCCCCTCTCCCCCGGTGGGAGAGGGGCAGGGGGTGAGGAGGAAAGGTCGGCACGAGATCTGTTTATTCGTATTGGGGCTAGGTTCGTACGAAGGCCGACATGATCACAATGTCGTGGAGATTGCCGTCACGATCAATTGCGTGGCGGGCAAGCTGGCCCTCTACGGCAAAGCCCAGATGACTGAAGATGGCCTGACCTGCTGTCAGGGCTACCTGCATATCCACCGTTACTTTGGTGGCACCCAGCTCGCGGGCCGCGTCCACAATCGCCTGGGCCATATACATCCCCAGACCACTGCGCCGCCAGCCTCGGTCAACAATCAGGCGAATGTTCGCCACATGGTAAGACCAGCCGGGCATGCGCAGGGCGCCGCTGTAGGCAACAATCGAGCCTTCATCGGTGACTGCGACTATCTGCCGCCAGTTCTCCGCCGCGTTCGCATTGATCAGTCGTGAAATAATTTCAGGGTTCTGAAAATCATCTTCAAGGTAGAGAAGATCGTTTTTTGGCAGGCCCATACCAAAGTTCGCTAGGGCAGTGCGATCTTGCTCCAAAAGTGGGCGAATCGTCACCGTCCTACCATCCTTCAATGCCACGCTGCCGGTCGCTTCAGTGCGTTGCGCCATGACCCGCCTCCTATTGAGCTATTGTGGGGATACTATCTCTGCTTTCGGAAATGAGATGGGTGAACTTTAACATAATATGGTTACACCTGAGTTACTTTTTTCATTCCGTGGTCAAATTGCTATTCTTGGCGACCTTGGCTCAAATCCGTTGCCGATTCTTTCCCGCTCACATGGGCATTGCTGGTATAATGATGTCCATTCCATGCAGCTATCATAACGAAATACGTACACATGCCGCGTGTCCGTGTGCTGCGGATTGACAAGGAGGTCGTCATGAGTTCTGCTCGCGAAGTCGTTGTCCTCAGCGGTGTCCGCACCGCTATTGGTAGTTTTGGCGGTGGCCTGAAGGATCAGCCGCCGTCTGAGTTGGCCGCTCTGGTTGTTCGCGAGGCGCTGGCCCGTGCCGGTGTTGATGTGTCCGAGATGGGTCACGTCGCTTTTGGTCATGTCATCAACACAGAACCTCGCGATATGTACCTCTCCCGTATTGCCGCCATCAAAGGCGGTATTCCGGTAGAGACCCCCGCTTTTAATGTGAACCGGCTCTGCGGCAGCGGGTTGCAGGCGATCATATCGGTTTCTCAGGCGATCCTGTTGGGCGATACGGATGGCGGTGTGGCTGGCGGCGCTGAGGTGATGAGCCGCAGCCCGTACTCTTCGCCGACAATGCGCTGGGGCGCACGTATGAACGACGCGAAGATGCTCGACATGATGGTTGGTGCCCTGAGCGACCCCTTCGATGATTCCCACATGGGTATCACCGCCGAGAATGTGGCGGCGAAGTGGGGAATCAGCCGCCAGGATCAGGACGCCCTCGCGGTCGAGAGCCACCGGCGTGCGGCAAACGCCCTCGACGCCGGGATCTTTAAGAGCCAGATCCTGCCGATCGAGATCAAGATCAAGGGCGGCACGGGCTTCTTCGACACCGATGAGAATGTGCGCCACGACGCCACCCTTGAGCGCATGGCCAAGCTGCGCCCGGTCTTCCAGAAGGATGGCTCGGTGACGGCGGGCAATGCATCGAGCATTAACGATGCGGCGGCGGCAGTGGTGCTGATGGAGCGCGGCGTGGCAGAGCAGCGCGGCTACAAGCCCTTGGCGCGGCTGGTGGGCTACAGCCACGCCGGCGTTGAGCCGAAGTATATGGGCATCGGCCCGGTGCCTGCTGTCCGCAAGTTGCTTGAGCGCACCGGCCTGTCAATCAGCGACATTGATATTTTCGAGGTGAATGAGGCGTTCGCCGCCCAGGCGCTGGCCGTCTCCCGCGATCTGGATCTGCCGCCGGAGAAGGTCAACCCCAATGGCAGCGGTATCTCGCTGGGCCACCCCATCGGGGCCACCGGGGCACTTCTGACCGTCAAGGCGGTATACGAACTACAGCGCACCGGGGTACGTTACGCCCTCGTCACGATGTGTATCGGCGGTGGCCAAGGCATCGCGGCTATTTTTGAGCGACTGTAGTTATTGTAGATTGCAGATTGTGGATTGAGATGGCTATGGGCCAATCCACAATCCACAATCCACAGTCCACAATCCGCAGTCCGCGCTCTGCACTCTGCACTCTTACGTAAGGAGATCTTCACACATGGGTAAGCTCGATGGAAAGGTGGCCCTGGTAACCGGGGCATCGCGGGGGATTGGCCGGGCGATTGCGGTGCTGCTGGCCAAGGAGGGTGCAAAGGTTGCCCTGAACTATCACAACGATGTGACAGGTGCCCAGAGCGTGGCCGATGAGATTGCGAGCTTCGGCGGCACTGCCATGCTGAGTCAGTCCGATGTATCTGTCTCGGAAGAGGCGCGGGCCATGGTCAAGAAGGTCGTGGAAAACTGGGGACGGATTGATGTGCTGGTGAATAACGCTGGCATCACCCGCGACAAATCAATGCGCAAGCTGACCGATGAGGACTGGGTGACGGTGATCAACACCAATCTGAACAGCGTCTACTGGTGTACCTCAGCGGCCATGCCCGTGATGATCGAGCAGAAGTTTGGCCGGATCATCAATCTTAGCTCGTATGTCGGGCAGGCCGGTAACTTCGGTCAGGCCAACTACGCTGCGTCAAAGGGCGGGATCATCGCCTTTACCAAGACGGCGGCGATTGAACTGGCGAAGTTCAACATCACCGTCAACGCGCTGGCCCCCGGCTTCACCCTTACCGACATGCTCTCGAAGGTCTCTGAGGTTGTCCAGGATCAGATCAAATCCAAGATCCCGATGGGACGCTTCGGGTTGCCTGAGGAGATGGCAAAGGCGGTGCTGTTCCTGGCCGCTGATGCCGACTACATCACCGGACAGCAGATCAATGTGAATGGCGGCGTGTTTATGTAGTAAAAACTATGTCCCACGCTTCTCGATGATCTCTTTTACGTCGTCAGAATAGCCCTGCCACGCCTGGAGCATCTCTCGGTTGAGCCGGTGCTGAGTTTTGATCGTGTCGGCAACCGCCTGCTCTGCGGAGTTTCGCAGGCTGCGGCTATAGTCCCAGTTCTTGAGTACGACATCGAAGGCCATGTCGGTGCTGGTGGTCAGGAGATCGCTCCATGCCCGCACTGAACGGAGCATCATATCGGCTGCGCCAGCGTACTGCTGGCGCAGTTGATCTTCCGGCGTGCCGGTGTCGTCGCTCGCCATAAAATTTCCCTTTGGTAGTAGAATAGCCCTGTCGGACGTGCGCAGTGAGCGTGCTGAGTGGGATTGCGCGCTCTGGTAGCGGGCTGTCAGGCAGGTGTATGGTACGCCAGGTGGTTACAGAAGAGTTCAGCGACAATGATGTCGGCGGGTATGAGCTGCTGCTCACTCGCCTGACTCCGCCTGTTCAGCCTGCGCGCCTGCTGCGTCGAGCAAAGGTTGAGACTGCGCTGGCCGACGTGATGGAGTACCCGCTGACCACGGTGAGTGCGCCGGTCGGTAGCGGGAAGACGGTGGCCCTGGCCGCACTGGCGGTCTATGGCGGATGGCCGGCGGCCTGGTGTCGGGTGAGCGACGAGGACGATCCGCGCCTGCTGCTGCGTCATCTTGCAGCCGCTTTTCGTCCGGTGGTTGCGATTGACGAGTCGCGTATTGGCACCTTGGCCGACGCCGGGACGATCTCTGCGGCACTTGATGCGCTGGTGAATGAACTGGCCGCTGCCCTTGATGACGAGAC
>JBAXMH010000037.1:0-25634 GCA_037134395.1 Chloroflexales bacterium
TGGCGGACAGCACCCGCTGTAGCCGGTGTCCAACTCAGAGAAAAACCCCCGGCACTGTTGTGCTGGGGGTTTTTCTCTGGGTGATCGGCTATCGGCTATTTTCATGTGAGGCACGCTGTTTTGGCGGGTGGTCACAGGCGATCAGCACAATAAACGGGAGTAGCCATGTGAGATATTGGTTGAAGAACACCGGGTTAAAGCCAATAAACACCGCTAGGGTGAGCAACCCGGCGGTGAACATGCGTACCTCGCGCCGGGCTACGGCGGTGTAAACCCAGAGCAGCGCCAGAATGACGATCATCCGGGAGATAATGCCGGTGAAGTGCGGGAAGATCTCGCCCAGGAGCCAACTGGCCGATATTGCCGAGCTACTTAGCGTCGGGCTGCGCGTGGCCGAAAAGAGGATTGACATGATGAATCCGGGGGCGTTCCATGCCAGAAACGGCAGTGCGACAACCAGCGGGAGGCTTAGGATTACCAGCAGCGCCACGGCGCTCTGCGCAATGCGGGTCTGCCGCCAACGTCCCCGGCCCGTGGCGAATATCGGTGCCCCAGAACTTTGCCAGACCCAGATGCAGTAGAGCGGCACAAGAAAAATGGCGATCTGTTTGATCGCCAGTGAGACGCTCAGGCTGAGCAGTGCCGTCCACAGGTGCCATTGCGTAGACCTGGCGGGGGTACGGCGAGTCTGGTAGAGAGACAGAAACGTCAGCGAGAGGAGCAGAAAGAAGATTGACAGGAAATCAATATTCGCGGACATGGCGCTAGAAAGAGTCCAGCGATGCAGAAGCCAGAAGGCCGCTCCGCCACCGGCCAGCAGCGGACGACCGCTTGTGATCAGCAGCGTGTAGATCAGCAGTCCTGTCCCAATATTGCAGGCAAGGAAGATGATTCGCCAAAACGCCAGCCAGGACTCGAAGGTCTGCAAGCCAAGCGTATGCACCAGCGCGCCCAGGAGGTAGAAGAGCGGGAAGTAGGTCGCGTACTTGTTATTCGTCTGCATGCTGCCGCCGATGATGCGCTCGTACGGGTTTTTCCCGGCGGCGATCCCGATGCTGTCGCGCCAGATATAGCTAATATCGGGCTTTCCAACAACCGGTAAGCTCCAGATATATAGGTGGATTCCAATGGTTATGGCGACTGCGACGGAGAAAGTAATCCACGCACAATCCGTCAGAATCCGACCTCGCCCATCCTGTTCCTCGCGGGGCATACTATCCAGCCCAAGCCAACTCAGGCTCAACAGAGCCAGCAGGAGGCCGGGAGCCAGCGGCGCGATACCGCTAGCCTGCTGAGCCAGGAGCGCTGCGACTCCCAGGAGCAGCATGCCCACATATGCAGGCAGAATTGGTGCGCCGAGCGTACGTAGCCAGATAAAGCCAGCAACGGCGATCAGCGCGGCGGCGATGAGTGTTACGTCTGGGGCGAATAGATCAACCCACGGGATGCCGACGCCTACGAGAACTGCCGTAGCCACGGCCATCAGGCGTTGTTTCGCAGCGATCTGCTCGTAGGCCAGCGCCGCCAGACTGAGCGCGGCCATGAGCAGCATGCTGCTGCCTCCCACCGCGTAGCGCCAGCCCAACGCTACATTTCCATACACGGCCAGCATGATGATCGCTGCCAGCACAGCCGAGGGTACCCAAGACGCATAGCCCAATCGGCGAGCAAAGAGAGATCCGCCCACAAAAAGGAGTCCCGCACCAAGCAGGATGATGACGGGCGTATTGCCGCCACCGATCACCTGAACGGGGCCAAGCAGCAGCCCAAGCGAGCGACCGTCACCTTCGATCACCAGGGGCGGCGCACTGATCTGGAGCGACAGACGTTCCTGGCTTGCGGGCGGGATGAGCAGGCGGTAGCGTCTGATCGTCTCTGGCACATCGAGGACGAATCGTACCGAGCCGACCCGGATCTCGGCACCGGGCGTGCCACCGGGGTGTCCGCCCATACTGAACTGGAGCAACACCGCGCCGCCGGGATTCGGCAATGGCAGCGCAGATTCGCCGGATGTCCAGCGATAAAGGTATCCCTGTCCAGGGAACGGCTCAGCGGCGTACATCCCCACCGGCGGCTTCAGCCAGCCAAGTTGATCCATCAGGAGGGTGTCGGTGCGTGGCGAGCGATAGGCGAAGGATGTCAGCAGCAAGATCAGCAGGAGCGCGACAAGGGGGATAGCTGTGTGAATGCTGAGGATACGAGGTGATCGCGTCTCGCGGGTACCAACGGGGGAAGGTGTCATGAAAATCTGTGGTTACGTTTCGGATGTCCGTTAGTGGCTACCCCTCACCCCCTGCCCCTCTCCCACCGGGGGAGAGGGGAGATTCCGCACCAGAGAACGCTCGACTCCCCCTCTCCCGTTCTGGGAGAGGGGGCGGGGGGGTGAGGGCGAATCGTTAGCCGAAAAGCACCGATCCTACATCCCCGCGACGGCCTGTACGCGGCTGAGGATGCCCAGAACGAGGTTCGGGAAGAGGCCGAGGATCACGAGTCCGGCGACGGAAATACCCAGGGCCGACATAATTCCAGCGGGGACAGCCACAGGAGACTCGTCAGACGGGGCGGTGATAAACATGGCCTTGAGCATCCGCAGGTAGTAGTAGAGGCTCACAATCGTGGTGAACAAGGCGATGATCACCAGCCACCACGCCCCGCTTTGCCAGGCCACCATGAAGATGTAGAACTTGGCAAAAAATCCAGCCAGAGGCGGCACGCCAGCGAGTGAGAGGACGCAGAAGGCGAAAAGAACGGCCAGGGGCAGGTTGCGCCGAGCCAAGCCGTTCAGGTCGCTGACATCGTCGCCGCCGACGGCCAGCTTAATCGCCGAGAGTGCGCCGAATCCTCCCACGTTCGTCAGTGTATAGACCACCAGATAGTAGAGCAGCGACGCGGTACCCTGGTTGCGATCAAACACCTGGGGCGAGGCCCAGGCGATCAGGCCGAGCAGGATGAACCCAGCCTGAGCGATGCTGGAGTAGGCCAGCAGGCGCTTCGCGTTCGTTTGCGGCAGCGCCGCCAGATTACCCACAATCAGCGTGAGCAGGGCCAACAGAGCCAGCAAGCTTGTCCAGCCGCCTAATTTCGCATCCAGGATGGCCGAGCCGGAGAGTCTGGGGAAAGCGACGGTAAGCAGGCGGAAGAGGACGATAAAGCCCGCCGCCTTCGATGCTGTGGAGACAAAGGCCGTCACCGGCGTGGGTGCCCCCTGGTACACATCGGGCGACCAGCCATGGAAGGGTACCACCGCGATCTTATAGCCCACCCCGGCGATGATCAGGATCATGCTGAGTGTGAGCAAGGGGCCACCCTGCTTCGAGAGCGCAGCGATCCTGCTCAATTGGGTCAGATCATTGGCCACGCCATTGCCACCCGCCGCGCTGGCCGCAAAGCCGTAAACCAGGCTCATCCCGTAGAGCAGGATGGCCGACGACATCGCACCAAAGAGCAGGTACTTCATCCCCGACTCCGACGAGCGGGCCTCGCTGCTGAAGTAACCGGCCAGGATGTAGAGCGGGATGGAGGTCATTTCCACACCCAGGAAGATCATCACCAACTCGGTCGCGCCCGCCATCAGGCACATACCCAGCGTTGAGAAGATAATCAGGGCGTAGAACTCAGCCGGGTTGCTGGAGGGATAGTCGTCCAGGCAGAGCAAGCTGGTGAGGAACGCCGCGCCAATAAAGATGAGCCGGGAGATCATGGTCAGGTTGTCGGTGGCAAACGCGCCGATGATCGGTGCCTGTCCAGGGCCACCAGACTGCAAGTTGCGCAGGATGTTGGTGAGGAAGTTTGCTGGTGTCGTATCGGGCAGCTTGTAAACATAACCGCTCTGCACCAGAGCGATGATAAAAATCAGCCCCAGGCCAATTACAGTAAGCTGAGCCGAGGCGCGTACCCGCTCAAGCCGCGCCGCGTCGTTGTTTGCCCAGCGCTCAAAGATATCGGAGCCGAGTACCAATAGGGCGAGTACCAGCAGCAGGATTTCCGGCAAGATGCGCGGGACGTCGGTGATCTGAAACATCTTCACTACCTCTATTATCGGGGCGGTGCCCCAAACCCTGCTCCTGTTTACGGACGAACGGCCACGACCACATCGTTGAGTTGCTGGGCAATCGGCGCGACGCCCATATTGATCACCTCGGTCAGCACCGACGGGAAGAGCCCAACAGCGATCAGAATGGTTGCCAGGATCGTCGCCCCCGTGTACTCCTGCCACGTCAGCTTGGGCAGATGCAGGAACTCAGGGTTCTTCACCTCGGCGAAGAAGACGGCATAGACGGCGCGCAGGATGTAGGCTCCGGTGATCGGGATGGAGATCGCGGCAATCACGGCGATCAGTGGGTATTTCTCCCAGACGCCGATGAAGATATTAAACTCGGCCCAGAACCCGGCGAAACCGGGCATGCCCATCGAGGAGAGCCCGCCCAGGATGAACATCACAGCGGCGAAGGGCATCACTTTACCCAGTCCCCCCAGTTCCGGTAGTTGGCGGGTGTGGGTGCGCTCGTAAACCATGCGCCCGACTACCGAGAAGAAGAGGGCTGTCATCACGCCGTGGGCGAACATTTGCAGCACTGCGCCGAGCAGGGCGATCTGCGTGCCGGTGGCCAGTCCCATCATCACCAGGCCCATATGGCTCACTGACGAGTAGCCAATAATGTACTTGGCGTCGCGCTGGGCCATCGCAATGGTCGCCCCATAGACCACATTCAGGATGGTCATGGCGGCGAAGATCGGCAGCCAGTCGTGGGCACCGCTCGGCATCAGCCACATTGCGGCGCGCAGACAGCCATAAGCTCCAAGCTTCATCAGCACACCGGCGTGGAGCATACTCACCGCTGTGGGCGCGGCGACGTGGCCAGTGGGGCTCCAGGTGTGGAAGGGGAACATGCCTGCCAGCACAGCGAAACCGAAGAAGAGCGGCGGGAAGAAGATTCGTTGTAGTTCAGCCGACATGGTCACATTGCGGGCCAGCACGGTCATGTCGAAGGTGCGCAAGCCGCTGCCGAAATAGATCGCCAGCATCCCGATGATCGCCAGGGCGCTGCCCGCCATGAGGAACATGGTCAGCTTCATTGCCCCATACTCTTTGCGCGTACTGCCCCAGATGCCGATCAGTAGGTACATCGGCAGCACGGCCAGTTCGTAGAAGACAAAGAAGAGGAACATGTCTAGGGAGACGAACACCCCATAGACGCCGGTGGTGAGCAGCAGCAGCAGCACCCAGTATTCTTTGGTGCGGTTATCAATGTTCCAGCTCATCAGCGAACCCGTGAAGATCACCACCCCGTTGAGTACCAGCATCGCCAGACTGATCCCGTCAACACCAAGCAGGTAGGAGATGCCGAGTTGGGGCATCCAGTCGAGCCGCTCAACAAACTGGAAGCCGCCGACACTTGGGCTATAGCCCAGAAAGACCAGCACCGACAGCACCAGCGATATGAAGGCGAATCCCGTGCCGACCACACGCATCAGAGTCTTCTGGCTGCTCGGGATGGCGGCAATCAGCAGCGTCGGCACGAGCAGGCTCAGCCATGTCAGGCTCAGCCATGGGATGGTGTTTGAGAGGGTGATCAGGCCCATATGGCTCACTCTAATGATTGCAGATTGTGGATTGTGGATTGTGGATTGGTGCAGTGTCTGCAATCCACAATCCACAACCCACAATCTGCAATCCACAATCTCACGAAAGGACGCGCTGGAACACCGCCACCAGTTGGGTCGCGGTGGCGTTAAACAGGTTCATGATCGGGGCCGGATAGACGCCGAAGAAGAGCAGGGCTGCCAGGAAGGGCACGGCCGTCCACAGCTCAGCAGGGTGCAGGTCGGTGAACCCGTGGGCAGCCTTTCCTGCTGGCCCAAGGAAGATTCGTTGGAACATCAGCAGCAGGGCTAGGGCGGTGATGATCAGGCCGATGACCGCCAAGTTGGTGAAGAGCGGCAGGGTGGCCCACGCCCCCCGAAAGATGAAGAACTCGCCGAGGAAGCCGGCCAATCCGGGCAGGCCCAGGTTCGCAAACATGGCCAGACCCATCACGCCAGCGAAGGTGGGGGCTACTGTGCGCAGGCCACCGAGTCCACTCAAATTCCAGCTCCCGGTGCGTGCGTGCAGCAGCCCAGCCAGGTAGAACAGGACGCCGGTACTCAGGCCGTGGGCCACCATTTGCATCAGGGCACCGTTGATCGCAATCGCCCGCGAGTCCTGCGAGGCTGCGCCGGGTGCAGCGGCGGCCGCCGCAATCGCCAGCATCACGTAGCCCATGTGGTTGATACTGGTGTAGGCGATCAGTCGTTTAATGTCGCCATCCACATTGGCCAGGGCACCGAAGGCACCAGCCACGATACCCACCAGAGCCAGGGCACCCATCACTGGGGCGAAGTACTGAGCTGCGTCGGGCACCAGTGGCAGCAGGATGCGCAGCATGCCGTAGGCACCCATCTTGCTCATCACCGCCGACAGCATGATCGAACCAGCCAGCGGAGCCTGACTATAAGCGTCGGGTAGCCAGGTGTGAAAGGGCCAGACCGCCAGCTTGATCGCGAAGGCGACGAATATTGCCCAGAAGGCAATGCTCGTATAGAGCAGCGGGTAGCGCCCGAGGGAGGCTGTCAGGCCCAACTTCTCCACATAGGCGAAGATAATGTCACGCAGGTTGCCCTGAGTTCCCTCCACTGCCAGTCCCTGACCGAGCCGCCCGAGGGTGATCAGGTCGAAGGTGGGTGCGCCCGCGCTGCGGGTGGCCAGGTAGAGAACCTGGAAGAGCAGCAGCAAACCCACCGAGCCAGCCATCGTGTAGATAAAGAACTTAAAGGCGGCGTAGGTACGGTTCTCCCTACCCCAGAGCTGGATGAGGAAGAAGGCCGGTACCAGACTGAACTCCCAGAAGATGAAGAAGAAGAAGAAGTTGAGCGCCAGGAAATAACCGAGCATCGCCGCCTCAAGCAGCAGCAGCATGGCGAAGTGCGTTTTGACCCGCTCCGTCACGCTCCACGAGGCTGCAGCCGCTAAGGGGGCCATCACCACCGTGAGTAGCACCAGTGGCAAGCTCAACCCATCCACGCCCAGGAAATAGTCCACGCGGATAGCATGGATCCAGGGAATCTTCTCAACAAACTGCACAAGCCCCTGGCCGTCAGATGTTGCCGTAGACGCAAAGCCAGCCGCCACCACAGCGGCAAGAGCAATCGGCAGGCCCATCCATGCGGCAGCCCCGATCTTCACCAGGCGATCATCCCAACGTAGTGCGCCAGCGAGGCCAACCAGAACCATGCCTAGCAGGGGAGACAGCAGCAGCAGCGTCAGCCACGGTACGCCGTCCGGCGAAGGCATAAGGTATGCGGGCAGGTTCATATCAATCCCATCGGGTTCGGGCGTCGTAGAGACGCCTCGGCGGGGCGTTGTAGAGACGCCCCACCGGGGCGTCTCTACTCAGCGGGGCGTCTCTACTTCTTAATCACGTACAGATAGAGCATCGCCAGAGCCAGGGTTCCGGCAAACACATAGGCAATGTAGTCCTGGGCCTTCCCCGTCTGGAGGCGACGGGTTTGTCGGCCTGCCGCATTCGTCCCGCTGGCCAGGGCGTCGGGGCCATCGTTGAGCAGGGTGTCGTCAATAATGAAGTTCACCCGGCTGACGAAGAGCGTTAGCTTGCCCACACCATCCACAATCTCGTTCAGCAGAGCGCGATCAATGAAAGCCCACGCTAGCGCCAGGGCGTTCGTGACCCGGCCAAAGCTGGCGGCGTACAGCTCATCAACCCGATACTTCTCGTTCAGCAGGCGGAACAGGCCAGGCACCCGTGCGTTGAGTGGGTCGGTGTCCTGAGCCGCACCGAAAGCGTTGCGGTAGGCGAGCCAGCCGAGGCCGATGCCAGATAGCGCCACCACCAGCGAGACACTGGCCACCAGCCAATTGATCTCCGCTGGCTCCTGGCTCCACAGATGGGTGAGCCAAAAGCCACCGGGAATATCAAAAGGCAGGTTGAAGAATCCCGCCGTCAGCGCAAAACTAGCCAGCACCACCAGCGCCGCCGTCATCGTCGGCGACTCGTGCCAGGGGCTGTGGTCAGCGTGGGCATCGGCGTGGCCCGCGTGGCCCGCGTGATCATCGTGACCGAGGTGATCATCGTGCCCGACGTGCCGCTCCGTGTTCACAAAGGCCACCGGCTTCTCGCCACGGAAGGTACCGAAGAAGACCAGCAGCCACTGGCGGGTCATATAGAAGGCTGTCAGGAAGGCAGCCAGGGTCAGCACGCCATAGACCACAAAGTTACCGTCCTCCGCCGCGTGGGCCAGGATCTCGTCCTTGCTCCAGAAGCCAGCGAAAGGCACGATCCCGGCCAGGGCCAGGTAGCCAATCGAGTAGGTCCAGAACGTCCAGGGCAGCTTTGTGCGTAGGCCACCCATATTACGAATATCCTGCGCAGTCTGCTGAGCGGCGTACTCATCCTCGTGGTGCAGCTTCTCGATGGCGGTTGTTCCCTCCATCGCGTGGATGATCGCGCCCGAACCGAGGAAGAGCAGCGCCTTAAAGAAGGCGTGGGTGAGCAGATGGAACATCCCGGCCACCCAGCCGCCAATGCCGAGGGCGGCGACCATAAAGCCGAGTTGGCTGAGTGTGCTGTAGGCCAGGATGCGCTTGATATCGTACTGAGCCACGGCGATGCTGGCCGCAAATAGTGCCGTAAACGCGCCGATAAACGCCACCACTGCTAGGGCGGTGCCATCGTCGGCCAGGAAGATTGGGTAGGTGCGAGCCACCAGAAACACGCCGGCGGCCACCATCGTGGCGGCATGAATAAGCGCCGACACCGGGGTCGGCCCCTCCATCGCGTCAGGCAGCCAGACGTGCAGCGGGAACTGGGCCGATTTGCCGATGGTGCCACAGAAGATCAGCAGGGCGATCCCGCTGGCGTGGCTCAGGCCCAGGGCGTTTGTCGTCTCCCCGATGCGCTTGAGGAACTCGGGGTTAAAGATTTCGCCCTCGCCGGTACCCAGGGCCAGGCTGCCCGCCTGCGTCCACAGGTAGACCAATCCGAGCAACATCAGCACATCGCCGATACGTGTGGTGATGAACGCCTTGACGGCGGCGCGATATGCCTGGGGCCGTTCATAAAGAAAGCCGATCAACAGGTACGAGCAGAGACCCATGATCTCCCAGGCCATAAAGAAGAGCAGCAGGTTGTCAGCCATCGTCATCAGCAGCATCGCCGAGGTGAAGAGCGAGATAAAGCTGAAGAAGCGGCTCTGGCGGGGGTTGCTGGCCATGTAGCCAATCGAGAAGAGGTGGATGCAGGTTGCGGCGATGGTCACCATCGCCAGCATCACGGCCACCGGCGAATCGATATACACGCCCATCGCAAAGGTGGACGCGCCAGCGGGTGCCCATACGAAGTGCTGAACCACGGCGGGAGCCGGGAAGACAAAGCTCTTGTGGGTAGGCTCGCTGGTGGTATCGCCACTAGTAGTACCGTGACCCGTGCCAGCAGCCGTGCCAGCGGACTCACCGTGACCCGTACCAGCAACTGTACCAGCGGAATCGCCGGCAGGTTCGCCAACAGCCGCACCGACGGACTCCGCATGGGCAGGTGACCCGGCCACCGCAGCGAGCAGACCAAGGGCCAACAGCGTAGCGACCAGCATCAGGCCGGTGGCCGTCCACGTGCTAGCCGACTTGCTTTGGCGCAACGGCGTGAAGGTGATCAGCGCAAAGCCAAGCAGCGGCAGTGCCGGAATCAGCCAGGGGTATTGCAGGAAGAACGACATCTGGTCCTCTGTCCACTGATGCAAAAATAGCCGATAGCCGATAGCCGATAGCCGATAGCCGGGTACCCGTGGCTATTTTCTTGCGGCGGTGTACGCCACGTGAAAAATAGGGTAGCGCGGGCATCTTGCCCGCACGCCACCTTATCGCCCTAACCCTTCAGACTATCCACGCTATCAATGTTCACGGTGTTCCACGTGCGGTAGATGGCGATAATCATCGCCAGGCCAACGGCAGCCTCAGCGGCGGCCACGGTAATGATGAAGATGGCGAAGGATGGCCCGGTGATAAAGCGCGGCTCCAGATAGCGCCAGAAGGCCACCAGGTTAATATTCACCGAGTTGAGCATCAACTCAATGCCCATGAGTACGCCGACAAGGTTACGGCGCGAGAGGGCACCGAACAGGCCGATGCAGAAGAGAGCGGCGGCCACCACCAGCACCGCCTCAAGCGGGATCGCACGGGTCATCGGGCATTACCTCCGGTAGACAAGGTTTCAGGTGCCGGGTTTCAGGTGTCAGGCCGAGCGCATTAGAAAGCCTTGCGTATGCCTAAACTGTAAAGTATCCGTGAACCTTGTCGTAGAGCGATTAATCAGCCGCATCAGCGACCGCCGACACCCGCGCCGCCGTCGCCTGCTGGCGCTGCTGGAGGATATGCTCCTCTGCCAGGGTGAGTACGCGGCGACGCCGGGAGCGTTCCTCAAAGGCGATCACAATCGCGCCAATCAGAGCGACGGTGAGCAGGATACCGGCCACCTCAAAATGGATGACAAACTCGTTGACAAAGCCGCGACCAATCTCCTCCACTCCTGAGAGCGTCTCGGGCGTACCCGGCGCACCAGGAGGCAGGGGGATGTTCCATGTGTGGCCAACCAGCGTGGGTAGCAGCACCGCGCCAAATAGGCCGAGCGAGATCAGCGCCGCCGCCCACCAGTGCTTGGTGAGCAGCCGCTCGCCCTCGCTTGAGCGGGTGAGCATGATTGCGAACAGGATCAAAATCGAGATCGCCCCAACGTAGACGAGTACCTGCACAATGGCAATGAACTCGGCCTCAAGGGTCAGGTAGAGGGCGGCCACAGCGAAGAACGAGGCAATCAGCCACAGCGCCGCGTGGATGACATTCCGTACCGTCACCACCATCATCGCCGCGCCGATGATCAGGGCCGCCAGCAGCCCAAAGATGATTTGAATCAACAGATCCATCGGTTCCCACCATAGAGGCGTAGCAGCACGCTGGGCGCTGCGCGCCAACCGTGCTGCTACGCCCCTACGCCACGTTCGTCAATTGCTCAAGAACTTCGTCGTCCTGGCGTGTACGCTCATCCTGCGATTGCGCGAAGATCCGCGCCAGGAAGAGGTAGGCACCCAGGTTCAGGATCAACGTCACCGCAAAGGCTACCGCCCAGCGCGTCAGCGGCGACCAACCCTCTACAAAGGCCAGTCCCTCAGCCGCGCCCCACTTTGTCAGGCCCACCCAGATCGCCGCGCTGAAGATATTCACCAAAGTCAGCGGAATGAGGAACTTCCAGCCAAAGTCCATCAGTTGGTCAATGCGCAGGCGCGCGTAGGCTCCGCGAATCCAGACCATCACAAAGAAGAAGCCGTAGGTTTTTAGCAGGAAGTAGAAGACACCGAGGACACCGGCCAGCACATTGAAGACCCATCCGCCCTGCGGGTTCGCGTGCGTAATTGCCTGGGCGTAGAGCCAGCCCACGCCCGGCCCCTGCCAACCGCCGAAGAAGATGATTGATGTGATCGCGCAGAGCAGGAAGTTGAGGACGTACTGAGCGAGGTAGAACAGGCCGAACTTCATGCCGCTGTACTCAGTCATGTAGCCGGCAACGATCTCGGAGTCGGCCTCGGGGATGTCGAAAGGGGTGCGCTCGCCCTCGGCCAGTGCGGCAATGAAGAAGGCGATAAAGGCCAGAAAACCCACCGGGGAGAAGATAAACCAGCCCAGCCCCCAATCCGGCACGCTGGCCACATCCCGGGTGCTGATGAACAGACCGCCCTGATAGTTGATCAACTCAACAATCGAGAGGCTACCCGTCACCAGGACAATCGCCAGCAGGCTGAGGACTGCCGGGATCTCGTAGCTCACCATTTGGGCCACGGCGCGCATCGCACCGACCAAGGCGAACTTATTGCTCGACGCCCAGCCCGCCATCATCAGCCCCACCGCGCTCACCGAGGAGATGGCGAAGAAGAAGAGCAGGCCGAGGTTCATATCAACCGGCACCATGCCTGGCCCCCAGGGCAGTACGGCAAACATAAACATCGTCGGGGCCACCACCACGCAGGGGGCGATGAAGTGTACCCACTGGTCGGCGGCGGCGGGGACGATGTCTTCCTTCGTGAAGATTTTCACGCCGTCGGCCAGGGGCTGAAACGCACCTTCGGGGCCGACCCGGTTTGGCCCGATCCGATCCTGCATACGGGCGATGGCCCGTCGCTCATACAGGGTCAGGAAGAGCATCTGAAAGGGCGCGATCCCGAAGAGGAGCGCCGCAACGATCAGGTAGCCGATCAGCGCAATCGCCCAACTCGGCCAACCCCAGCCGAAGGAGGTATTGATCACCTGGTTGACAACATCTTGCATGAGCTATTCTCTCGCCGCTATGGCGTGTGGCAAACGCCACCTATTCGCTGTTGCCCTGCTCGGCAGCCTTCTTGGCCGCATTGGCCGCCTTGATCGCGGCCAACTTCGCCGCCTTCGCGTCCAGCGGCGGTGCCGCCGGTACCTCGACTGGCGCAGGCACTGCTCCAGCCTGCTTAGCTGCATTCGCCGCCTTGATCGCCGCCAGTTTGGCCGCCTTCGCGTCCGCTGGTGTCAGCTCGACCGGAGCCTCGGCAGGTGCGGGAGCGCCCCCGGCCTGCTTAGCCGCATTAGCCGCCTTGATTGCCGCCAACTTGGCCGCCTTCGCATCCGCTGGCGACAGCTCCGCAGCGGGCGCGGCGGGAGCCTCGGCAGGTGCGGGAGCGCCCCCGGCCTGCTTGGCCGCCTTCATCGCCGCGAGCTTGGCTGCCTTCTCCTCGGGCGTCAACTTGGCCGCAGGCGCTGCGGGCGCTGCGGGCGCAGGCATAGCCGAAGCGGGAGCCGCAGCCGCTGCAGCGGCCAATTCTAAGCGACGAGCCTTAATCTTCTCGGTCAGGCTCGATGCAAGGCCAATCACATCAGGGCGGCGCTTGATGCTGCCCTGGAGTTTCTTCATCGCCCCAGCCTGCGCCTCGGCCCACAGATCCGGCGCGATGCCGGTGTAGTACGAGATCGGCCGGTTGAGCTGCGTCTTGTGCATCGTGAGCGAGACCCGATCAGCGGTGGATAGCTCGTAAACATGATCCATCTTGATCGAGTCAAACGGACAGACTTCAGCGCAGAACCCGCAGCTCATGCAGGCATCGTACTCAATGATGAATTCTGTTGCGGCCGGCACCATTTTGCCAGTGACCGGATCCTTCGCCTGCGTGATGTGGATCACCTGAGGCGGACAGACCCGCTGACACTGATAGCACCCGGTACATAGCTCGTGGCCGCTCTCATCATCAAAGAGCAGCACCGGCATATTCCGGTACGCCTGCGGCATCGGCAGGCGCGCATCGGGGTACTCGACCGTAAAAGTGCCGTGGATCTTGCTGAAGTTATCATTCGTGCGGAACGAACCGGCCCAGTGATCCCAGACAACCTTGAGACCCTGGAGCAGACCCTGTCCGGCGCGCAGTTTACCTCTGCGCCGATCCATCACGATCACACCGCCACGCTGCATTTCAATCGTCACCGATCCACCTCGCCCATCACGATATCAATGCTGCCCAGGATCACGACCATATCGGCAACCTTGTAGCCCCGACACATATCGCCAAGGGGCGTGAGGTTGATGAACGAGGGCGCACGTACCTTGTAGCGATAGGGCTTGCTAGAGCCATCGCTGACCAGATAGAAGCCCAGTTCGCCCTTCGGCGTCTCAACGCGGGCGTAGACATCGCCCACCGGCGGGCGCACATTCTGGCGGGCCTTGGGGTTGATGTGTCCGCCCTGCGCATCGGGCAACTGCGCAACCACCTGCTCGATGATTCGCCTGCTCTGGCGCATCTCCTCGATCCGTACCAAAATGCGGTCGTAGACATCGCCCACCGAACCGACGGGAATATCAAAATCAAGCCGGTCGTAAATGCTGTAGGGCTCGGCCCGCCGAATATCGTAGGCTACGCCGGAGCCACGCAGCACTGGCCCGGTGACGCTATAGGCCAGGGCCAGATCCTTGGGCAGAATACCGATACCCTCGGACCGCTGGAGCAGGATCTCGTTCTCGCGCAGCAGGCGCTCCATCTCGTCCACGAAGGCCGGCATAGCGACCAACAGATCCTTCAGGCGCGGCATAAAGTCCGGCGGCAGATCGCGGGCAACTCCACCAAAGCGGAAGTAGTTGCACATCAAGCGCGCCCCCGAGACTGACTCGAAAAGATCAAGGATCTTCTCGCGCTCGCGCATACCGAAGGCGAGTTGAGTCTGCCACGCCCCCATATCGTTGATCAGGAAGCCCAGAGCACCGGCGTGGTTGAGAATACGGGTCAACTCAACCATCAGCACGCGGAGATACTCGGCGCGCTCGGGTACCTCAATCCCGACCATTTTCTCCACCGCCATGGCGTAGGCTTGGTTGTTCGCCATTGCGTTGAAGTAATCCAGCCGATCCGTATAGGGCATATTTTGCAGGTAGGTGTTCACCTCTGCAATCTGCTCGTGGTTACGGTGCAGATAGCCAAAGACCGGCTTGAGATCGGTGACCGTCTCACCGTCCACCGTCACCAGCATACGAAACACGCCGTGCGTTGAGGGGTGCTGCGGCCCAATATTGATCTGGAGTTCTTCCGTTTTCAGCATACCTGAGTAATCCATCGGGGGAGGGGTCGAGCGAGGGTCATCCCTCCCTCGACCCCTCTCTTACTCGTCCTCGCCAATATACTTATCGCCCTGCCTGGGGAAATCTTTACGCATCGGGAAACCCTCGAACTCGTCCCACATATAAATGCGGTGAAGGTAGGGGTGGCCGACAAACACAATCCCGTAGAGGTCAAACGCCTCGCGCTCGTGGAAGTTCGCGCCCGGCCAGTGGGGCGTCAGCGACGGCACCACAGGGTTCTCGCGTGGCACGCGAACCTTGAGCGCCAGGGAGGAGCCACCCTCGACCGTGTAGAACCGGTAGACGATCTCGAAGATCTCGTCGGCCAGATAGTCCACCACACAGATATCAGAGAGGTAGGCGTAGTTCAACCTATCGCGCAGATACAGGGCGACATCAACAATCCGAGCGGTCTCCACCAGCGTGTCGCCGGTAATGAAAGCGGCGGGGGCGTGGCCCTGTGCGGGCGGCGGAACCACCTTCAGCGGAGACACACTCTGCACTGCACCGGGAAGATCGCGACCCAGACGTACGCGCAGATCCTCAGCACTCAGGTTAGGCATTGGACACCCCACCGCGCTTGAGATCATTGGCAGCCATTTCAGGGGCGATTCCACGGGCCTTGAGCGCGTCTTCCAGCGCGACCGAAGGATCCATAATCGGGAAGTGGCGCACGATCTCGGGGTGTTCGATCTGCCCGCTCTTCTGCTCGCCGTACTCAGGCGAGGTATAGGGGCTCACCAGCGGCAATCCGCCCACCGGGTCAACCAGTTTGCCATCAATCTCAAGACCCTGGGCACCGAAGGTTGGCACCGGAAAATCCTGCATCTGCGGCTTCTCGCCCTTACCATACCAGCGCAGCCGACCGAGTTTCTGATTATCAATCTGCTCCTGGAGTGTGATCAAAGCGTGCAGCAGCGCTTCGGGGCGCGGCGGGCATCCGGGAATGTAGACATCCACGGGGATGAACAGGTCAACCCCGCGCACCACATTGTAGCCATCGCGGAAGGGACCGCCGGAGGTTGCGCAGGCACCCATCGAGATCACATAACGCGGCTCGGCCATCTGATTGTAGAGCCGCACCAACTGGGGCAGCATCTTCTTTGTAACAGTCCCAGCGACAATCATCAGGTCGGACTGGCGCGGTGAGGCGCGGAACAATTCGGCTCCGAAGCGGGCGACATCATAGCGGCTCAGACCGAAAGCCATCATCTCGATAGCGCAGCAGGCGAGGCCAAACGACATCGGCCAGATTGACGAACGCCGCCCCCAGTTATAAAAGCGGTTGACCGTTGAGAGGAAGATCCCCTGCTGCTCAAGATCCTGCTGGATGTTGTTTGCGTCTGCCATATCTCGATTTCAGATTTCAGATTTCAGATTTTAGATTTTAGACTGCCGTAGCAACCCACAATCCACAACCCACAATCTTAAATTCCTACACCCACTCCAACGCACCCTTGCGCCACTCGTAGACCAGACCGGCGAAGAGCATCACCAAAAAGACCGCCGCCGCCGTAAAGCCATACATCCCCAGTTTGTGGAAGGCCACCGCCCACGGGTAAAGGAAGACCACCTCTATGTCAAAGATCACAAAGGCCAGGGCGTAGAGGTAGTACTGCACTTTAAACTGCACCCGGAGATCGCCAATCACCTCAAGGCCACACTCATACGTCGACTGTTTCAGCGGCGTTGGTCGTTTGGGCCGGAGGAAGAAAGCCATAACCAGGGGGGCGAGGGGAAAACTGAACGAGGCCACAAAGAAGATACCAATAAAGGCATAGTTCGCGAGCATCGCGGGATCCCTCCGTGGCTATACAGTACTCAGTTGGGCGCGAGAAGTATAGCACAGCATACCGAGCGATGCAAAACGACCCATTTCTAGGGGTTATCGTCCTGATGCCTTAGAGTGCATATTGTGATTTGTATCACAATGGCAATACAACCCAGCATAATGGTTATTTCTTAACCAGAGATAGCGAATTAAGCACTCTGCACATGTAAAAGGCATGATTCTAGCGAACCGTCACCTTCAGTTCAACGTGGCCGACACGGATCACATCGCCATCATTCACCTCGGTAAGCGCACGCACCTCAAAGCCGTTGAGGAAGGTTCCGTTGGTACTGTTCAGATCCTCTAGCATCCAGACACCGTTGCGGCGCTCAAGACGAGCATGCTCCAATGAAAGAAACGTGTCGTTGAGCGCCACCTCCGTCTCGATGCTGCGACCAATCACCATCATCGGGTTCAGAGGGAAGACTTTCCCCACCGGGATGCCGGTCGGACCAGAACTGGACACCACCAGTTGGCCGTAGGGATTCGGCTGTGTCGAGGATGCCGAACCCGCCCGCAGATCGCGAGCAACTACGCGCATTACCTGCCAGAGAAAGAAGTAGAGCAGGAAGACGACGGCCACACGTAGGAGCAGGATGATCACACCGATCGAGAGATTTGCAATGTCAAACATAATAATTATGTAAAGGCGTAGCAGCACCCAGTCGCGGAGCGACTGGGTGCTGCTACGCCCCTACTCTTTAAACGTCATCTCCAAACCGCCGAGCGAGATCATATCCCCATCGCGCAGAGCCGTCTCGCCCACCCGTGCGCCGTTGACGAAGGTGCCATTGGTGCTGTTGAGGTCGGTGAGCCAGAAGCGACGGGCTTTATAGCGCAGTTGAGCGTGGTGTCGCGAGACGCGGGTATCATCCAAAATAATATCATTGCCCAAGCCACGACCGAGGGTGGCCGTCGTACTCTCGATCGGGATGGGCTGCGGCCCGGCGTCTGTGTGGAGCAGCAGCATAGCGTGGCTACGGCGCGCCGGGGCCGCTAGCGCCGCTGTAGCCGACATCACTTGGGTCATCTCGGCAGGCTGCGAGTTGGCCAGTTCAGCGACCACCTGGATGCTGCGCTTGGGCACCGCCGCATCCTCCGCCAGAGCGACTCGCGGATGTTCCAGCATTGTGAACCCGCGCTCGGCGGCGAGGTCGCTCAGGTACGATGCCATCTCTTGCTCAAGCTGGGCGCGCACCGGCTGGAAGGCAGTGAAGTCCTGCGGGTGCAGGTAGGCCCGGTAGCTACTCGGCACAATCACGCGCTTGACACTAATTGACTGCTGGCCCTCCATTGCCCGCTCCAGGCGGCGCGCAATCTCGATCGGCTGCACCGGGCTGCGGAACAGCCGGGCCACCGACCCTTCGACCATCTGTTCCATCAACTGCTCAAAGCGACTCAGGGCAGACATAGACACCTTTGAAGGGCTGAGGGCTGAGGGCTGAGGGCTGATGCTTAGCCCTCAGCCCTTCGCTTTCACGGCCTCGCCGAGATAGATCGGCTCCAGAGCCACACTATCGTCGCACGCGCCGCTCTGGAATCGCTGCCAGGCCAATTCAGCAAGAAATCCGGGGCGGCGCAGGGTAGCTGCGGGCGAGGGAAAGATAGCCCGTTCGCCAAGAATCGCCTGGATCTGCCCGCGCACAGCGGCGTTAAGATCGCCACAGAAAAGGGCGCGGTCAACCACCTCGGCGCAGAGCGTGTCCAGTCCAATGTTGTGATCGGGGCTGCGGCGCTCAATGCCATTGTCGAAGGCAAACTCGGCGCTGGCGAAGCGGTCGCGTCCAAGGCGGATCAGCGGGTAGATCGGCACACCGCCGCGCTGCTGTTGGTAGGCCAGGGCTTCCAGGCTACTGACCCCAATAATTGGCATGCCGCCAGCGAGGGCTACGCCCTTGGCCACGCTCAAACCAACGCGCAGGCCGCTCCAGCTCCCTGGCCCGAGGGCCACGGCCACGGCACGCAACGACTCACGACCTACACCAACGTGGCGCAGCAGCAGATCCATCTGAGGCATCAGTTGTGCGCTGTGGTGTCGTCCCGAGGTCCAGACACACTCGGCCAGAATCTCACCCTCGTCGCAGAGGGCTAGGCCGGTGATCGTGGTAGCGGTGTCAATAGCGAGAAGCATATCACCCGAAGGTTATCCCCTTAAAATGATCGAGCAATTCCACATAGCGCTGTCCGCGAGGGGCAAGGCGTAGGCGACGCTTCGTCTCACTCAGGTGCTGCATAAAAATAGCCATATGCTCAGCGGGCAGCATCGCGGCGGCACGCTCAGGCCACTCAATCAGGCAGATGCCGTCGCCGTCCCAGAGTTCATCGAGGCCAATGGTGGTCAGTTCGTCCACCTCAGCGATCCGGTACAGATCGACGTGGTAGATCGGCATATGCTGACGGGCAGCGCCCGCCCGGTACTCATTCACCAATACAAAGCTCGGGCTAGTCACCAAATCATTCGACTCTAGCCCACGGGCCACACCCTTGACCAGATGCGTCTTACCGACCCCAAAATCACCAATGAGCAGGACGAGATCACCTGCGGCGAACTGCTCGCCGAGGCGTTGGCCGATCCGCTCGGTCTGTGCGGGGCTATGGCTAATAAAATCTAGCTCGTGAGCCGCCTGGGTGGCGGGCAGCTTATGCTCACTCATAGGTGCAATTGTAGCACGTCTACACCGCTACCTCCGGCAAGGGTCTTCCAGGGCTGATGCAAAGTCAGTGAACCCCCTCTCCCCCTGCCCCCTCTCCCACAAGGGGAGAGGGGGTATTTCGCACCAGAAAGAGATCTGGCTCCCCTCCCCCCGCGTGGGGGAGGGGCTGGGGGTGGGGGAGCGGGCGGCAATCTGAGGACTTTGCATCAGCCCTGAAGGGTCTTCGGCTCACATGAAAATAGCCGATAGTCGGGCATCAGCGGCCATTTTCATCGCAGGCAACCATGCGGCTCCGCCGCACAACACCAGATGAAAATGGGATCGTAGGGGCGCGTCGCGACGCGCCCCTACCCGACACCTGGCCTATATTTCACCTCAGTGGTGTGCGCGAATCGCATGAACGTCTCTTTCGCCATACCTGTAGCCCTCCCGGCAACAGACCAGCGAGCAGGCCCGTGGCCACAATTGCCTGGGTCAAGCCGGCAATCGTATCGGGGGTGCGAACGACCAGAGGGAAGGCCACGGGGATGATCCAGCTAAAGACCAGGGGGTACCAGGACCAGTCGCGACGCCAGCGGATGACCACGAAGGCCACCGCCGCTGTCATGTAGACGACCGAGAGCGGGTAAAAGAGCAGGTTGAGCAGTATCAGCAGGCCGAAGAGATCACCGCGTCCGTGGCGATACCAGAGGAGCAGGGCCATCAGGCCGATCAGTGGGCCGAATGGCGGGAAGAGCAGCAGTCGGTCAGGGAGCAGGTCGTCGTAGACAATCAGCCCGGCCACCCACTGCGGGACAATCTGCGGGCCAGCGATAAGCAGAGCGACAACCCAGATCACCACACTAACGCCGAAGAAGGTCAGCAGCATCTGGTAGTGGCGCGCACGGAGTCCGCGCAGGAGCAACCATGCCGCAGCCAGAATGGATATCTGGGGCTTCAGCACAGCCAGCGCCAGTAAAAAGCCAGCGCGATGCTCGTGACCCTCGTTATCGTACAGTTCGGCGAAAACAAGCGCCGCTAGGGCGATCAGCGTGGTTTGACCAAGGACGAGACCCTGGCAGAGCGGCAGCCAGAGCAGCATCCAGGGCAGCCCGCTACGGTGGCTTGTGCGACGAACCCAGCGCTCGAAGCAGAGGGCTGAGGCCAGCACAAAAAGTACGCCGGTCAACTGCCAGGGGAGCAAGGCCAGGGGCGTAGCGAGGATAAGCGTCGGCGGAGGGTAGCCATAGGCACCCGCGTGGTGGGCTGTACCAAGAAATCCGGTAAAGGGGCCGTAGGGGTCGCCACCAGCAAACCAATGGCGGATGGCGGCCATGAACATGCGCCAGTCAGAGAGGAAGAATCCGTCCACTTATGCCGTCTGAAGACGTGTGACGGCTACCGCATGGCCTACGGGTGGGATAGTGCCGCAGAGAACAATCCGGGGCAGTCGCAGTTCGAGAGCAGTGCGCTGGGCCTCGGGGGTAAAGCGCCCGTCCACGGCCAACAGATAGCCCATGCTGACGTTATTCAGACGCAGCTGCTCAGCCAGATCCTGCACATCAGAGGCGTTGATCAGGGGGCGTTGCTGTGCCAAGATCATCACCTTACCCTCAGAGGATTCAGCGAGGAGCAGCCAGCGGTTCACCCGCACCTGCTCGATACGTATCAGGTGGTAGCCTGCCTCGCGTACCATGGTGGACAAGTCAGTAGTTGCAGGAATCATGCCGTAATCTCGCGTGCAAGTAAAGTTAGTACTGGGTGATAGACCAGAACTCTTACTGCACCTAAGAGTTGCCGGTAGCGAGTATTTCGACGAGGCAGCCAACGATGTACAGGGCTGAGAAAATACACGCACAGGGTGCGCCGAACATGCAAACACTACAAAGCTTCGTTGGCGAAATTATACCATAATTCCTGATCACTGCGTAGTCGTGTCGTAGAGAAACGAGGGCGTGTGCAACGTTCTAGCATCGCATCGCCGTGGGGCTAAAGCCCTCGGCTCGTGGTCGCGAAGGCCACCTGCACGGCCTCAGCTCCCAACCGGCGCTATTTCTACCGGCGTTGGTAGGGGCGAGAGTATAATGTCTCACGTGGATGAGCGAAACGGGAAGGAAGATCTATGCGTGTCTTGGTGGATCAAAAGTCATACGATGAGATGCTTGCCCGCGATCTGCACCCGCGTGACTGCTACGTGCGCGACACCGAGTACCTACACCATCTCTACGTTGACGGCGTAAAGTATACCGTGGCTAGAGCTGTTTATGCCTGTCTGAAGGAGGCCCAAAACCGCAGCGACACTGACGCCCTACTGCATTTAACCATGCACATTCAGGATCTTGAGCAGTTGATCCAGGAGGCTCGCGCTCGGGGTGAGAACCTGGCCAACCTACGGGTGCTAGGCGACCCACCACCGACAGAGGAGGAGGCCCACCCCCAACTCCGCAACAGCTTTACCCCTAAGGTTCCTCAGGTCATTGAGGAGACCGGGCTGAACCGCACTTTCGTCACCGAGCATTTTCTCCGTGTTCTCTATAATAAAGGCCGCATGACCGGCAGCGAGATGGCCGAGCATCTGTGCCTGTTCTACGCCATCGTCGAGCCTCTGATCAGCGATCTCCGTAAGCTAGAACATATTGACATCGTTGGCCAGCGCGGCTTTGGCGACGTGAATTACGAGTACGTCCTCACGCCGCGTGGCATGGAGGCGGCCCAGGCTGCCCTGGGCAAGACCCAGTATTCCGGGCCGTGCCCGGTGCCGATTGACCGTTGGATTGAGTCGGTAAAGATTCAGACGGTAAAAAATGTTAAGGTGACGCGCAAGAACATCCGCGAGGCGTTTGAGGGGTTGGTGATTGACGAGTCGATCTTGAACATGGTCGGCCCCGCAGTGAACTCCGGCTCCTCGATGATGCTCTTCGGCTACCCCGGCAATGGCAAGACGACCATCGCTGAGCGGATTACCCACTTGATGGGCGATGATGTCTTTATCCCGCACACGGTCTATGCCGATGGCGCGGTGATCAAAATGTACGACGCGATTGTCCACGAGCCGCCACGCAATAAGCTGCCGGAGGACATTGAATTTGACAAACGCTGGATCAGGATCAGTCGTCCGGTGGTGGTGTGTGGTGGCGAACTGACTCTTGAGCAGCTCAACCTGATCTTTAATACCACATCGAGGATCTACGAGGCTCCCTTCCAGATGAAGGCCAACTGCGGGATCTTCCTGATTGACGACTTTGGTCGCCAGCAAGTGCGCGTCTTCGACCTGCTGAACCGCTGGATTGTGCCCCTGGAGAAGCGCTACGACTACCTGAACACGGTGACGGGCCAGAAGATGCAGATCCCCTTCGACCAACTCATTATGTTCAGTACCAACCTTGACCCCAAGGATCTCGGCGACGACGCGCTGCTGCGGCGCATCAAGTTCAAATTCGAGATCATTGACCCGACCGAGGCGCAGTACCGCGAGATCTGGAAGATCATGTGCAAGGTGCGCCGGATCCCCTACGATGATCGCGGTGTTGATTACCTGATTAAGAAATGGTACCTGCCCGACGAGCGACCGTTCCGCATGTGCCAGCCCCGCGACATCATTGACCAGATGCTCTCGATTGCCAAGTACAACATGGAGACGCCAACCCTCAGCGCTGACCTGCTGGATGCGGCGTGCCTGACCTACTTCCCCAGTAAGGACAAGAAGAACTTCGGCGCAAAGGTACGGCTTGATATGTAAGACAAGGTTTCAGGTGCCGGGTTTCAGCCTGACAGTTTGTCGTAGGCGAGAGAATCACACCAGGCAAACGGTGCAAGCGAGCATACGCAATCCCAAACGCCTTTGGCAATGGGATCGGGGGTGTGGTAGTCTACCCCGTAGGGATTGTCCCTACAAACTGAGTATCGTGCGATAAAACGCCAGAGAAAAGTGTACTATAATTGGCCCCCAGACAGTTACCTGCCATCATTGGAGACCGACATGCCCCCTGTTGCCCCCCAGCCGGTACAGATAACCTGCCCCGCCTGCGGTACGCCCTTCCGCGCCGGCGTCTATACATTGGTTGATGTGTCCCAGCAGCCTGAGCTGAAGCAGGCTCTGCTTAGCGGCCAGTTGAACGTGGCCGTCTGTCCGAACTGTAAGACCGGTAGTATGCTCGGTACGCCGCTGATTTACCACGACAGTGCCAAGCAACTCTGCTTGGTCTATTTCCCGCAGGAACTGAACGCCCCGCCCGGCGAGCAGGAGCGCTTTGTCGGTGAGGCCAGCAGCTTTATCATGAAGTCGCTGCCGCCCAATGCGCCACGAGCCTATCTGCTCAACCCGCGCCGCTTTCTGACCCTGCCCTCGCTCCTGGATGTAGTTCTGGAGGCTGATGGAATCTCGCGTGAGATGCTCGACGCCCAGCGCAGCCGCGTTGAACTGATCAGCCAACTGGCCGGTGCCGTCGCTGATGGGGTTGGATTTGATGAGGTGGTCGCGGCCAATCGCGCCGATCTGACTCCTGAATTTTTCGCCACTCTCAATGCCTTTATCAGCTCGACTCCGCCGAGCCAAGCGGAGTCGCGGGCGCTGCTGGAGCAGGTGCGCGATCAGTTGGCCGCTGCGCTGGGTGATGACGAACCGAGTGCGGAGGATGAGGCCGAGATCGCCGCTGCGCTGGATCGTCTGGCTGCGGTGCCCGACGACGAGCTTGAGGAGACGGTGGCCGAGTTGCGGGCCTTCATTGACTATGGCTTTTTTGAGGCATGGACGGCGCGGATCGAGCAGCAGGAGTCTGCGGGGCAGACGGTCGAGGCCGAGGCTCTCACCGCCCGCCGTACCCGCATCCTCGATCTGGTTGAGGAGCTTGATCGTCAGGCCCAGGAGATGTTTGAGGCAGGCAGTAATCTCCTGCACACCATACTCACAGATGAAGACCCGATGGCGGCCCTTCACGCGAACGCCGATCAGGTTAGCGAAGCGTTCTTGATGGTTCTCTCGGCCAACATCGGTGCGGCTCAGCGTGCCGGCCAAGCGGAAATAGCCGCCCGAATTGACGCCCTCGGTGAGGCGGCGGTTCAGATTATTCAGGATCGCCTCTCGCCCGAGGAGCGCTTCATCAACGAGCTGATGCTTGTCGAGACGCCCCAGGAGGCCACCAAGCTGCTGCGCAAGAACGTGGCCAAGATCACGCCCGCTCTCGTTACGCAGCTCAACACGCTGGCCGAGCAAGAGGAGAAGCGCAGCAATAAGCCCGCCAGCGAGCGCCTGCGCCAATTGGCCCGCGAGTCGGGGGCGATGCTCTTCTAAGACAAGGTTCGCAGATACTTTAGAAGCTGTCTGAAAAGTCACCGCCCCCTCCCAACCTCCCCCCGATGGGGGGAGGAGTCGACTCCCTCCCCCATCGGGGGAGGGCTGGGGAGGGGGAATTGCGGGATATGTAACCTTTTCAGACAGCTTCTTACAGTTTACCCCCCCTAGCCCCCCCGCTCGCGGGGGGGGACAATGCATTGGTTCCCCCTCGCTTGCGGGGGGGCTAGGGGGGGTAAGTATGCCAAGGCTGTAAAGTAAACTCGGCATCTCTGAAACCATGTCTAAGGGAATCTACCGTCGCTCAACCCTCACCCTGGGGAGTCACGGCTTTAGCCGGCTAAAGCCAATACCTTTCACATAAGGAATCTACCGCCGCTCAACCCTCACCCCCCAGCCCCCTCTCCCAGAACGGGAGAGGGGGAGCCTAGCACATCCTGATGCGGAAATCTCCCCTCTCCCCCGGTGGGAGAGGGGCAGGGGGTGAGGGGGCAAGGTAGTGCTTCTAGGGAGCAGGATCGCGGGGGAGCGAAGGGGAGTCAAGGCTTTAGTCGGCTGAAGCCTTGACTCCTCTCTTTACAACCGGGATGGGACTGCGCTATGTACCGGATGCGTCGCATCTTCCTCCTCATCCTCGCCGTCCTGTCGCGGCTCGGCACCCGCCGCAGATCCCCGATCCAGCGCATCCTCGTCCTTAAACCCGATGCCCTGGGCGACCTGCTCCTGGCCACTCCGGCCCTGCGTCAGTTGCGCGTCGCACTGCCAGAGGCCCAGATCACCGGCCTGGTTGGCCCTTGGTCGCGGGTGATCTGGGCCACAAACCCCGATCTCGACATCTTGCTCGATCTGCCCTTCCCCGGCTTCACCCGCGCCAGCCCGAACCCGCTGCACCCCTACTGGCTGCTGCTGCGCTATGCTGTTCTGCTGCGCCGCTCCCGGTACGATGCCGCCCTGCTCCTGCGCGACGACCACTGGTGGGGCGCAGCCCTCGTCGCCCTGGCCGGCATCCCCCGTCGCATCGGCCATGCCCACCCGCTCTGCGCACCCTTCCTCAGCGACGCCCTACCCTACGATCCCACCGCGCATGTCACCGGACAGAGTCATGATGTGGTGTGTAAACTGCGTGAATTCGAGCGAGACTCCTCCCCCGCAGTTCGCGGGAGCAGGAGGCAGGAGGCAGGAGGCAGGAGGCAGGAGGCAGGAGGCAGGAGGCA
>JBAXMH010000038.1:0-25407 GCA_037134395.1 Chloroflexales bacterium
GACCGTACATTCGTCTGAACCACCTGGATAAATGAGCGAACGGCAAGTGATAGGGCGATTTTTGCACGACTGCCAGTAAATACTACTCTTCCTCGGCGCGGGGCTTGCGGATGAGTTCCGGCTCGACTGGCACCTCGGCTGCCACAATATCCTCAGAGGCGCGCAACTGGCTGAGCGAGATCAGTACCTGACCGGGGTCGGCGAGGATCTTGTAGCTCACCTGTGCGGTCAGATCGCGCACGTGGATGCTCTTGTCCAGCGCATCCAGGCCGCTGATGTCAATGTCAATGTGCTGGGGCAGGTCGTTCGGTAGCGCCTCGACCATCAGCGAGTTCAGCACGTGGTTGAGCAGGGCATCGCCACGGGCAACCATCGGGGATTCGCCGACGGCCACGAGGGGCACTTCCATATGCACGGCCTTCTTCAGGTCAATCACCTTGAAGTCAATATGAAGGATCCCCCGGCTTACCGGGTGGCGCTGGATGTCTTGTACGAAGACCGACTGGACGCCATGATCTTGGATTGACAGGTCAATCACGGAGGTGCGGCCCGATTTGCGGAAGCTGATCTCGAACTCGCGTGCGCTGACCTGGACGGAGATGGGGTCGAAGTTCTTGCCGTAGACGGTGGCCGGGATCTGGCCGCTCTTGCGCAGATACTTGACCTTCTTGCCGAGTACGGTACGCACGTGGGCGTTAACGGTCTGGTGGATAGCCATGGGGAGCTGCTCCTCATCTTGTGCGTGCCGCCCGGCAGCGCACAATACTTATACAGCGACACAAAACAGGGCGACCGGCGGGGTCGCCAGTCGCGCAGGGCAGAGTGTAGCACAGGGCGCGGTTCTTCACAAGTCTTGACAGCGCCGCCGTGTCATAGTATAGTCAGTTCAGGAATAGTCAGTTCTGACTAAAGGAAGGAACCTATGACGACATCAAAGGGCGGGGCATCGCTGAAGTTGGTCCTTACCGTGCTGTTTTTGGGCGTCCTGATGGGCGCGTTGGACATTGCCATTGTCGGGCCGGCCCTGCCGGCCTTGCGAGGGTGGTTCGAGGTGGATGATCGGGCGGGTGCCTGGATTTTTACGATCTACGTGTTTATGAACCTGCTGGGCGCACCGCTGATGTCGAAGCTGAGCGACCGCTACGGGCGGCGACCGGCCTATATGCTGGCGGTGGGACTGTTTGCCCTCGGGTCGGCGGTTGCCGCCGCTGCGCCGAGCTTTCTGGTGCTGCTAATTGGTCGGGCGCTCCAGGGCATCGGCGCGGGTGGTATCTTCCCGGTAGCCAGTGCCGTAGTAGGCGACAGCTTCCCGCCGGAGCGCAAGGGCTTCGCCCTGGGCATGATCGGCGCAGTCTTCGGGCTGGCCTTCATCATCGGGCCGATCCTGGGCGCGCTGCTGCTCACCATCAGTTGGCACTGGATTTTCTTGGTGAACTTGCCGGTGGCGATAGTGGTAGTAATCCTGGGCTGGAATGTGCTACCGGCCACGGGGGCGTCCAAACCCCTGCCCTTTGACGTGCTTGGTATGATTACCCTAGCCCTGTTGCTGGGTGGCCTGACGGTGGGCGCAAGCAACCTAGACGCCAAGAACCTGCTGGACAGCCTTGCCACGCCGCTGGTTTGGCCCTTCCTGCTGATGGCGGTAGCTGCCACGCCAGCCTTCTGGTGGGCCGAGGGCCGCGCCGCCGATCCGCTGATCCGCCGCACGCTGATCAGCACGCGGCAGTTGGGACTGGCGAACGGGCTGAGTATCGGGGCGGGCCTGGGCGAAGGCGTGATTGTCTTCCTGCCAAGTCTGGCGGTGGTTGCTTATGGGGTGAGCGTGAGTACGGCCAGCTATATGACGCTGCCGGTGGTGCTGGCAATGGCGGTCGGCTCGCCCCTGGCTGGCCGAATGCTCGACAAGGTCGGCCCGCGCTTGGTGATTATCGTCGGTACGCTGCTGCTGACAGCAGGCTTGCTGCTGCTGGGTCTGTTGGGTGCGCAGCTTTGGGCCTTCTACGCAGCCAGCATCCTGATTGGCCTGGGCCTAGCCAGCCTGCTTGGTGCGCCCATCCGCTACATTATGCTCAACGACGCCCCTCCCGAGGATCGCACCGCCGCCCAGGGCGCTGTGACCGTCTTCACCGGGGTGGGCCAACTGCTGAGTGGTGCGCTGGTGGGCGCGGTAGCGGCCAGCGGCGGCGGCGGGGTTTCGGGCTACACCCTGGCTTATCTTGTGAGCGGTGTAGCCTGCTTCTTGCTGCTGTTCCTGGCTCTTGGGCTGCGTAGCCGGACCGCTGACGAGGTACCTGTTGCACGAGCGACGGCTGCTACGCACTAAAAAACATACTGCCACATCTCTGTGCCTTGGCGTCTTTGCGTCACACCATACGCTCGTGTGACGCAAAGACGCCAAGGCGCAGAGCGAGAGATGGGTTGCGGGCGGAGATGGTCGTTATCGCGTATACTCCCAGACACGTCAATCCACCCCCTGCGCAGGCTCCATCCCATGTCAGAGTCCCCTGAGCCGAACCGTATTCCTGCGAGCCGCATTGTTGGTGCGGTTTATTGTGATGGGGTGATCCGCCCCGACGAGCCGCTTGATCTGCCGGAGGGTACGCCAGTTCAGCTCATTGTTCCGGCTGGGCCAATGCTGATTGTTGCCGGAGAGAACTTGCGGCCCGCCGTTGGGAAGCCGAGCGGGGCCGACCTGTCCCGCCCGCTGGGCCAGAGGGGTGTTCTGGCCCAGCTTTGCCTGTCCGACGCCCTCATTCTTACCGTCGGGCTGCTGCTCTACGCGATGACGCGACTCGTGGGTCTCGGCACCTTCCCGATCTATTTCTTCTGCGACGAGGCTATCCAAACGAACCTGGCCCGTGCGCTGCTGGCGAATGGCCTGCGCAGCGCCGATGGCACGTTTCTGCCGCCCTACTTTCTCAACGCCGAAAAGTGGAACCTGGGCCTGAGCGTCTATGTTCACCTGATCAGCACGGCCCTCTTTGGTAGCTCGGCCTTCCTGACTCGGGCGACCTCGGTGGCGGTGAGTATGCTGGCCCTGGTGGCAGTGGCTTTAGCCCTGCGCCTGGTTTTTCAGAGCCGTTTTTGGTGGACTGGCCCGCTGGCTCTCACGGTCGCCCCGGCCTGGTTTTTGCACTCGCGCACCGCATTTGAGACGGTGATGATGGTGGCGTTCTACGCCTGTTTTCTCTGCTGCTACCTGCTCTACCGCACCCGTGGCGCGATGTGGGCCTTCCCCGCAATTATCTTTGGGGCGATGACCTTCTACGCCTACACGAACGGCCAGGGCGTGATGCTGGTAAGCGGCCTGCTGCTGCTTTTTTCGGATCTGCGCTACCATGTACGCCAGGGCTGGAAGGTAATCAGCGCTGCGTCTGCCACACTGCTGATCGTTATTTTGCCCCTGGTGCGTTTTCGTGTGCTCCAGCCCGACGCCTATGGGGAGCAGATGCGCGCCCTCGACTCCTACTGGACGCACAGGATTCCGTTGAGCGAGAAACTGGCCACCTTTGGCGCGAACTACCTCGCGGGCATGAGTCCGTTCTACTGGTTTCTGCCCAACACGGTTGATCTTGAGCGCCACCGGATGCTGGGCATGGGCCACCTGCCCCTGGCGATGCTGCCCTTTATCGTGGTAGGGCTGGGGGTCTGCGTGATGCGGCTGCGCTCGCCGATACACCGGGTACTCCTGGTGGCGGTGCTGGCCGCGCCCTTTTCGTCGGCCTTGGTGGGAATCAGTATTACCCGCGTACTGGCGATGATGGTACCCGCCGCCATGATGTTCGCCATCGGACTGGATGCCTGCTACCGCTGGGTAGCGGGGTGGCTGCGCTACCGGATCGCCGCCGGGGCGGTGGCCCTCACGCTGAGCGCCGCGAGCCTGGTGCTGCTGCGCACGGCCCTGGTGGATGGGCCGACCTGGTACAGCGACTATAGCCTTTTTGGGATGCAGTACGGCGCACCGCAGATCTTCGGCGAAGCTATCCCCGACCTGTTGGCCCGCGAGCCAGATACGCAACTGCTGGTCTCGCCGACCTGGGCGAATAACCCGATTGCCTACATCGAGTTTTTTCTCACCCCAGCCCAGGCCAGCCGCGTCGAGTTAATCAACATTGACGCCTTCACCGTCTCGCGCCAGCCCCTCGACCCGACCCGCCAGATATTTATCATGCCGTCTGACGAATATGAGCGGGCGCGAAAAGATAGTAAGTTTATTATGGATGCGCCCGAGCGGATCATCCCCTACCCGAACGGCCAGCCGGGGTTCTACGTGGTGCGAATGCGCTATGTTGATAACGTTGACGCGATTTTCGCCGCCGACAAAGCCGCCCGTGCGCAGCTCGTGGTGGATCAGGTTGATGTTGGCGGGCCGGTGACGATAGCCCACTCAATGCTGGATATGGGTACACCGGACAATCTTTTCGACGGCGACCCGAGTACGCTGATACGTGGTTTTGAGGCCAACCCGCTGATCATTGAACTGCGATTCCCTCAGCCGCGCCGCATTGGCGGGGTGACGCTCACCCTCGGCTCGATGGATCTCACGCTGCGTCTGATCGGCACACCAGCTGACGGTGGTCTCCAGACTGTCGCAGAGCAGCACTACAGCGGACTACCGCCCGACCCGAGCGTGAGCCTGGATCTGCCGAGCGGCGTGCGCGAGCTGAGTACGCTGCGCCTAGAAATCCTCCAGGCTGGTGTCGGGGATGTGGCCCACGTGCATGTGCGCGAGGTGGTGCTGCGGTAGAGATGGTTCCGGCGCAGATTGTGCAGTCCGACTCGCTATGCTATCATCCCGACACTATATCGCGTTAGGAGCGGCACAATGACGATCACGGAGACGCTAAAAAGTGTCCAATTCGTAGTAGGACAAGGTTTCAGGTGCGTGGTTTCAGGTTTCAGGTCGAACGCATCAAGATGCTACACTCTGGCCTGAACTGTAACGTATCTGCAAACCATGTCTAGGGCCAGATGGACAACCCACTGCGGCGCTGATTGATATTGCCGCTTGGCAGCAGGTCGTCGTCCTTTTAGAAGAGGCTGAGGATCAGGGCGTGATCCGCACCTACCTACTGCGGCGACGGAATGCACAGACGTCGGATGATCTGGGGCTGATCCCCCGGGATCGGGCCGAGGCATCGTAGAGACGCCCCGGCGGGGCGTCTCTACCCGGCGGAGATCCGCGCCCCGGCGCGGAGATCGGCGAGCAGGGCCGAGCCCAGGCCGACGGCGGTGGCCCCGGCGGCGAGCATTGCCCGTGCGTCGGCGGGAGTCCGCACCCCACCGATGCCGATTACCGGGACGGTAACCTCGGCGCAGACGGCGGATACCAGGGCCAGGGCCAGGGGTGCGATGGCCGGGCCGCAGAGCCGCCCTTCGGCCAGAGTGCCGTCGGGGAGGGGGGCTACGGCGGGCAGGCTGTCAATCAGGGCCAGGGTATCGGCACCGTGCGCGACGGCGGCGCGGGCCAGGGCCAGGATGTCGGGGGCGTGGCCGGGCAGTTTCACGATCAGCGGGAGCATGGTGGCCCGGCGTAGTACCGCCACCAACCGACCGGCAGCCTCGGGCGTGAGCGCCCCGTGCGCAGCCAGCGGAATCTCAATGCCCATCACCCCCTCGACTCCCTCCAGCAGCGCGGCTGCCTCAGCCAGATCCGCCACACTCTCGCCCCACAAACTCACCACCACCGGCAGATCCCAGGTCGCCCAGATCGGCGCGAAACGCTCGCGCACCACTCGCAGGCCGGGGTTATGCGCCTCGCCTCGGTAGAGCAGACCGGCTGGCGTCTCGATGATCTCGGGCAAGGGACGGGCCTTGTACGGGCGCAGGCTAGTGCTGCGGGTGACGAGAGCGCCCAGGCCGTGCGTGGCCGGACGTATGCCCAGCCCGAGGTGGCGGGCCACCTCGACGCCGTAGCCGACACTGCCCGCCGCCGCGATGATCGGCGAGGTAATTGTGAGGGCGTAGGGGTTGTTGGGGGCCAGATCGATCATACGTAGCCCAAGGCGCGCAGCGCCTCGCGGGCAGACTCCGCCTCGTCCCAGGGAATGGCGCTACCAGCGTAGATAATCGTACCTTCGTGGCCCTTGCCTAGTAGCAGCACCAGATCGCCGGGGCGGGCGGCGGTCACAGCGGTACGGATAGCCTCGGCCCGGTCGGGGATGCAGAGGTAGCCGTCACCGGCACGCTTACCGGCACGCTCGGCCCCTTCGACAATCTCCGCAATAATCGCGGCGGGATCCTCGCCACGCGGGTCTTCATCCGTCAGTACCAGCAGATCGGCGTAGCGTCCGGCAATCTCGCCCTGGATGCCGCGCTTGGCCCGATCACGTTCGCCTGCGCTGCCAAACACAACAATGATCCGGCCCGACGTAAGCGGGCGCAACATGCTCAGCACCTGATCGAACGAGTCCGGATTGTGGGCGTAGTCCACAATCACATCGAAGGGCTGGCCCAGGTTCACCGGCTGCATGCGCCCACGGATACCAGGCACCGACTCCAGAGCGGCGGTAGCTCGCTCCAGCGAAATACCCTGGCTAAGAGCGACGCTCAGGGCGGCCAGGGCGTTTGAAACATTGAAGCTACCGGGAAGCTGGAGTCGTAGATGCGTCTCGCCCCACGGCGTTGTCACCCGTAACGAGGAGCCACCTGGCCCAGCAATAACTTCGTGGGCGCGCACATCGGCGGCGGCCTGTACACCAAACGTCAGCCTGCGGGCGTGAGCAGGCGCAGCAGCAAGAAAATAGGAGTGGCTGCGGTCATCGGCGTTGGCGATTGCCCATACATCGCCTTGCGAACAGTCGCCTAGCATCTCGAAGAGGCGGGCCTTATCGGCGCGATACTGCTCAAAACTTCCGTGATAATCGAGGTGTTCGTGGGTAATATTGAGAAAGACCGCCACGTCGAAGCAGCAGCCGCCAAGGCGGTTCCAGCGCGCCGAGAGGGCGTGCGAGGTTGACTCGATCACCGCGTAGGCGCAGCCGGCATCGGCCATCTCGCGCAGCAGCCCCTGGATCTCAGGGGCCTCGGGAGTACTCTGGCGGGTACTGTTTGGCCAGCGCCGTGCGCCAACCTTGAAGTCTACCGTGCTGATCATGCCGGTGCTGAAACCGCCGCCCTCAAGCACTTGGCTCACTAGGTCCGTGGTGGTACTTTTTCCCTTTGTGCCGGTAATCCCGACCGTGCGCAGGCTCATGCCCGGTCGTCGGTAGAAGTTCGCCGCCAGCGGAGCCAGAGACGCCCGGCTATCGGCAACGCGGATCAGTGGCACGTCAACCTTGGCACCGCTCCAGTAGCGCACATCAACCATCACCGCAGAGGCACCCGCATCTATCGCCTGAGAGACATACTGATGTCCATCGGTGTGAAATCCACGGATGGCCACAAACAGCCAGCCCGCCCGCACCTGCCGGGAGTCATAGGCGATTCCGAGAATGGGCGCATCGAACCCTGTGGGTACATCCAACAGATCTACCCCTCGAAGCAACTCACGCAGTGTCATCACCATAGATCGCGCCATAGGTCACACAAAATTCCACAACATACAAGGATTGTACCCGAAAACGTAATAGAACAAAAGTCGTTCATCAGTCATCGTGACTTTGCACCAGCCAATCTCGGAACGCGGGCTTTGGGGCGATGCTAGGGATGGTATAATGAAGGAGTTGCATCGATCAACCTGCGGCGCGTATCGCCGCGCAGAATAGGGCACCATGGAGCTGAACGACCTACAGGCCCAGCGCAAGATAAAACTTGATCGCTTGCGCGAGACCGGCCTGAACCCATACCCCGCCAGCAGCGCACGCACCCATCACATTGCCGCTGCCCTGGAGCAGTTCGAGACACTTGCCGAGGCCGGGACGAGCCTGACCCTCGCCGGACGCATCATTGGTGCCCGTCGGGTCATGGGAAAGATCGCCTTTGCCCATATTGAGGATGGCAGTGACTCTATTCAGCTCTGGATCAGCCGCGCCGAGATGGGCGATGTATTATTTGAACGTTTTCGCGATGATATTGATACCTTCGATATTATTGAAGTGACGGGCGTGCTGCGCCGCACCCAGAAGGGCGAACCGTCAATCTTTGCCCACACAATCAGCGTACTGGCCAAAACGATCAACCCGCCGCCCGAGAAGTGGGCCGGCCTGAGCGATGTGGAGGAGCGCCACCGCCAGCGCTACCTGGACCTGATCGTCAACAGTGAGCGCCGCGCAATCTTCCGCGCCCGCGCCCTAGCGGTCAGTACGATGCGCCGCGTCCTTGACTCGCGGGGATTTTTAGAGGTAGAGACACCGATCCTTCAGCCAATCTATGGCGGTGCGGCTGCGCGGCCTTTTAGCACCTACCATAACCAGCTTGGTCAGAGCCTCTACCTGCGTATCGCCACCGAACTCTACCTCAAGCGCCTGATCGTCGGCGGCTTCCCCGGTGTTTATGAGATCGGCAAGGACTTTCGCAACGAGGGCGTGGATCGCAGCCACAACCCCGAGTTCACGATGATGGAGTGTTACCAGGCGTTCGCTGATTACCGCGATATGATGCGCTTGGTGGAGGATGTGCTGCGCGAGATGGCCGTAGCCGTGACGAGTTCGACTCTGGTGCCCTTCCAGGGCCACGAGTTGGACTTTGGCTGCGATTGGCCGCGAATCCCGATGGCCGAGGCGATCAACACACACACCGGCATTGATATTGCTCAGGTCAACGAGTTGGCTGCCCTCCAAGCGGCGATAACCGCCGCCAACCTGAAGGTGGAGCGTAAGCTCACCTGGGCCAAGCAGGTTGACGAGCTGTTCAGCGAGTATGTCCAGCCGCTGCTCATCCAGCCCACGTTTATTACCGACTACCCGGTGGAGCTGTCGCCGCTGGCCAAGCGCAAGCCTGATCAGCCCAGTTTCACCGAGCGCTTCGAGGCGTTTATCGTTGGAATGGAAATCGGCAATGCCTTCAGTGAGCTGAACGACCCCTTCGACCAGGCACAGCGATTCCTCGACCAGCTCAAGGATTTTGCCGCTGGCGACACCGACGCACATCAGATGGACGCCGACTATATCAACGCCCTGATGTATGGGATGCCGCCCACCGGCGGCCTGGGCCTGGGCATTGACCGTATTGTGATGGTACTCACCAACCAACCCAGCATCCGTGAGGTGATCCTCTTCCCGCATATGCGGCAGCGGGAGGATTAGGATCAGTACCTTTGACATATAGCAATCCTCTTGGAAACGTGAAGAGGAGTCAAGGCTTCAGCCGGCTAAAGCCTTGACTCCTCTTTACAACCTGAATTAGGATTGCTATAAGGGGAACTGGCTGCATCTTGCTGCGCTCGACCTGAAACCTGAAATCTAGCACCTGAAACCTTGTCTACGCATGTTAATAGAGGCCAGATCATGAGCACAGTCTTGATCAATGGGATCGGCAGCGCGATTGGCGCCCAGGTGGCACGCCAAATCAGCACACATGACGAGGTGACGGTACTCGGGATCGCTCGCTGTGAGCCGCCCGCGCCGGTTGGACGTGCCGAGTGGCTGGTCGCCCACCTCAACGGAGTTCAGCTTACCGAATTGCTACAGGCCGAACATGTTGATACGCTCATCCACCTTGATTTTGCTGGAGCCGATGCCCCCGTCGAGGGACACGAAGTTGCTGTGCAACAGAACGTCATTGGTACGATGGAGATACTCGGCGCATGTGCCGCCGCCGGTGTGTCGCATGTGGTAGTGCGCAGCCATATCGGTATCTACGGGGCGAACCCGAAGAATCCGACCATTCTTAATGAATCTCGACCCGTCGCCCGTAGCGGGCTGAGCGGCCTGCTGCGCGACCTCGCCGAAGTTGAGCATTTTCTGGCCGAGTTCGCACTCAAACACCCCGAACTCAGCGTCGCTATCCTGCGCTTCGCACCGATTGTGGGTGGCTGGTCACCGTTGATCGAGTACTTTGCTCAGCCCAGTCCGCGCATCATCATGGGGTTTGATCCGAGCATGCAGGTGCTGCACATTGATGATGCCGTGGACGCAATCGTTCGCGCCGCACTATCACCGTGCGCTGGTGCCTTTAACTTCGCGGCTGATGACGCAGTCTGTATCTCGCAGGCAATCCGCCTATCTGGGCAGCAACCTACATCAACTTTCGAGTCGATGATCGGGCTGTCGGCGAGTGTGGGAGACCGCACGAAGCTACGCCCCTGGCCCTTCGATATTTCGTTTCTCCGGCATAGCTGTGTTGTTGATACACGACGGGCAAAGGACGTACTGGGCTGGTCACCAGTACATCGCGCCGTTGACTCGATCCGTACCGCACGGCAGAATGGCCGGGCTAGTGATGATCCCGCCGTATCCGAGGCCGCTATGCGCGCATTTCTCAGCCGAAAGGGGTAAGCCGTGCCAGATTCGATTGAGATTGAGATCGGCCACCAATCCGCCGATGTTGTCTCGCTGCCCGCCGAGGCAACATCGCCGCCCGTCGAGATAGCCTCGCCGCCCGCCGAGGTCGCCTCGCCACCCGCCGAGGTCGCCTCGCCCAAACCCCGTCGCGCCGCCCGCGCAAAGCGGGTCGCGGAGCCGACCCCGGAGTCTGTGCCTGCTCCCAAGCCCCGCGCCCGCAAGCCACACACCGACGCTCATACCGAAGACGCGGACGTCCAAGTTACCCCGCCGCACGTGGATACCTTTGCTGAGGATGTAGATGTGCGCATCGCGGGAACGGGCGTCCCGAAACTGACTCCCGCCGCCGCATACTGGGATGTTCACCCCAGCGACAGCTTGCACGAGGTGGAGCTAGAGGTACGCAACAATACCAGCCAGCAGCCGAGTCAGGCTACGGTAATGGGCCATGTTGCCGCCGGGCTCATCGATCTGATCGGCGAGAATATGCGCCGCATGACCGAGGAGCAGGTGGAAAAGGCGCGTGAGTTGCTCCGTGGCACCGACCTGAACGATTACCTCGAACCAGGCTTTTGGCGAGGTATCGGTATGGTTCTCCAGTACCAGGTGCAAGAGCAGGTGGACTTCATCAAGCGCCGGCTCCGGGGCGAGTACGAGGTTGACCCCTACGGCATGGATATCGAGATGATCGAGGTGGTGCGGCCATTCCTGGCCTTTATGTACCGCACCTGGTGGCGAGTGGAGTCTCATGGCCTCGAACACGTTCCGGCGGAGGGCCGTGCCCTGCTGGTATCGAACCACAGCGGCGTGTTGCCCTGGGACGGAGCGATGATCACGACGGCAGTATCCGCCGATCACCCGGTGCGGCCCGACCGGATCGTGCGTAGCCTGCACCTGCACTGGTTCAGCACTCTGCCCTTTGTGGCCCCAGCACTTGCCGCCACCGGCCAAGTGCCAGGACTACCCGAGAATGCCGTGCGCCTGCTGGAGAATGACGAACTGGTCTGCGTGTTCCCCGAAGGACTCAAGGGTGTCGGTAAGCTCTACAAGGATCGCTACAAGCTGGCCCGCTTTGGGCGCGGTGGCTTTGTGCAGGCCGCCCTGCGCGCCCGTGCGCCGATTGTGCCGGTGGCGGTGGTGGGTGCGGAAGAGATCTATCCCATGTTCTACAACGCCGAGTCGTTCGCCAAGCTGCTCGGCTTCCCCTACTTCCCGCTCACACCCTTCTTCCCCTGGCTGGGTCTCCTCGGCACGATCCCGCTGCCCACCCGCTGGAGCATCACCTTCTGCCCGCCGATCTCCACCGAGGAGTATGGCCCGCGTGCCGCCGATGATCCGCTTACGGTACTCGCGCTGGCTGAGCGGGTGCGCGATACGATCCAGGAGACAATTGATCTTCGCCTGGCCGAACGCACGTCGCTCTTTTAATTGCGCCGCAGGCTTTTGATAGCAGTTATCATTACACATACGAGTGGTTGAAAGTGCCAGCAAAGCTGGCACTTTCAACCACTCGTATGTGATTTTTAAGACATCGTCAGGCGCAAGCACCCCGACGCGGCGAAGAGATCGGCCAGTACCAGCGGCGAGAGCCAGGGTCGCGCACAGACGTAGACAGGCTGCCAGCGAGGGGCAAACTTGGCCTTGAATCGCAGCAACCCCTCGGCGTTGTAAGATCGCCGTAGCCCGCGTCCCGCCGCGCTGATCAGATGCTCGAACGGGCGCAGATCGTGATCCATATGGTGGAAGGGAGCCTCGTTCATGCTGAACTGGCGCACGCCCTCGCTGCGGAGCCGCGCCCCGGCGAAGGTGAAGAGGCTCTCGATCACCCCGCCGGGGGCGTTGGGCATCCGCAACATCAACTCAGTCACAGCAGCGGTGGGGTGGGGTGCCGAGATCAGGATGGCTCCTTGCCAGCCGCCATCCTCGCGGTCGAAGACAAAGAGCCGTGTACCCGGCATAAATTCGGTGCGGAAGAGGTGTCGCAGTTGCGGTACAGCCCTGTGGCGCACCCGCGCAGCAAACGCCTGAAGCTGCTGCACGCTTTCTTCATCCCACAATACTTCACGCGCCGCGCCGTAACGACGGGCCTGCTTCACCATTTTCAGCACCGCCCGCCGTTGCATCCCCTCTCCGTCGAGATCGATAAGGGCTTCCACGCCTACCCTAGCGGTCGCCCAGCCCTGTCGCGCAAGGAAGCTAGCCAGCGTCGGTCCGCAGCCCCGGATCAGCGCACCCGGCATCTGCTCCAGCCAGTCACCGTAGAATTGCTCAAAGCTGTAGCGTAACGGCAGATCTGCGTAGGCCACCCAGCGCAGCCGCGAGATAGGCAGCGACCGCACGGTCAAGGACGGACAATCAATATCCCTCCGCAACCAGCTCAGCGGAAGCTCAGATCCAAGCATTGTGAAACTCTCGCACAAAAATTTCCTCACACCTGTCGTTTGGATGCCACAAAACATGCCCTGTTACACATTATCACGCTGAGCGCGGGGAAGCGTGACATGTGTAACAGGGTACGTTTTGCGGCATCAGGTAGCGATGCTTCGCCCCTACGCCTCGTCCCAGATCCGTGCGGCCCGCCGGAAGACTCGGAAGAAGACGACGGCCAAGATGATCACCAGGATGATCGCCAGAGCCGGGGCCAGGATTGCCAGCACGCTCAGGGCGAGGGCGACCCCGTCCTCGATCAGGCTGATCACCGGGTTGCCCGTCCCGGCGGTGGCTGTTGTTACGACCGGGCGCACGGCGCTACGGGCCAGATGCGTGCCCCCCGCCGCCACTACGCCAGCGATCATCACTAGCGCCGGATGAATGCTGGCGACATCGCCCTGGGCCGCCAGAGCCAGGATGGCCCCGGCAATCGGCGCGATGATCACCCCGAAGGCGTGCAACGCACTATCCACGGCGGGCAGTTTATCCCCCATAAAATCGAACACTGCCAGCGCGGCGACGGTCAACAGTACCAGGGGGTGCGTCAGTAGACCGAACGGTGCGGCCAGTTCGATCAGCCCGAAGCGGGCCAGAATACCAATCGTCAGCAGCGGCAAAAATGCGTTGAGCCCGGCGGCGGTCGAAAGCCCCAGGCCCGTGGCCAGCGCAATAAGCATCGTGATCATAGATAATCCCCCCGTTTAGACAAGGTTCGTAGGCACTTTAGGGAAGCAGATCTTCTTAATCATCCCATCCCGGCACCATGTCACCCTGAGCGAAGCGAAGGGTGGCATGGTGCCGGGATAGATGCTTCGCTTCGCTCAGCATGACATGGTGCCGGGATGCTGTGGAGGATTCAGCCGCACATGCGCTGAATCGCCTACGACGAACTGTAAACCTGAAACCTGGCACCTGAAACCTTGTCCTACGAGCAATAGCTACGATAGGGACGCGCTAAGGCCGTAGAAGGTTGCGGTATGTTGTGTATTGGGGTTGGGCGACAAAGTTGCGCAATTTCCAGGGCTATGGCAAAGATACGGGAAGTGTCTTCTGGATGAAGGGTTCTACCGGTAGCGCAAAGGGAGCGCGGACGAGTCCCGTGATCTGGGGAGAGACCAGCAGGGTGTCCACTCGATGATCAAGGAAGATCGCCGCCGCATCGCCCACGATCATCATCTCGGCCTGCTGGTAGAGCTGGATCCGCCGGGACGGGTCGGACTCCGCTTCGGCACGGGAGAGGAGTCCGTCAAGGTCGGTGTTATGGTAGCGCCCGAGGTTCTGGGGCGAACTGCTGCTGAACAGGGCACCGGCAACGTCCGCAGGGTCGGGGTAGTCGGCGCACCAGGTTCGGAAGAAGAGATTGCCGCGCCCGTCGCCCAGCATACTTTTGGCGTAGCCCGTCGGCTCCAGTTGCTCAATCTTGATCCGTGCGCCCAATTGCTCCTGCCACATCTGCACAAGTACGCCAACACCCGGCTCAACCGAGAGACCGTCGCCGCTGGTGGTAAGCGTGATCTCGGGAAGCGCATTGCTGCCGCTGTAGCGCGACTCGGCGAGGCGCTGGCGGGCCAGCGCCGGGTCGAAGGTTATTCCCTGAAAGCTGGAGTTGTAGCCCGGCAGGGCCGGCGGGTAGAGTCCGTGGGCCAGAATGCCCGCACCACGTAGCACACGCTCCTGGTAGCGCTGCCGATCTACGGCCAGGGAGAACGCCTGACGCACCTTCGGGTCGTCGAAGGGCGCACGGCTGGTGTCGAAGGCGACGAAGGAGGTACAGAGCTGCGGCACCTCGCGCACATCGGCGCTGAGACGACGATCTACACTGCCAATAGATGCCCGCTCCGTGTCGCTCAAGGAGATCTGATCAACCTCGCCCAGCACGTACTGGTGGATTCCGCTGTAGCCCACATCTAGCTTGGCGATCATGTAGCGCGTGACCGGCGGGGTGCCGTAGTAGTGTTCGTTGCGCTCGTAGATTTTTACCTGTCCCGGCTCCCAGCGAATGAGCCGGTACGGCCCGCTCCCGTTGGGGTGGCGGTACCACTCAACGCCGCTTTGCACATTGGCCTGGTCTACAACCAGAGCCGCGCCGCCGGTTAGTTGCATGAGAAAAGTAGGCCGGGGCGCAACAAGCGTAACCTCCAAGGTGTAATCGTCGGGGGTGCGCAAGCCGCTGATCGATTCTGCCGCGCCAGAGTGCCGTTCCTGTACACCCGCAATGCCGCCTAAGAACGACGTAACGGTATCTGAGCGGACGTTCGGGCTGGCCGCACGCTCCCAGGAATAGATTACGTCGCGGGCAGTTACGGGACGGCCATCCTGGAAGCGGGCATCGCGGCGCAGGAAGAACGTATAGGTCATGCCGTCGGCGCTCAATGTCCAGCCCGTAGCGAGATCCGGCTGGAGGCTCAGGTCGGGGGCGAAGCGCAGCAGCCCGCTAAAGACCAGCCGGTCGCCCGGCCCGCTGGCTGGGTCGTAGGCTTGTGGACTGAGCGACTCCTGCTCGGTGTAGATATACGCCTGACTGCGCGGCACCCCGTAGACCTGCGGCTCGGAGATTGTGATGCTGCCGAAGATCTGCTCGATAGTCTTCCGCTCTGGGGCAAGATCCTGCTCCGTCCCGTAGGCAATCATAGTGATCAGTTGCGGCCCGTTGGCCACCGAGATCATCAGGCTGCTGACCGTGCCATTGGGGGGCTTGGGGCGATATTCACTGCGCCACGTCGGGTCACCAGCGGCAGTTTTAGTCGCCTGACTCTTCAGCACATTCATGCCGCCAAACCAGTCGCCGATCTGGGCCTGGGTATCTGTGGCGTCCACCTTCAGGCTCTTATCCTGATTCCTCACCGTGCGCAGGATAAGCAGGAAGACCGTATCGGGCTTATTGGCGAGTTGCACCAGCGTGCCGGGCACAGCGGCGGTGCTGCTGTTCCAGTCAATAGGGTAGGTAATGGTGAAGCCGATAGTGGCGTCTGTAAAAATACCGGCCTGCGGGCGCGGTGTTGCGAAGGGTGTGGCCATAGGCAAATGTGGCGTCGGGATGGCGGTAGGCGGGATGGGCCGCGCCGTCTCCTGAGGCTGGGATGTCGCTGTGGACGTGCTGGTCGGCTCGAATACAGCCGGTGGCCGAGAACAGCCAGTGAGGGCGATGAGGGCCAGCAGAGCGGCGAAAATGCTGGCCCTCACCCCCCAGCCCCCTCTCCCGCTCAGGGAGAGGGGGAGTCGGACGCATCCCGATGCAGAATCTCCCCTCTCCCCCAGTGGGAGAGGGGCTGGGGGTGAGGGGGTAAGGCCGACGTTGGATTGACATATCTGGATGGTAGCAATTTTACGCAGCATGTTATTTGGCCCCAAAGAGCTTCCATACGGCCAATCCAGTGAGGATGAGGCCAATGAGGAACGCGATCCCTGCTCCAGACAGGCGCAGGGTGATCGTGGGCTGCTGTGCGGGTGCCGTTGGCGGGGGCGGAGTAGCCTGCGCTAGTGGAGATGGCGTGATGGTAGGAGCGAGTGTCGGCGGCGCACTAGTGGGTGTGGGCGGCATCGGCAGGCTGGTAGGCACCAGGAACGAGATCGTCGGGATGGGCGAAGATGTGGCGGCGGGGGTGGGTGGAATTTTCGCACGCGGGACGGCCTTCAGTCTTGCCCGCCAACGATCCTCAAGCTGATCGAGGTTAAACCCGTAGACCGCCTGCATCCCCGCATCCACCGTTGTGCCGTCGCGCAGCTTGCCAAAGAGGGCCAGCAGCTTATTCGGGCCGTAGGTTGTCACGAGGTAGGCGACTAGGCTATAGGACTGAGCATACGCGAGATCGGCCTGGTCGGGGTGCTGTGAGAATCCATTGCTGATGGATCGCACCGAGAGCAGGCTATTCGAAGCCAACGCCGCGTTGAAGAGAAACTGTGAGCGCGGATCAAGCACGCCCTCGGCGTACACGGCGATCCCCTCATCCAGCCAGGTCGGCACATTCTCGCCGCACGAGAAGGTGATCTGCCCGATGATCAGGTGAGTCAGCTCGTGAACAATCGCCCGTCGGCCCCAGACCACGTAGCTCGGATCAATGCCCATGATCGTGATATTGTTCGCCGGGTAGGCCACACCACCAGCCCAACTCGGCTCGTAGAGGATAGCATCCTGCATCTGCTGGCTGGTGCCGTAAATGTAGAGATTGATCGGAGACTGTGGGCGTACGCCGGTAAACTTAGTCAGGCGGGCGATCCCGTTACTGGCAGCGGTCAACAGATCCTCGGCGAAGGATGTCTCGCCGCTATACCAGTGTAGGGTCAGGTCGCCTCGGCTGATCTGTCGCCAGGTGTAGGATGTATCAATCCAGGTGACGCGCATATCGGGCGAGACCATGGTTTTACCGGCGCTATCGGTGGCCCGCCAGCGGTACCAGATTGTGGCACCAGGCGGCTCAGAGCCAGTCCGCAGCATCTCCCACGTCCAGTGAACATCAACTGTGGTGCCGGGGGTGAAGTCGGGAAAAGCTCTCGCAGTGACATCGCCGCAGGTACGCTTATCAACGCCATATTCCAGGATGATCGTGCTGATCGGCGCGGCGCTGACGATCTGGGCGTTAAAGCTGATCCGGTCGGGGAAGACGATAAACACCCCACGGTCGGTGATGGTGAGTCCAGCCTGCGCGTCTACGGGCGTGGGCGCGATCAGCAGCAGCAGCAGCGTGAGCAGAAGGATGGCGCGTCGTATTGCCATTAATTTCGTACTATCACTATAATCTGGCGATAGGCACAAGTTTCCCACGACCTTGCACATTATATCGCCGCATGTTATGATCGGGGGCGGTTCATCGGTTCTTTTTAGACATCATCTTCACACACCATAGGGCATTATCATCGGTGGTAGCAACGACACGAACACATAGGGGTGAGGTACGGCTTGTATTAGCCTCCGCTTCGCCCCGCCGCCGTGAGTTGCTTGGACTCTTGGGAGCCAGCTACGAGACGATAGCCAGCGATGCGGAGGAGCGCGACGACCCAGTGCCCGACACGGTGCTGGCGGCCCTGCCACCGTTTGACCTCCCCCGGGCAACCCATCCGTCCCTCCTCGCATGGCGTAAGGCCCGCCACGCCGCCGATCTCGCCCCCGGCGCGGCCATTCTCGGCGCAGACACCATCGTCGTTCTGGGCGACATGGTGCTGAATAAGCCCCGCGATCCGGGCCACGCCTGCCAGATGCTTGCCAGCCTCTCCGGGCGGACGCACATTGTTTATACCGGGATATGTGTGATAGCTTCGATGACCAATGGCCGAGAACCGTTCGTCGCCTTGGACTTAGTTGCAAGTGAGGTTGAGGTGGCGTCGCTCAGCGCCCAGGTGATTGAGGACTATGTCGCCACTGGCGAGCCGATGGACAAGGCCGGAGCCTACGGGATCCAGGGTCTTGGTGGGCAGTTGGTGCGCAGCGTGCGCGGCAGCTACACCGCCGTTGTCGGGCTACCGCTGGTGCAGGCCCACCGCATGCTCAGCGCAGCGGGGGTTGTTGGGCTCCATAGCCCAGAGGACACCTACCGACACTGGCTAGAGCAACAGGGAAAGGAGCCGCTGCCATGGCCCCCAACGCGCCCATAAAGCTGCTGATCGTGGATGATCACCCGTTATTTCGCCAGGGCGTGCGCTGGGCGCTCTCGTCTGAAGATGACATCCGCATCGTGGGAGAGGCGGTCAGCGGTGAGGCTGCTATTGAATGGCTGATCGCAGCCGGCCCCAGCCAAGAGCCGAACGCTATGCTGGTGGATCTGAATCTGCCCGGCATTAGCGGCCTAGATCTGACCCGCCAAGTGCGACGCCAGTACCCCGGTATCGGTGTGGTGATGCTGAGTATGCACGAGAGTGACGAGCAGGCGTTTAACGCCTTGCGCGCTGGTGCCGCTGCCTACCGATCCAAGGATGTGAAGCCGCAGTCCCTGGTGGAGATCGTGCGCCGCGTGGCCCGTGGTGAGTATGTGATCAACGATGTGGTGCTTGAGGAGCCGAGGGTGGCCAGCCGCGTGCTGACCCAGTTCCGCAGTCTGCCCCAGCCCACTACCAGCACGGCACCCGAGTCTGAGTTCCCGATTTTCACACCTCTGAGCGACCGCGAGATCGAGGTGCTGGAGAGTATCGCCTCTGGTGGCAGCAATAGGGAGATCGCCGACTCGCTCGGCATTAGCACCCAGACGGTGAAGAACCATATCTCGTCCATTTTGCGCAAGCTGTCGCTCAACGACCGCACACAGGCCGTACTCTTCGCCCTCCGCCGGGGCTGGATTGATACCCCCACGGAGATCCGCCAGGGCGAACACCGTCTGCTCGACCATGATGCCGATACCGATGCATAATGCGGAGACGACCTGAAGGTCGAGTTCCGCATGTGGCAATCGCGCAAAACTCGCTCTGTCACGACCAATGCGAGACAGGATCGCATGCGTGTTATAATCTACTATGGTAGCTAGTCACTACACTTCGTTACCCGCTATGGTTCCCTTTGTTGCCCATGCCCTTGAAATGTAGTAGAATAAGCCCAGATGGCCGTCAATTGCGGCCTGTATGATCCTGGCATCAATTGCCAGTTCGTTCTAGCCTCTGCTCCAGAACTGCTGACGGCCCCTAAGGAGGATCTGAATGGCAAGCAGAACCGAAGAAATGGTGCGGCATCTGAAGGCCTTGTCTATGAATACGCCCGACATTGAGGCGTCGGCGGTTGTGAGTGTTGATGGCCTCATCATGGCTTCGGCGTTGCCGTCGGATGTTGAGGAGGATCGGGTCTCGGCGATGAGCGCAGCGATGCTTTCACTCGGCGAGCGTATCGCCAACGAGCTTCGTCGTGGTCAACTCGACCAGGTCTTCGTTCGTGGTGAGGATGGCTACGTGATCCTCATGGCTATCGGTGAGGAGGCTGTACTCACCGCCCTCGCCCAGAGCCGCGCCAAACTCGGATTGGTCTTCCTTGATATGCGCCGTACGGCGAATGAGTTGATCAACTTGGTATAGACCAAAAACCTCCAGAGGTCGAATCAAGCGGGGCCGGGCGATTACTCGCCCGGCCCCGTGTGATCTGCTCCTGCTTCGCCGTTACCCCCCGAACAGATTCCCCAGGTTGATGTTTGAACTGCTGCTACTACTGCTGCTACTGCTGCTGCTCGGCAGGTACTGCGCAATCTTCTTAGCCAAATTCATCGCCGGCATCGTCTGGAGCCAGATACGGCCTGGACCGCGTAGGGTTGCCAGGAACAGACCCTCGCCGCCAAAGAGGACGTTCTTAAAGCCGCGAATCATCTCCACATCGAACTGCACCGTCGGCTCGTACATCGCGACGTGGCCGGTGTCCACTTTCAGCACCTGATTGGCCTCCAGCGTGTACTCGACAATCTCACCGTCAAGCTCGACAAAGGCCAACCCCGGCCCGGTGATCTTCTGCATAATAAAGCCCTCGCCGCCAAAGAAGCCCGCCCCCAGCTTGCGCCGGAAGTGAATGTCGAGCGTCACGCTACGCTCGGCGCACATAAAGGCATCTTTCTGGCAGATCATCTGCTGGCCCGCCCCCAGGTTGAGCGGGACAACCTTGCCTGGGAATTCAGCAGAGAATCCGACGATTCCAGTGCCGCCCTGTGAGGTAAAACTAACCATGAAGAGCGACTCGCCGGAGAACATGCGCTTGAACGCGCCGCCCAGTCCGCCCTCCATGTTTGTCTCCATCGCAATGTTGGCACTCATCCAGCTCATACCGCCGCGCTCAGAAAAGATCGTCTGTCCGGCGGGAATCTCGATCACCGCCGCCTGCATCGTGGTGCCGATAATTTTGTACTGGAGACCGCTGGCTCCGTGCCCTGTACCAACCACTGCCGGTTCGGGCAGGTCAATCCGCTCGCCGGGACGGTTATCGTAAACATCGGCCATTGACTGGGACGTACCGCCAATGCTCGGTGATACAGGGGCTTGGGCTGAGGAGACTACGACTGGGGATCCGCATGTGGTACAAAATCGGGCGCTGGGGGCAAGCTCAGCATCACATCCTGTGCATCGCATAGGGTTAATCCTCCTGTACGGTAGGTGCGCGGGGAGCGCAACAGCGGCCAACTCCACTGGATTGTACGTGAGGTACGGCGGTTTTGTTTCTTTACGAGGGAGGGTGACGCAGTCGTGACGCCGCATGCGGCGTCACGACTGCGTCGCACCCGCGATTTCTACGGTTGTCCGCCCTTGCTCAGAGTAGCCAGAAAATCAATATTTGTCTTTGTCTTGGCCATACGAGTCAGCATCAACTCAGTGCCTTCGTTATCGCCTAGCATGCTCACCATGCGCCGCAGCGTCCAGACCTGGCGCAGCGCATCGGGGCCGAGCAGCAGTTCTTCGCGACGAGTGCTGCTACGCTGGATGTCGAGGGCGGGAAAGATACGCTTCTCGGCCAGCTTACGGTCGAGGTGCAGTTCCATGTTGCCGGTGCCCTTAAACTCTTCGTAGATCACATCGTCCATGCGTGAACCGGTATCCACCAGACATGTGGCAATGATCGTGAGTGAACCACCACCCTCGATGTTACGGGCAGCACCGAAGAATCGCTTGGGCGGATAGAGCGCGACCGGGTCAATACCGCCAGAGAGCGTGCGCCCGCTGGGCGGCATATCCAGGTTATAGGCGCGGGCCAAGCGCGTGATCGAGTCCATCAGGATTACCACGTCCTGCCCGCCCTCAACGAGGCGCTTGGCGCGCTCCAGGGTCATCTCAGCGACTTTGGTATGATCCTCGACCGGCTCATCAAAGGTGGATGAGATCACATCCCCCTTAACGCTGCGCCGCATATCGGTGACTTCCTCAGGCCGCTCGCCAATCAGCAGCACCATCAGGTGAATATCCTGATAATTTGAGGTTAGACCATTAGCAATCGCCTTCAGCAGCATCGTCTTACCCGCTTTGGGGGGCGAGACAATCAGCCCGCGCTGGCCACGTCCAATCGGCGCGATCAGATCGACGAGGCGGGTGTGGAGCAGATTTGGCTCCGTCTCCAGTTTCATTTGCTCGTTAGGAAAGATCGGGGTAAGCTGATCAAACGAAGGGCGCTTGCGGGCTGTCTCTGGGTCAACCCCGTTGATCATCTCGACGCGCAGCAGCGAGTAGAATCGCTCACTCTCCTTTGGAGGACGGATCTGACCCCAGATCCGGTCGCCGGTACGCAGGCCAAAGCGACGGATCTGCGACTGTGAAACATACACATCATCGGCGCCAGGCAGCATACGGTCGGTGCGAAGGAAGCCAAAGCCATCCGAGACAATATCGAGGATGCCATCGCTAAAGGTGTTGCCCTGCTCCTCCGACTGTGCCTGGAGCAGTTTGAAGATTAGATCCTGCTTTTTGAGCCCGCTGAAGCCGGTAATATCAAGTTTGCGGGCCATCTCGCGCAGGTCGCTGAGAGTCTTTGACTCTAATTCTGCGACGTTCACGACGGGGTTCTCCTTGAATTCATGTGATGGTGTGTGGGTGTTGGTGCGGGCATCTCATTGGCGCGGAGGTAAAGCTAACGGAGGATACCAACCGGCCCCCCCTGATGCCTTACATGGGGGCCGAAGGTGTGCGGATAGGACACGCTGTGTCGCTAACGCCGCGTTGAAACCCAAGGGTCTACAGACATGTGGTGCGGAAGATCTATAGGCGAAAGCCGGCGATTGGCTTTCACAAACGCCGCGCAGCGGACTGCATGGCGTTGACGCGACAGGTATTATCTATCAGGAAAATGGAAGTTTGGGGAGTGACGGCCGGTGTGACTGGCGCTACACCGACGCAACCCGAAGAGGTTTGCAGGGATCTACCCCGCTCCTGGCCGAAGTATAGCACAAGTGTCAAGTACATGCAAATTCAAGGGTGTGACGTAAAGGCTCGGAAAACGGTATGCTGCCATTCCACCGGCTGGTGATTGATGTCGCGCTGGATGGGGGCGATGCGCCGGGCGTCGGCCTGCGCCGATGCCCGATCTATAACACAGCAGCAAATCCCCCGCTTGACAATGATCAGATGCCTGCGTATAGTGCTGTAACGGTTTGCGGGTCTGCTCTCATCAGTCCTGGGCTGGATTTTTTTATTTCTTGTTGTTGAGCCGCCGAATGGTCACATGGACATGGCTATTTGGTCGCAGAAAGACTCTATGGGCGACAAAGTTGTAATCGTCGAGTCGCCAGCAAAGGCGAAGACGATCCAGAAATATCTCGGGAAGGGCTACCGAGTCACCTCTAGTATGGGTCACGTGCGTGATCTTCCGAAGCGCGATCTCTCGATTGATGTCGAGAACGACTTCGAGCCGATCTATGAGGTGACGAAGCAGAAGGTCGTGAATGAATTGCGACAGGCCGTACGTGGCGCTGACGCGATCTATCTCGCGACCGACCCCGACCGCGAGGGTGAGGCAATTGCGTGGCATATCACTCAGGCGGTGAATGTGCCGAAGCGCACTCCCATCCACCGTGTGGTTTTTCACGAGATCACCCGCAATGCGGTGCAGCAGGCGATCAATAACCCACGCGAGATTGATAGCAACTTGGTTGACGCCCAGCAGGCCCGTCGTGTCCTTGACCGGCTGGTTGGCTACCAGCTTAGCCCGCTGCTGTGGGATAAGGTGAAGCGTGGGCTATCGGCTGGGCGCGTCCAGTCGGTGGCGGTGCGTCTGATTGTTGAGCGCGAGCAGTCAATCGAGATATTTGTCGCTCAGGAATATTGGTCAATTGAGGCCGATCTCTCCACGCAGGGCGGCGCGACGAAGCGCGATACCTTCCGCGCTGTGCTGATTGAGCGCGATGGGAAGAAGCTCGATAAGTTCGCGGTGGAGACGAAGGAGCAGGCTGATGCGATCATCGCTGACCTCGGCGGTGCCCGCTATGTGGTGCAGAGGATCGTCCGCCGCGATAAGCGCCGGAGTGCCGCACCGCCCTTCACCACGAGCACGCTCCAGCAGGAGGCTGGGCGCAAGCTTGGTTTCAGCGCGAAAAAGACGATGACTCTGGCGCAGCGTCTCTACGAGGGCATAGATGTCGGCGGCGAGGAGGGAACTGTCGGTCTGATCACCTATATGCGTACCGATAGCACAAATGTGGCTGCCGAGGCCCAGCAGGAAGCGCGTGCGGTGATCGCGGGGATTTATGGATCTGACTATGTGCCAGAGAAGCCGCCGGTCTATAAGACGAAAGCCAAGGGTGCCCAGGAGGCCCACGAGGCTATTCGCCCCACGAGCAGCGCCCGCCGCCCTGAGCAGGTGGCCTCTGCCCTCGACCGCGATATGCAGCGGCTCTACGATCTGATCTGGAAGCGTTTTGTGGCCAGCCAGATGGCTCCCGCTGTCTTCGATAACACCACGGTGGATATTGGAGCGGGGGCGGGGAGCGGGAGACAGGAAACAGGAGGCGGGCGGCAGGAGGCCGGAGGCAGGAACCCGGCCCCCGCTCCCTATACGTTCCGGGCTACTGGCAGCGTGCTGAAGTTCCCCGGCTTCCTGGCGGTCTATAATGTGAGCCTCGATGAGGGCGAAGAGGATGAGGATAGTGAGCGGCGTCTGCCCCCGCTCAGCGAGAACGATGTCCTAAACTTGCTAGCTCTGCTGCCCCTCCAGCACTTTACCGAGCCGCCACCACGCTTCACCGAGGCGAGTCTGGTGAAGGAACTTGAGCAGCTTGGCATCGGTCGGCCCTCGACCTATGCGTCAATTATCTCGACGATTCAGGATCGTGAGTATGTTGCGCTCTCTGAGAAGAAGTTAATCCCCACCACCCTTGGTCGTGTGGTGACTGACTTGCTTGTCAAGCACTTCCCGAAGATCGTTGACTATGACTTTACATCGTCGCTGGAACAGCAGCTCGATGATATTGCCGACGGTGCGAAGCGCTGGGTGCCGGTGTTGCGCGAGTTCTACGGCCCGTTTCAGGCCACACTCGTGACCGCGAAGCACGAGATGCGTAATGTTAAGCGTGAGGAGATCCTCACCGATGTGATCTGCCCAAAGTGTGACCAGAGTCATCTGGCGATTAAGTTTGGGCGTAACGGTGAGTTCCTAGCCTGCTCGCGTTATAGTAAGGAGAGCGGGCCGGATTCCTGCGACTTCACCAGCGATTTTCATCGCGACCCCGATGGTAAAGTTGTTATTGATAAAGCGAGTGCTCCTGAGACAAGCGACGTGATGTGTAATCTCTGTGGCAAGCCAATGGTGATCAAGAAGAGCCGCTTTGGGCCGTTCTTGGGTTGCTCTGGCTACCCCGAATGTGCCAATACACGCCGCTTAGGCAAGGACGGTAAGCCGATGCCGTTGCCGGTACCCACTGGCGTGGCATGCCCCAAGTGCAGCGTAGGCGAACTTATGGGGCGGCGCGGTAAGTTTGGTCGGCCCTTCTATGGCTGCTCGCGTTACCCCAAGTGCGACTACGCCACCAACAGCCTTGAGCAGATGGCCCCGGTGGTTCACACTGAGCCGGTGGTCAAGCCCGAATCAGCGGCGGCCAAGAAGCCAGCGGCCAAGCCCGAATCAGCGGCGGCCAAGAAGCCAGCGGCCAAGCCCGAATCGGCGGTGGCCAAGAAGCCAGCGGCCAAGCCCGAATCGGCGGTGGCCAAGAAGCCAGCGGCC
>JBAXMH010000039.1:0-25203 GCA_037134395.1 Chloroflexales bacterium
GGCGCGCCGCGCAGGCGCGCCGCGCAGGCGCGCCGCGCAGGCGCGCCGCGCAGGCGCGCCGCGCAGGCAGGGGGCGCCGCGCCGCCCAGTTATCGTAGGCAGGGTCGCGTCCACGGCAGGGTCGCGGCGCGCACCGCCCGCCCATCCGTCTAGCGTATTGCTCGCTGGGTAGCCCCATCGTGCGCCAGCCCCGCGAGATGCCTGCGCCGCCCACCAAGCCATTGCACATAGGTATCCACGAGGACCACTTCTCAAATAACCCGTCCTAATGCCATAAAAAGGCTTTGAACGGCTTGCTATAAAAGCTCGTATGTGCTATAATTTGTATGAATTTACTGCTACTTTAGGAGGTTAATTATGAAGTCTTCTCAGGTGTATACTTCAATCTCTGCTCCGGTCGCTACGTTGCTGTCCAGCGCAGCGGCCCTGGGCATCTCCGGCTCGCGCCGCCCCCCGGCGGCGTCGCTGGCTGCGCTGTCCGCCGCCCTGTGCGCCGCCCCCACCGGCATCCCCGTGCTGGTCGGCGACGCGCAGGGCATCGACGCACGCGCCCGCCAGATCCGGCCCAGCGCACGGGTGTTCGTCGCCGCCGACCACGGCGACGGCCCGCAGTCCTTCGCCACCCGCTCGATCACCTGCGTGCGGGCGACGGTCGCCGCTGGCGGGATCTGGTGTGCTTTCCCCGCCTCGCCTTGCCCCGCTGGCCTCGCCCCGTCCGCCAGCTCGCGCCGCGCCTTCAGTGGCCACGGCTCCGGCACATGGGCCAGCCTTGCCCTGGCCCTCGGCCTCGGCCTGCCCACGCTGGTCTACCTGCCCCCCGGCGTGCCTGCGCCCTGGTCTGCCCTGTCCGCCATCGAGGGCGGCTGGTGGTCATCTGCCCCCGCTGCCGCCCAGCTCGCCCTTTTCTAGGCGGTGTGGCGACGCGCCTGCAACACCTCCGCGCTGCTCTCCCCAGAGCAGCGCGGTACCGCATCAGGAAGCCGAAAATCATTTCAAAATCGTCATCCAAACCCCTTGCAAGAGGCTCTTACATATGATATAATACTCTTACATTCGAGATGCGAATGTTCCACCCGCACCGGCCGGTCGCCGGATCTCAACAAGTGGGGCGGCGCTGATTACTGCAGCGCCGCCCCGAGAGGACAACCCATCATGGCCAGCAAGCCCCAACGGATCGCCCAGCCCGCCATTATAGCCCAGGCCGCCAGCGCCCTGTACGGCCAGATCGCCGCCAGCGCGAAGATCACCGACGCCGAGCGCCATCTGTGGGAGAACGCAGCCACCAAGGCTTTCAATCAGCTCATGGATGGTGTGCGCTTCACCCGCGAGGGCAAGGACTTTATCTTCCCCTCGCGCACCCGCAGCGGCATCTCCCACCGCGTCAACGGCACCTGCGATTGCGAGGCGTCCACCGAGCAGGGCCACCCCTGCTGGCACCGCGCCGCCAAGCGCCTCGTGCTGCTCATCGAGGACGCCACCGCGCCCGCCGCGCCCGTCGCGCCCGTCGCCCCGCCTGCGCCCGCCGCGCCCGCCGCGCCCGCCGCCCCGCCTGCGCCGCGTGGCCCCAGTCGCCCCGCCACCCCGCAGCGCGTCCGGCAGCTCATCACCCCGACCGGCACCGCCCAGGAGGAGGCCAACGCGCTCTTCCCGTCCCGCTAGTTACTCACTTAGGCGCGGCGGCTCACCCCCGCCGCGCCACCACCAGCAAGGAGACTCCCATGATTGGCCGAAACCAGCCCCGCCCGAACGTCCCCGATGCCGTCACCCTCCAGTGGGCCAACGGCAAGAGCAACGCCCGCGACGTGGGCAGCAGCGCCCGCTTCACGTCCTTTATCGGCTTCTACCTTGAGTTCGGCAAAGACCCCGCGCTCGACGATCTGCTCGCCGCCGCCCGCACGCCCCAGGTCGAGATCAGGCACCAGCGGCGCGAGGGCTACGAGGTCGTGCGCCACTGGAGCCTGGGCGAGACCCTTGACCTCCTGCCGATCACGTCCGGCCCGGTCGCCTCGACCGTCGCCGCCAGCCTCGCCAACGGCGCCGCCGCCGAGACCGCCGCCGCAGGCATCGGGGTGCGCTGGGGCCGAGGCGAGGGCGAGCGCTCGAAGCTGGCTATCCGTGGCTTCATCCAGTCGCTGTGGGCGACCGGCTACCACCGCCCGGTGCAGCTATCGACGCGCAGCCGCATGACGGATCACCTGCTCGCGGCGCTGCTCGACCACACCCGCGCCGCCGTGGCCGCCGACGCAGCGGTGGATCGCACGCGCCACCCCGAACCGGTTAGCCCGGCGGAGCTGTGGCTACCCCTTGGCCCTGGCGCCGAGACGGAGTTCGGCAGCCACACCACGGCGACCGTGACGCCGCTGGTGAGTCGCCACCCCGAGGATCTGACTATTGAGTACATCCGTTCGTGCTGGCGTCCGGCGGATGTCTGGGAGGCGGCCACGGTGGCATGGGCGGGCGTCCAGGCGTGGGCGAAGGAGTTCCAGATCACCGGCGACGATGGGCTGTCGCCGGATGCCAGCGCCGACGATGCCGCCCCCGAGCAGCCCGCCCGCCGCCGGAGCTAATCGCGCACGCAGGGGTGCCCAGGACTGGCCTGGGCACCCACCAACCAAATGGTGTCGATCCAAACCTGACATAGCTGGAGCAAACGTATGCCTACTATCGCATCGGTCAGTGTGAAGTACAGCCGCAAGTATCAGGTACGCAAGGATGACTGGGCTGGCTTTGAGGCTTTGATCACCTTGACCGTCAGTGAGGAAGAAGCCAACCTCACCGACCCGCACGAGGTTGCCGCAGAGGCGTTCGCCATCGCCCGTCAGGCAGTCGGCGAGCAGTTCGCGGATCTGCGCCGCCAGATCGCCGAGGCCGCTGAGCGCCGCGCCGAGCGCCGCGCCGCATCCAGCGCCCCCGCACCGGCACCCGTCGAGTCCATTCCCCCACCCCCACCTGTGGATCAGTTCCCAGCTCGCACCGACGGTTATGTGCCCCCCGCTGAGTTGCCTTCGCCCCGCACCAATGGTCACGCTCACGAGCCGTTGGCCACCGAAGACGATCTGCCCTTCTAGCCGCGAGACCACGCCGGGTGCCCCAGCAGTGGGGCACCCCCAGGAGCAACCAGCTATGCGTATCACTTCCGTCACCGTCACCTACAGCCGCGAGATCACCATCCCTAGGCACGGCACCGCCCGTCTGGATGTCAGCCTCACTGCCGAGGCCGAGCCCGGCGATGACATCCGCAGCACCGAGGAGATCCGCGCCGCGCTGGAGGCGCTTTGGGACGAGGCCCACGCTAGTGTCCGCACGCAGGGGCAGACCCTCCTAGGTCAGCCTGCTACGCTCTGATCGCCCCCCCGTATCGGCTATCGACTTATCGGCTATGGTACCGCGCCAGCGCGGGTGGCCCCGCCGCCCGCGATGGCCCAACGAGAATCCTATGCAGCCCACGATCACCGACGCGGATCTTCGCACGACCTTCCGCGCCTTCGTTATCGGCCAGGCCGAGCCCTGGCACCGCGCCCACCTCGGTCGCCTCTACGCCCGCTGGGACGAGTGGAACGCCGCGTTTTTCCAGGGGCGCCTCGCGCCGCCCTACATCCTGTTCAGCCCGCCCGAGAGCGCCCGCGCCTATGGCGATTGCTCGAACATCTCTAGCTTCGGCGGCCGCGCCCAGATCCGCATCCGCCCGTCCCTGCTGATGGGGACACACCGCCACATGCGCCAGGGCGAGTCGTTCGCCGAGGGCCGCGCCCGCTTCGTCGCCGACGTGCTGCTGCACGAGTGCGTCCACCAGTGGCACATCGAGATCACCGGACAGATCGAGGCGAGCTACCACGGCCACGGCCCGGCCTTCGCCGCGACCTGCACCCAGATCGGTGCCGCGCTGGGCCTGCCGCCCGTGCGCTCGATGAAGCGGCGCGGCAGCGGCGCGGCGATGCCCTCGTGCGCCCAGTGGCCGATCTGCGTGCGCCCCGCCGACTTCTACCTGGGCGCCTACACATACGCCCAGGCCGAGGACGCGCAGGCCCAGGCCGGGGAATCGCAGGCCCAGGCGCAGCCCGCCGCCGCCCTCGCGGCCCTGCTCGACCAGATCATCACCGACGTGGACGCCGGGCGACTTGCCGAGGCCCGCGCCGCCCTCGTTCGGATTCGCCGCCTTGTCTAAGGGCGCGGGGGCGACCGGGGCGCAGCGCCCTGGTCGTCCCCACGCTAGTTGACAGCGTGGTCTTACAGGCTCTATAATCCTCTTTAATTATGTACAACGAAGGCTCCTTGCTTCCGGCCCGCGCCACCGCGCTGCTCGGAGCGGCTGTGGAGGGACATGCGATGATCAGGCTTGCGCCGACCTTTATCACGACCGTTGCTCAGGCGGAGATCCCGATTGTGCAGCTTGCCCGCGAGGCTGGCGTGGCCGAGTCCACGATCCACGCCCTGCTCAACCCCGACCAGCACCCGCACCGCAAGGGCGGGATGCACCGCGCGACGGCCTGGAAGCTGGCCAACGCCTTCGCCCGCCGCGCCCAGGTCTCCCCCCAGGAGGCGTACCAGTCGCTCATTGTCGAGGAAGATCTGTGACCCGCGTCGGGCTGCGGTGGGGTCGCGGCGCGGCGGCGTGAGGGCGCGGCATATCAGCGAGTCAGAGGAGCGCCATGAGCACATACCCCGAGTACCATGAGACGGCGTCCGCCGTCGAGCGCATCGCCCGAACGGTCGGTGATGACCAGCCCCTCGCATGCGCGGCCCTCCACTTGGCGGCGCAGCTCCTGCGCCGCGACGAGCGCGCCGCCCACGAGCGGCTGACCCGGCTGCTCCACCTCGTGGACGTGGGCGATCTGCTGTCGTCCGCGAGCATCCGGCTGGAGCTGGAGTCGGCAGCGGGCAGCGTGGACGCCCGCCGCGCCGCCGGGCACGTCGCCGCCGCCGGGGTCATCCTCTACCCCGGCGAGAATGCCACGTGAGGGTGCCACGCTCACGCCAGCCCGACAGCCTGACCCAACCAGAATCCGCTACGGCGATCTGATCAAGGAATGTCACAATGAGCCCTGACGAGACGGCGCTTGTGCCCTTTGATGTGCGGGCCATCGACTTCTACGGCGACGCCGTCGAGGGCGTCCTCGTGCGCGTCGGCGGCGCGGCCCAGATCTATGTTCCCATCCGCCCGATCTGCGACTTCCTCGGCCTCACGTGGTCGGGGCAGTTCGAGCGCATCCGGCGCGATGAGGTGCTCGCGGAGATGATCCGGGGTGTTCGTGTTACACGAACACCCCAGGAGGGCGGCGAGCAGGAGATGCTCTGCCTGCCGCTGGAGTATCTGCCCGGCTGGCTGTTCGGCATCAGCGCCGCCCGCGTGCGCGAGGATCTGCGTGAGCGCATCATCCTCTATAAGCGCGAGTGCTACCGCCGACTGTGGGAGGCGTTCAAGCCCGAGATCCTGGCCGTCGGTGAGACGGACATCACCGCGCCGCCGCGCAGCGGTGCCGAGCTGGCCTACGAGATCGCCACCGCCGTCCAGCACCTCGCCCGCCAGCAGATGGAGATCGAGGCGCGGCTGACCAGGGCCAGCCAGTGGGCGAAGACGGTGGACGTGCGCCTGGGCGAGGTGGACGCCCACGTGGGCGAGGTGGACGCCCGCCTGAGCGCCCTGGAGATCCAGGTGAGTCCCCAGCAGCCGATCAGCGAGGCGCAGGCCGCCGATTTGGCCCTGGCGGTCAAGACGGTTGCCAGCGCCCTGGAGCAGCGCGGCGCTCGCAACGGCTACCAGCGCGTCTACGGCGAACTCTACCGCCGCTACGAGGTCACCAGCTACAAGAGCCTCCCCCGCAGCAGCATCGCCGCCGTGATGGACTGGCTTAAAGCGTGGCACGCCGATCTGACCGCAGGTGACGGCGCGCCAGCGTGAGCGAGGATCGCCCTACCAACCGAGGCTGAACTCCCAAGAACCGGTATTCTTTGGAGTTGAAACGACCGACCGTAGGCGGTCGCCCCGCCGCCGGGGCTGGGGGAACTCAGGTGTTCTCTGGAGTTGCGCCGGACGGTCGTGAGCCGTCGGTGCCGCTTGCCGCAATGCACAGCGCCGCCAGCAGTGGCCTATCGGCTATCGGCTATCGGCTATCGGCGATGAGATGACCGATCTGATCCCAACCGACGCCCCGCTCTCCCCCCGGCTCCAGTTGGCCCTCGTCGCCTGGCTCGACGCGCATCACGCCGCGCCGCTGACGGTGGCGGCGTACCGGGCGGGCATCCAGCGCTTCCGCGCCGCCCTCCAGCGTGCCGACCTTGACCTCGACGGCGCACCCGGCCTCGTGTCCATCGCCGCCCAGCGCTGGGCCGCTGAGGGCGAGGTCGCCGCCGTCACCTTCAACAAGCGCCTTGCTACCGTCTCTAGCTTCTACCGCTACGCCATCCAGCGCGAGCTGCTGTCGCCGCCCAACCCCATCGATCAGGTGCGCCGCCGCAAGACGCGCCGCTACCAGCAGGCCCAGCCGCTCGACATCGCTGAGGTGCGGCGGTGCCTCGCCGCCATCCCCCGCGCCGACACCGCCGGTCGCCGTGACTACGCCCTGCTCAGCGTCGCCCTCGCCACCGGACGCCGCCTCGCCGAACTCGCCGGCCTGCGCTGGGGCCACGTCCGTATGTGCAGCGATGGTCGCCTCACGCTGACCTGGATCCACTGCAAGGGCGGCAAGGTGCTTTACGACACTCTGCCCCCCGCGCTGAGCCGGGCGCTGCTCGCCTACCTGCACCAGCTCTACGGCACACAGATCGGTGCCCTGCCCAACGATGCCCCCGTGTGGGTCAGCGTCAGCAATCACCGGCGCGGCGGCCCGCTCAGTATGAGCGCCATTGCCGACATCTGTGGGCGGCACCTGGGCACCAGCAAGGTTCACCAGTTGCGCCACACCTTCGCTCGCCGGATGATCGCCCAGGGTGCCACGATCACCGATGTGCAGCGGCGCCTCGGCCACGAGAGCGCCGCCGCCACCGCGATCTATATTGAGACCCTCCAGAGCGACGAGAACCCCTTCGCTGAGGATCTAGTCAGAGAGCTGGGGCTGGAGGGATGAGCCAGCGCACCTCCCAGCCGCCGCCCCAGGTCGGCGACACCCTGCGCGTGCGACTCAGCGCCAGTCGCCGCGACGCGGGCGCCACGGGCGTCGTCACCCGCGTGCGCTTCAGTAGCGGGCGCTGGGCCGCCGCCGAGCTGGAGATCGCTGACCAGCGGCGCTGGTTCCTCAAAGGCGAGCTGGAGGTGCCCCCGCCACCCCCGCCGCCGCGCCGGGTCGCGCCGCCCGCCGACTTTCTCCGCATCGCCCGACGCCTGCGCCAGGGTCGCCCGCAGCCCACGCTGTTCCTCTACCTCGGGCGGGGCATTGCTCGCACGCTGGCAGGCGGCGGCAGGGCCGGTGGCCCGCGTCGATGTCGCCCTGGAAGATGGACGGCTCACCATCCGCGCCGCGCCGACCGGGCGCTATGTGCTCGACGCACGCGCTGGACGCCAGCCCAGCATCCACTGCGCCGGGGCACGCGACCTCGTCACCCTGCCCGATGGGCGCTATCATGCGTACGTCGAGGGCACCGCGCTCGTCGTGGGGGCGGCGCTGGCGAGGGAGGCAGCGGTGTGGTAATCGGTGCGTTTGCATCGGTAAGAAGCCAAGCGTAGGACATGGTCACCGTTCCACTACGGCTGCTATTCCGTGACCTAGACTCAAAGTACGGATAGAACCAGCTTGCCACCAGGCGCATTTGCGCACGCCCTCCTCCATACACTGGAGGAGACGACCAAATATTGCGCTGGGAGAAGCCTGATGAGCGACACCCCCCTGCCCACGACAACGCCCGCCACCGCGCCCCGCCGCCGACGCTGGCTTGCCCCGCTGTTTGTCGCCGCCCTGCTGTTACTGCTGTATACCCAGCTCGGCCTCTACAGCATTCAGCCCATCGGGGCGCTGCCGCAGGGTGACACCGTGCTGGTCTGGCGCCAAGGTGGCGAGCCATTCTTCAACTCGCCCGACGGCACCTGCCTGCGCGTGCAGGACGGCGTCTCGATCCTCTGCCGCCTAGCGGCGATGCGCCAGGCACCGGTGGATCGAGTCGTCCTGCGCCTGCCGTACCAGCACTGGGCCTACCTCGCCTCAACGGACGGGCAGACCTTTGATCGGTGAAGGCGCTGTAACGGCTGAGCGGGGCCTGCTAGGGCATACCCGGTAGGACTTACGCAGTTGCAGGCCCATGTCATGCTTCGCTGCACTCAGCATCTCGGCACAAGCCGTTCGTTCAGCATAACATGGCCCACATTGGTCACCTGCGTAAATCCTAAAGAGTGTGGAGACAGCACACCATCTCCACACTTCCGACGAGCCTCTCTATGACTTCGGTGGCCCCTCACGCTCCCATGTGCGCCCCGGCTTCTGCGTTGGCGGTAGCGGTCTATCGCCCGGCTCAATCGTAACCTCACGAGGATTCGGGACTCGTCCACCGCGCGGTCCACGCTCTACATACTCACCGGGCCTTGCAGGGGTCTGCCCCGGCTTCTGAAGTGGCGGCATTCTAACCTCCGTCGATAGGATTTCGGTCTAGCATCACAAATGACCATTGAACCCATTAGTACTCGCCATCGAACACCTAGCGAACATGGAGCAGCGCAGAACTGCGACGACAACTACGGCTCTCCAGGATTTCCTGGTATTTTACACGGTTTCGACGCAAATACGTGTACACTTAAAGCGGCTCTATCGCATTAGGAAGCCAAATACACCATCGTACAAATGTTTTACTTCGGAAAATCCTGGAGAGCCCCGTTTCGGTCATGGAGGGTCCCTTTGCCCAACGATCAAACCTCGTGTTCCAATCTTGATGAGACTTGATGAGAGGGAAGGTCGCTACTGACATGGATACACCCCTTCAACTGTGACATTGCAAAAGCACTACAGCCGACAACTTTACCGGTATTGGTACTCAACAACTGCCGTAATCGCTGCGGCGATTTCCTCCATAATGTCCGCAGGCATACGTCCGATACGGGTGACGAAACGCTCCAGTCCGACGGATCGGATCTGGAACACATCGGCGGTACATCGCTTATCGATGCCCGTCCCGAATCGCAGATCGACGGACACCAGCCAGAGTTTCCCCTCACAGGATGGGTGCCACCCCATTAACGGAACGATCAGCTTGATTGGAGGTATGCCGATGGCATCGGCGCTCACCACTACGGCGGGGCGCGTCTTCGGAATCTCAGCGCCTCTCGGCGAGTCAACTGCCACCAGCCAGATCTCACTGCGGCATGGCGTGCTACTCGTCGGGGGCATCGTCAACAATGTCATCCGAGAAGTCCTGCCAATTAGAGTCTGGTACGTAGTCTAAGGCCATCTGTGCGGCCTGCTCGGCCATGATGCGCCGACGCTCCTCCAACGGCAATGCGAGGAAAGATCGACGCTGGAGGAGGCTGAGCGATGGCGTCGCCTTGGCAAGACCAGGAACCAAGGCCGATGCCTCCTCGGTACTGATCAACTCCTCGGCCAGACCGCGCAGCACATGGCGGCGCAACCATGTAGACTCCTCGCGTGGGAGCCGGCCTGGCTCCTCGCGCCGCCAGCCCATGCGATTGATGTCAATACACCACTGCTTATAGTAGGAAGCGGTGATGATCTCGAGATCGCGTAACCGACGCACGAGGGCCTGGATGCTCATACCGAAGCGCTGTTTGAGCAGAAGCAACTCGTTGGCCGAGATGGAGCTACGCGTTGTCCCTACTTCTTGGCGGATCAAGGCCGCTGGGGCAAGCAGGGCCGCGCCGAAGCGAAAAGCGGCTAGCTCCACCTGGGTGTCTGCGAGAGCAGAGATGTCAAGAACGAGGTGCCCAAGCTCGTGGGCCAGGTTGAGGCGCTGGCGCTCGCCCACCACCTTCTCGTCACTGACGACCGCAGCAGCCGCTACATGCCCGTCGCGCATACGGACGACGGCAGAGATGCCGTCGAAACGCTCGTCAGCGTCGATCTCCAACACATGGACAAAGTGATCTTCCAGCGTAGCTGTGACACTTGCCAGGGGCGCAGTCCCGAGCTTCCACTGGGCGCGAACTTGGGCGGACGCTTCTTCGGCATCCTCAACACGGGCGATAGCGATGCTCTTCACAGCAAGATCGATAGTGTGACGAAGCTGGAGGCGATCCTGGAGTTGCACACGCCGTTCGAGGGCTTCGGCGATCTGGCTCTCGACACGCTCTTGCTCACGTTTCGGCAACGAGGCTCGCCGACGATAGCCGATGAATGAGACTTCCACATCAGGTGGGACGGCGAGGTCCATCGCCTTTACCCCCAAGGCTGCCGCGAGCAACACAAGAATGCGCGGCGAGGGCTCGGACTTACCCAGTTCATACTTGGAGAGCCCCTGCTTGGTAATTGCACCGCCAAGGGCCGCCGCAAGCGCGTCGAGGGACATCCCGCGAGCGAGGCGCATCTGCTTGAGTCGGCGTCCGATGACCATAGCGGGCCTTCTAGCGCTTAAATACCAGTACCAGTTGACAACTGTATCAGTTTATTCTAGACTTGTCAACAGGATCGGCACATCATACAGGGCAAACGCATCATACCCAAGGGGGCGGCTGAGGTAAGGGGCTGAATCGATCCGAGAAATGAGCCTACAGGTACCGTGATTTTCTAGTAAATTCAAGGCTTCTCAGAAGCATTGTAACCGTTGTTGTCCCGATGGTATGCCATGAGCAAGCAAACGGCAGCCGACAAGGTTAGGAGATCGCATGAGCGGCCCTCTTCGCTACACCGAGTTCTACACGCGCACCATTCAACAGCACAAGGTAGGGTTCAAGAATGTACCGGGCGGGACTGGCAACGGAAAGACAAGCGCTATCCCCGGCGTAGTTGCGACTGGTATGAGTGGACACCAATTCCTCTATGTCGCTAACCGTGTCCATCTCCTCACCGAAATGGCGACCAAACTCACGCACGAAAGCATCCCCTTCGTGCATCTCCAGCGTGACGCTGATCTCGTCATGCAACTGCTCCAGCAACCTCATCTACGGGCTGGTCTCGACGATCTGCTGCACCGACCCGCACTCGCCACGCCGTTGGCGACCATCGAACGGGCAAGCGATGGAGATTTAGGGGTAACAGCCATCCGACGGGCGATCACACAGATTGAGGAGTTGCAATCCCTCGCTCACCGCCCCACGGTGGCCGAGATGGTGGAGAGATGCGCCCGCGTCCTGATGCACAGCCTCCAGCGGCTCCTACGCGAAACGGCGCGTGGTGCAACAGGGGAGGAACGCCCCCGGATCCATCGTGACCTCACCGCGCACCCGGCCATCCGCCACCTCCTCCCCTACATCGAATTCCGCGAAGCGAGGAAGCCCGTGCTTCTGGTGACCCTCCACAAGCTTTTTCATGGCTTCTTTGACGGTCGGAAAATGGTCAACCTCTCTCAACTCAAAGAGGCTGACGGGGGCTACGTGGTCTTCCTAGACGAGTTCGACTTCCTGGAGAGCAATCTCATTGATCTCATCTGTAACGATGCCGAAATCGAAGCGCCCTTCGCTTTCGTTGAGAACTTTTACCAAGCGATGACCCGGCACAAGCTGCCGCTGCACAGTTACCCAACAGAGGACTCCGACGTCCGTAAGCGCATCGAGCAAATCATCGCCGAAATCGATGCCCTGCACAAGCGTGACCTCAACTTCCCCGCTATCAACCAGTTCACCTGTAGCTCCCCGCAGATCAAGGGTCATGCCATCTTCCAGACCACGCGAACGGTGACCAACCGACCCCTCTACCTTCGGCAGACCGAGCGATCATTCGCTGTCGTTCCTCGCGATGACCTAGCAGACAACGAGCAGGGCCTGTCGGCATTCGCGCTCTTTCAGGCAGTGACAGCCGCGATGCGCCGTATTCTCTATCTCTTCAAAGACCTGGAGCTGAGAAAGCCAATCCTCTACCGAGAGATGCTTAACCAATGCTACGCTCACACCATTTTCGCTACCGGCATGGGCCGTATCCGGCAGGTGCCGCCACGCTATCCGACCCAGGCTACACAGTTCGGTCGACTCCTCGACAACGGCTACAACCTCTATGAGATCCATGACCTCCAACAGACCTCGGATCGCGACGAGGTATCATTTCGCCACTTTTCCATCAATACGACTCCGGAGAAACTCATCTTCTCCCTCGCCACCCACAACTTAGTTTTCGGCCTCTCGGCCACAGCCGACATCCCCCGGTGTGTCCGCAGCTTCAGCGAGGAGTGGCTCCGCCAACAGGAGGGCTTCACCTTTATCCCCGTGGACAATGCAGATCACGCAATCATCGCTGAACTCAACACGGCGAAGCAGGCCATCCGCGCCAACCAAGTGGCGGTCGCCGTCGCAGAAGATCTCGACGAGCGCGAGCCACAAGGGCATCAGTTGCGCCAGTTCATTGACGCCGTCGCCGCCGATGAAGAGTTTGGTGGCGATGACGACGGCGGCTATCGGCGCGGGCGAGCCACCGCGTTCTTTGCCACCCTACAGTGGATCATCAAACGCGGCCCCTTGAGCGCGGGGGTACCCGACACGCACCTGCTCTTCTTCAACTCATTCCGGCAGATCCGGGCACTATTGACGCGACGGTCTCAGCGCAACAGCGGCTTCGAGGTGCGTCCACGCCCGCAACCCAGCCCGGGACGCATTGACGCCTACGAGGTAGTGTTCGCCGGCCAATGCTTCCTCATCCTGTTTTATGACGCCCGACAGGGCCAGACGATCAATGCCAACGAGGTAGTCGCACAGCATTACGCCGAACTCTTCTGGGAAGGGCTACCGGTGCTGATCGTGACCACCTACCCCTCAGCGGGCAACGGGGTCAACCTACAGTATCGCCCCACACCCGACGAGACACACCAGACCGATTTCACCCACGTCCATCTCATGGAGGCACCCTACTTCTACTTTGGCCCAGTCAGCGCGGAGCAGAGCGCTACCGAACAGACGGCGACGATCAAGCAGAACTTTTGGTACCTGGCCAAGCTCTTTGAGGGCAAGCTGCTCAGTCCCGAACGTTTCCGCCGTTACCTCGCTAACATCCGATACTCCGGCCTTAGCCAGGAGTATCGCGATAACGTCAGCACAGCCCGCGACGCACTCCTGAACCGGATCGCCACCTATATCCAGGCCCTCGGACGCGTCGAGCGGGCATGGGTGAAGATGCCGAACCAACTGCTACGCTGCAGTCGCGAGGTCTATGACGACCTCGCGACGTTCTGTACCGGCTCCGCCTACGCAGACGTGTTCGAAAGTCGCCAGAATCTCAACTCGCCCAACCTCCAGTGCGTCTGGGCATCCATCCACCATGCTGAGCAGCGACAAGCGGAAATCATTGAACGGACGTGCGACGAACGGTTGGAAGCAATCAATACCCGGTGCCGCGAGGCTCTTGACAAGCTCGTCAACCGCCTGGAGCGCTTCCGCCAGGGTCAGGACAGCGGGGCAAAGGAAGAGTGGATCAAGCTGCGCGAGGCCGTCCTCCGGCTCGACTTACATGCCCCCGTGCTTAAGCACTACCACTGCCTGTTCCAAACCAGCTACGCGTACCAGGGGACGATCTACCTTGACGACAACCGCACCATCCACCGTAAGGATGCCGCCCCGCTCGGGTGTCGACAATGGAAACTAGATGGCGTCTATCGCCGGTTGCGCCACAACCCGATCATCGAGCGCTTCTTTGCCAAACGCGGATATGAACTTGGGGTGACCAGCCTCGCCCAGACCTTCCTCACGCCCTACTGCTACCAAGCCATCCTCACGGGGGCGCTTGGGGAGACAGCCGTCTTCGCCCTGCTCCAGCATGAGCACATCTCCCTAGAGACGCCGCCCGACGCACTGTTTGAGATTGCGGATCTCCGTATCACCGGGCGACCGTGGTACATCGATGCGAAGTACTACAGCGAGCGAACATTGGATAGCTTCCAGATGTCGCCTGCCGACGCAGACTGGCTACCGAAGTTGAACGAAGATAACTTCATGCACAATGCGAAGGCAAAGCTCGCGTGCATCAAGGCCCACCATCGGGGCGAAGGCAACCCATGCAAGCTGATCTACCTCAACCTTGCGAGCCCGAACGACCGGGCACGACGCTACCTTAGTGCCGATGGACAGTTCGTCGCCACAGCCGCCGACGCCCAGATCATCATCGTCCAAGGCATGCTGAACAGCCAACAGCCGGACACCTACACGGACAACTTCCAGGGACTGCTTGACGAACTGCGCCCCCTGCTCAGCCTCTCCGAAGGAGCCTAGACAAAATGACTCTGATGCGTACTACCACCTTCGTAGTCAACGCCCCCATCGACCCACAACCGCTCGATGCTCACTTCACGCTCATTCGCTACGATCTCCCTGCGCGGCTGAAGTTCCTCATGGAAAGAAAGGCAGCGAAAGCATTTGAGCAAATTCATATCGAAATACGATCACAGCTTCGGCAGCCCTACTACTTCTACACGCATGATCGGCTTGGCTCCTCAGACTACGCAGTCTATGTGCTGTATAAGGGTACCGACTCGGTGTGCCAACTTGAACTGCGGCTGTTAGATAGTGCGCAACTCCCACAGCGAACCGTCTCGTTCCAGGATATTCCACATCACCTAACGCTCAAGCTCCTACAGGCGCAGTACTTTGGCGAAGAGGAAAGTACGCGATTCACGAGCCAAGGCAAGCACTTTCTGCTCGCACAATCCGGCACCAATCGTTTCATTGGACTAGAGATTGAGATCAAAGGTGCCAAGGAGAACAACACGCACGAAGGCTCCCAGGTCTACCGCCTCCTTGGGCGGGCTACCCGCTTTATCCGAGTCGATGATCCATCTGCGCTCAATAACCACCAGATCACCACATGGGAGTATGTCCAACGGCTCTCACCAAAGGACGGGCTGAACCTGTTAAGCGTCGTCCCCTCCAATCAGGTGCGCGACTGTCCTCATCCCATCTTCCGTATCTACCGCGAGCAAAACAGCAGACCCACCCTAGACTACCACGCCCAGCGCAACTACAAGCAGACCCGAGGCTACCTGCTCTCCAGCTTCATTACCGCGTTCATCAATTACCTCGCTCGGTTTGGCATTGACGCAACGCAGGAGTACCGCGAATTTACCCAACATCGTGCCGACAAGAAACAGATGAGCCTTCGCATACCTGCCGGTACCGTCATCTGCCTGCTCGACCAGCGCCTGAATCAACACGATGTCCCGTATGCCGCTTACCTCGCAGGGTTGACCGAGACGTTCCCACGCTTCGTCTTCGCACCCATCGCCGACATGCTTCAGGCAAACCAGCGACCAACCTTGATTATCCAGGACGTGACGGCTGATGCGTTCGATGCGGGGGGTATTCTTGCAGGCGAGCGTGACCCATACCAGGATCTCTACCGAACCTCGGAGACCGCCGACTGGCCCAAGCAATCGATCTGCGTGAACCCCAACGATGCAGAGACAATGCCTTCGCGAGAGGCGTATCTCTCATACCCCCTCTGCGATTTCGGCAAGCCCAACGGCTTCCTGCTCCGCTTTCAGGTGTGCCTCAACCAACTCGTCATCAAGGATCTCATCCTCAACCATACCCCTGTGGCCGAACAGATCCCGTTCATGACGCCGACCAGAGCGGACACCGCCTCGCTCCAGTCCTACTTTTTTGCTCGCCGCCAGACCTACAAAGGGGTCTCCTACCCGGTGCTCCTCTTCTTTCAGGAGGGGTACGCAACATTCCTCGACCTGCGATCACCGAGTGACAAGGAGCGCCGCGATACACTGCTTGCGGGCCTCGGCCTCGATTGGACACTGGATGTGCTTAACCCTTGGCGGGCCAAAAATCGGATCGACAAGGCTGAAGACGAGGTGAAGACGCCCTACCACTTCATCCTTGGACAGGGCCAAGTTATAGAGATTGAAGACTGCCAGGAGCATGTCCTCTACGAATATGACCGCATTGGTGTTCGGCAGGCGGCAGTTGAGGAGCCGCTCCTGATCACAGATTTAAAGCTTGCCCCGCACTATGATGTCCTACGAACACAGCACATGGTGCCGCTTGCGCGACTTGTCGGCACGACACCTTCTGGCTCCTCCAAGGTTGAGTCCCCAGATCGGCTCCATGCATCGGCAGCGTTCTATGACCAACTCATCCAAATTGACGCCTTCCTTGATGAACTGGGAACACACCATCGCCGCATCAGTTTCAATGCCCTGACCAGCGGCGAGAACGGCATCCGCCTTGATACAATCCTTTTTCCAGAAGGGAAGGGTTCACTAGGCCCGGAAGAGACCGATGAATCTTCCCGTGTACGCCCCCGACTGAAAAGGCTCTATCAGCGCCACGGCATGTTCCTGAGCGACAAGGCCACCGATGTGCAGTACTACCACGGCATATGGGTGAACCCCGATGGCCGCTTTATGGTCGGCAGTCCAAACCAGATCAAGTTCGACCAACCACGCGCCCACCTTATTCGGCGGTTCCACACCTATACCGGGCATGATCGCTTTCCTATCGAACTGTTCCTAAACACCCTTGGAGTTCTTTTCGTACGTCCTGAACAGTACACGGTCTACCCCTACCCCTTTCACCTCATCGACCAGTATGTCAAGGTCAAGCTGCATTGGAATCAATGATTCGTGCGTTTTCATCTCAAAAATTCTATGCGATTCCTAAGCTCGAATTTACCCATTGATGTAATCAAGGGTTCTACCGATGTCAGTGACATACTGGAGATACCATTGGATGCGCGGAACTACAAAGGCCCAAAAACGTAGACGGCTGTGCTATACTCAGGCTCAGTTTGCCCCAAGCCTTTCATCGAATGCGGAGCCGTCCATGCCCCCTCGTAAGCGCCCCGCCACCACGCCGACCAACGCCGCTGACTATCGCCACGATGAGACGCGGATCAATAACCCGCCCGCTGGGATTGCAGATATGAATCCGGTGTCCCCTGGCAGGAAACGCTATGCGTACGACCCCCGCCTCGATCCGCAACTCCAATGGGCGGGCAAGGCTGAACACCTGACCTTCGATGTGGAGACGGTGCCGCTGCATATCCACGAGCGCGTGGCCCCCGCCGCGATCATCGCGAGTATCCGCACCGGCCCCGTGCAGGCCAGCCTCTTCGCCGACCCCGAGTTCGATCTGAACCAGGCCGTCGAGTTCTACCAGCACCCCCAGCCCTGGGCCAACCGCCTGGTGCTTGGCGACTCGCTGCTGGTGATGAACTCCCTGCTGGAGCGCGAGCTGATGGCGGGCAAGGTGCAGTGTGTCTACTTTGACCCGCCCTACGGCATCAAGTACGGCTCCAACTTCCAGCCCTTCACCAACAAGCGCGATGTGAAAGACGGCGCGGACGGCGACCTGACCCGCGAGCCGGAGCAGATCCGCGCCTTCCGCGATACCTGGGAGCTAGGCATTCACTCCTACCTGACCTACATCCGTGACCGGCTGCTGCTGATGCGCGAGATGCTGAGTGAGACGGGCAGCATCTTTGTGCAGATTAGCGATGAGAATGTGCATCGCATCAGAGCGGTGATGGATGAGGTGTTTGGGGGAGAGAATTTCAACAACCTTATTTCTTTCAAAACATCTGACCCTCTTGGTCAGTCTGGACTACCAAAAGCATATGATTTTTTGATATGGTACGCAAAAGATAAGTCTCAAATGAAGTATCGGGACTTATATCAAGAGCGCGATCTTCTTGATGACAAAGAGTATCGCCTTATTGACTCGGATACTTCTTCAGTTAACTCAAAGAGAGTATCTGATGATGATTTCTTGAAGTTTCAGAACTGGGATAATATTTATCGAAGAAGAGCGCTTAACTCTTCCGGGTATACACCTAGTTGTACCTATGATTTTACTCTTTTCGGAGTTCAATGTAAGCCCTTTGGTGGGAAGAGTTGGGTTACACACAAAGAGGGAATGGATCGACTTGTTCGTGCCCAACGGCTGTTTTTGATCGGAAATACTCCATATCTAAAGTCTTATTACAAAGACTTCCCTGTTGGTCAGTATGATAACGGCTGGACTGATAAACCTGGAGCTACAGGTCAAATCTATGTAGTCCAAACAGCAACTAAGTTCATTGAGCGGTGTCTTTTAATGACAACAGACCCAGGAGATTTAATCTTCGATCCAACATGTGGAAGTGGGAGTACAGCCTATGTTGCTGAGCAATGGGGGCGGCGCTGGATTACTTGTGATACATCACGGGTTGCTTTGGCTCTCGCTCGCCAGCGACTAATGACTGCAACATTTCTTTACTACAAACTTGCTCAGCCGGACGATGGAGTACGGGGAGCGTTTGTATATCGAACTGTACCGCATATTACGCCAAGAACAATTGCCAACAACGATCAGATCGATGTCATCCATGCCCGCTATCAGGAGCAAATGGAGCCGATCCGCGCTCAATTCAACCAGCTACTTAGCCAGTCATGGGAGGAATGGCAGATTCCCCGCGAAGTGTCTACGGCGTGGCAGAAAGAGGTCGTAAAACTTCATGCCGAGTGGTGGCAACTGCGCCGCGAACGGCAACGCGAGATCGACGCCTCAATTGCCCGCAGTGCCGAGACCGAAACCCTCTACGACCAGCCCGAGATCGACCGCAGCGCCGTGCGTGTTGCTGGCCCCTTCACCGTCGAGGCGGTGCAACCCCCGCTGCTCGACCCCGACAGTGTGGATACCGCCGCGCCAGCCGCAGCCGATGCCGCAGGCGGATACCTTGACCGTATGATCGAAGCGCTGCGCCGTGGCGGTCTGACGGTACGTGGCCAGCACATGGTGATCACCAGGATCTCGCCGCTCGTCGGCGGTACACTACACGCCGAGGCTGACTACGACCAGGCCGGAAAGACCGTGCATGCCGCCGTCGTCTTTGGCCCACAGTATGGTCCCCTCACAAGTGTCCAGCTTCAGGATGCGCTCAACGAGGCGAGGGGCAGCTACGACTCTCTAATCGCCGCCGCATTCGTGTTCGACGACCAGGCCCACGGTCTGATGCAGAAGGCCACCCTGCGCCCGCCGGTGCTGGGCGTTGCCATCAATGCCGATTTACTAATGGGCAACCTCCTCAAGACGAGCAAAGCCAGCCAGGTCTTCAGCGTCTTCGGCAAGCCCGATGTCCAGATCAGCCCGCCCGGCCCCGACGGCTACACCGTCACGGTGAAGGGCGTGGACATCTACGACCCCAACACCGGCGAGTTCGACGCCAGCAGCGCTGAGCAGATCGCGGCCTGGTTCATCGACACCGACTACGACGGGGCGACGTTCCTGGTGCGCCAGGCGTACTTCCCGGCGCAGACGCCGAACCCCTGGGAGAAGATTGCGAAGGCGCTCAAAGGCAGCATCGACCCCGACCAGTTCGCGGCGCTCCAGCGCACCACCTCGCTGCCGTTCAAGGCGGGCAAGCACAAGCAGTGCGCGGTGAAGGTGATCGATATGCGCGGGAATGAGGTGATGACGGTGATCAGGGTGGCGTAGGACGTGTTCGATAGACGTAATGATGTCGTTACGCAATACGTTTCAGGAGTATCACACAATGGCCCCGCATTCAGAAAAATACAAACTCCTCCAGACTCTCAAAGAAGATGCGTTTCGTACCGAAGTCATCATTCCGCTCTTGACGAAGATGGGGTTTTCGCAGGTACGAGAACGTCATGGGACACAAGAGTATGGGAAAGATATTACCTATCGCAGCTCGAATCCATTAGGAGACGTTTTTGGTGCCGTCGTAGCAAAAGTTGGCCCTATTGCTGGTTCTGCATCTGGAAAGCAAACCCTCAGTACCGTGCTTGATCAAGTAAACATGGCATTTGATATGCCGTTGATAGATGCCGAGCAGCAACAAAGGCTCTCTATCTACGAAGTTATTGTGTGGACATCTGGCAACATTGCGAATAATGCAGAGAACAGAATCATTGAGTCCGCAGGAAAATACCGAAACATTCGCTTTTTTGATGGGCAGAAGACGATAGAGCTACTTGATAAACACTATCCCGCATTCTTCACGGTACGCGACCCATACATCGCAGAGTACTATGCCGCAGCGAAAGACCATTATGCTCGCTTGGAGGAGTTACGCACATTAGGAGGCGCAGCCGAACATCGCATGCTTCCTACCTTATTTGTCCCACCGACGCTCGTCGAATTTGATGGACGACGAAGAAACAATGTACGACCAAAGCTTCAAACGCAAAGTCGTGAGTACAGCTTTGAAGACATTGTACATGCACATGACGACATGATAATCCTTGGTGAATTTGGCTCAGGAAAGACAACGTTATTGCGGCAATTGCTGCGTAACATCATCATGCAAAACGAGCAAAAGTCACAAAAGTCGCCTATTCCTGTATTCATTCCGATTAAGAAGATAAATTTTTCGTTACCTCATAGCATAGAAGCAGCGGCTTCATCTGAATTTTTACGCTTTGTACATATTGAACAAGATAATAATCGTATCTTAGACTTCGATAATGGCTCTGTTGTCCTTTTGTTAGATAGCGTTGATGAATTGAAGTCGAATGAAAGTGTATTGCAAGCACTTCAAGTGATTGAGCAATTCAAAAAAACGCATAAAAAGACACGGATTATTCTTTCATCTCGCTTTATTGAAAGTGTCCAAAGACTAGATGCCGTCCCTGGATTTCGGATGCTTGAACTACGCAATCTTACACCTACGCAGATGGTGAAGTTTGTGCAAAATTGGTATGGTAATGATAGTCAATTTACTGCAAAAATGATGCAATTGCTCCAAAGCCCGCTTGCACTCCAAGGGTTGCCGACAACGCCGTTGACACTTGTTCTGGTTTCAGCACTCTATGAACAAGGCAACAAAGAAATGCCAGCCAATCTCACGGAACTCTTTCAAAAATATGTTGAATTAGCTCTTGGTCGTTGGGATATTAGTAAGGAGATTTCGCTTCAGTTCGAGTGGCGTGTGAAGGAGTTCCTCCTTCAAAAAGTGGGCTGGCATATGCATGACCAGGAGAGACTAGGAATTGCACAAGATGTGTTGTCTAGGTTATTAACAACAACCGCCCATGAGCGCGGATTACATGTGCATCCTGACGCCTTCTGTCAAGAAGTAGTCGCTCGTTCAGAATTACTTTTTCTCAATGAGGATGATGAGTATGAGTTCAAGCATCGTTCATTCAAGGATTTTTTCGCAGGCAAAGAACTTGATACCCTTCCAGATGCGATAGCGCGGGCAACACATCATGCCCATGACGTGTGGTGGACACAAACAATCTTTTTTGCGTCGAGCTTACGGCCATTCAGCCATGCATACATTGATGCAATGCAAACCGCAGCACATCCCCAAGGAGCAGGATATTTACGAAGTAGCTATCAGTTAGGACACCTTTTACAAGGGGCGTATTTAGCCCCTCGTGACGTAAAGCGACAAGCTATTCTCCATGTTCTTGATGACATGCTCAAAGCGTGGAATGTACTCTGTGCTGCAATACGAGAAGTCAACGTAGAAGATATAGATGGACGTCCCATCCGTCTCGTACACTTTAATCTTGTCTTCGTTTTTAGTGCGCTTGCGCAGATGTCTTTGGGATCGGTGACACTTTCGCCTATCATTACCATGATAACAGAAGACCTCTTGATTTCTTCTTCAAATGACAATGATAGCGTAAGAGTAAGACGTGAATGGATGGCCTTTCTTATTGCATCGGCATGCTTGCGTTCAGGAAATACGAATGACTTTTTACGTCTACTCAATTCGGACATCATAAAAGAGCCAAGTTTTCGGATGGTCGCAAGCATAGGGGCGCAGTATGTCATCTCCGAGTCTTGGTTTCCCAAACACGAGCAACAGCGTTTGGAGACGTTTGTGAATCATTGGCAAAAGCGATGGGATAAACTGACCGTGTATCAGAAGAGTATCATTGACACCCTACCTGTGCCAATTCCCATAGATGCGCTACAAAGCACACTTCCATTATTGCTTTCGTCAAGCGATGATCACACTATAGACTGTCAGATAAAGAATCTGGAAAGGCCACTCGGCGAGCGCATCTGGAAGCGGTAGATTTCACGACCTTCTAGATTCTTTATCTGACTGACTATAGTGATCAGATAGTCCAACAAGACGATTAACCTATGCCCATCTCCCATACCCAACATAGCATCGGGTGATGGTGTGGCGGATGGCACCCAATAACACGCGAGGTAGGCTCATGGACATGTTCACCAGCATCAGTTTCCAGATAATCATCGCCGCGATCCTGCTTGCGGTAGCCTTACTCATCATCACCGCCCCGCTTCGGTGGCTGTTTGATGCGCTGAACCTGAGCAATAAGGAACGCGACACCGCCGTTGGTGTGATGTGTCTCGCGCTGCTCATATGGTGGGGAAAGAGCTACCAACCTACCGCACCGATGTCTATCACAACCCCAATGCCCATGCCCGTCCTGGAAGTCGTGCAACCAATCTATTTGCCGCTCGTGATGCGGTGATCTGTGCAATGAGGCAGCTATGCCCCTCGCCAACGCCGTCGCCAATCCAATCATCAACGACCCCTTCGCCGAGCCGGGGCAGCACGACGATATCATTGGAGATACACAGAGGCATCTGGCTACGTGTCTGGTAAAGCTGAAGCTACCGTAGGGAGCATTCCATGTACATCCTGACAATCTTTGAGATCACCGACGACATCGAGATCATGTGGCAGCAGGCCGCACCGGATAAGCGCATCCTCCAGTCCGCAGCCGTCACGTGGGCCAAAGAGAACGGCTGGGAAGTGGAAGACGATGAGCAGTCGATTGACGAGCAGTTTGCCGATGTTCAGGGCTGGTTCGACAATATGGCCGAAGGAGACGACCCGCGCATGATTTTGCGGAAGGCGGATGGGTGAGTCTAGGTTGACGCGAGGTTGTACATGCAAGGGGTGAACAAAACGACGGCTATGATTCTGGCAATGCTGCTCATCGACGCTCTCCTTATCCAGATGATCAGTAGCCGCTCACTGAACCGCGCACCGATGGTGATGTGGCTGTGCCTCTTGCTCATGCTCGGCACATTCACCTACGCCGGACGCCGCGCACCTCGCAAGGCACTGGCAGCGTTGGGCTTCGCACTGGTGTGCGGGGTTATTGCCTGGAGCGAAAGTCTCTTGCACTAACGACGACGAATGGGATGCTACATAGGGGTGTCGTGTGCCAGATTTTACCGTTACTTCCGGCAACGCGCAGCTTGTTATCGCTGCATTGGAGCCATGTATCAACGATGACAGTCTCCCCGTGGGGCTTCGTACCTACTACTCGGAGTGGCTTCAGTCAGCGCGAGAACAAGAGGCGGTTGCGCCGCCGCCGGATCTTTATGTCCGATGCTGCGAACACACGGGGTTGCTCTTTGAGGGTACCTACAAGGGTCGGGGAGAAGGGAAACATTGTGTGTCCTTTGTCTCTGACATGCTAAGGATTGTGGGGTTTAATGATTCTAAGCTGAAATTGAATGGCGCTTGTAAGGAAGCTGCCATCGCATCGCTGGCAGCATGTCGGCGTGAGGGCGTTACCGATCCTGATCTGATTCAGAAGCGTGCATGGGCTGCGGTCAACCGGGTGAAACAGAAGAACAATACGATGAAAGCCGATATCCGTCCCCATCGTGAGATCGCAGGCACGATCATCGTAGATACACGGGAGACTCGAAGTCAGATTCACGAGCAGTTACAAAATCGCTATGGCTTGACGGTTGAGCTACGGGAACTTGACGCCGGGGACTATCGCTTTGTGGGGGAACATGCTACCTGGCTTGTCGAGCGCAAACAGGCTGATCAAGAGCTGATCGCGTGCATCAAAGATAACCGGCTCTTTGCGCAACTTCAGCGGATGCTGAATGACATGTCCGTCACCCACTGCTTCTTGCTCATTGAGGGAAATATACATCAGCGGAAGCTGGCGTTCTCTGACGAGGCACTGCATGGCGCGATGGCGCGCATTGCGCTCCTCGGCGTGTCAATTTTCTCCACACGTAACGCAGGTGATACGGCTGATATGCTGGCGGCACTCGTTCGGAAGGCACAGGAAGGGCAACACCCGATCCGAGCGCGAGCTAACAAAGAGGCCGACCCGCGATTACAACAAGCACAACTGTTAGAGGCATTGCCGGGCATAGGCCGTGAGCGGGCACAGACGCTTCTTGACCATTTCAAGACGCCGGGGAAGGTGTTTGCGGCATCAGTCGAGGAACTGTGCGGTGTAAAAGGCGTTGGGAAGGATCGGGCACAACGAATCTATGCCGTTATCCACAAGGAGATCTCCTAATGCTCCTCTCCAACGCTGTCGCCAACCCGATCATCAACGACCCCTCTCTCGTATGTAGGAGCCGGTTGGTCATCGTGATGAAGACGCCCTGAGACTAATCGAGGTTGGTCATGGAAGAACTCCAGCAGCAACAGAATCGCCTCGCTGCTCATCGCAACCGCCTCGCAGTACTCTTGGAACAGCAGGCAACCCTTGGTGTTGTCTATACACCTCCCGCAGTCGTAACCGACATCGACGCCGCACGCGCCGAGATCCGGCGCATCAAAGTCTACCTGCGGGGACGCGGCGTGGCCGTCGAGGATCTGCCTGACGATGATCCTCCGCCCCATAGACGGGTAACGGCTCCTCAGCCTCGCGGGTTCTCTGTTGAGCGCGTGCGAGTCGCTGTGATCGTCATCGCCGCCGCTGCACTGGTTTTTTTCAGTACCCCGCTCAAAAGCTTGCTCACTACCGGCGTGCCAGCCTTAGCGACAGCCGTGCCGTCTTCCGCCAGCGTACCAACCTCAGTGCCGCCAAGAGAGGTACCTACCGGTGTGCCAGTGCTCACGCAGACATTGCAATTAAGTGGCGAACCCCTATCTTCCGCCTCCCCTTATCCAGTGGCTCCGAGCGCAACCCTTGCTCCAACAACAGCAGGAGACTACAACGACCGTGGCTGGGGCTATCTTAACCAGAATCAACTGGACAAGGCGCTGGCTGACTTTACGCAGGCGATTGCCCTCGACCCCACGTATGCTAAACCCTATTACGGCCTTGGTTGGCTCTATTATCATCAGAATCAAGTAGAAAAATCGCTGGCTAACTTTACGCAGGCGATTATCCTCGACCCCAAGTATGCTATTGCCTATAACGACCGTGGCTGGGTCTATCGTGACCAGGGTCAACTGGACAAGGCGCTGAACGACTTCACACAGGCGA
>JBAXMH010000040.1:0-24929 GCA_037134395.1 Chloroflexales bacterium
GGGCCACCGCGTTGTTCCGCCCCGAAGGGATGTTATAACCGCCACTCACCAGCCGTACGCGCTGATCGCGGGCCGCGTAGTTCGCCACAATCGCCGCTGTGGAGTCACGGCTACCGCAATCGTTCACCACAATCTCGTCGGGCTGACGTGTTTGGGCCAGCATTGAGTCAAGCAGCGCGGCGATAGTATCGGCCTCGTCGCGCACGGTGCATACCAAAGAAATCATCATAAAAACCTGTGTTAACGTAGTTAAGACATGGTTCGTAGATACTTTACAGTTCCCCCCCCCTAGCCCCCCCGCAAGCGGGGGGGAATAATGCGCTGTTCCCTCCGCTTGCGGGGGGCTAGGGGGGTAGAGCGTGTCAAGAGTGTAAAGTAAAATTGGATACTCTGAAACCTTGTCTAAAAGGTTAAAACATATCATCCGTGAGCCTGATCTAGCGAACATGCAGCCTGAGCAACTCCGGATCCGGCACGTCGGGCGACAGCCCCGCACCGTTCGTCGGGTTATAGAGGCCGATGATCAGGTGGTAGTCGCCGGAGGGTAGGGCGGGCAGAACCATGTCGGCCCGATCAATCACCAGTTCACCGTCCCGCCAGTGCGAACTGGGGTAGTCCTCGCTGCGCACGGGCAGGTCGCGCTGGGCGACGATCTCGCCCTGAGCATTCAGGACGTGGATGAAGAGCGTGTAGTCAACACTGAGAGGGGCTAGTCCGCGCCAGTAGAGGTTGATCTGCACGGGCTGACCCGAGTCAACCTCACGCAGATCTGCTCCGTCAAGTGGCGTCATCCGCGAGCGCAGTTCGCCGGGGGTGATCTCGTAGCCAAGGAGCGCGATCTGATCGCCGAATGTCAATTTGCGGCGCACGAAAGGCATCTGCTCAAGGTGTTCGCCCAAATCAAGAATCGCCCCGCTTGGCCCAGGCTGAACCCCCGTCTTACGCGACGGGAAGGCCATCACCACCGTCGCAGCGGCGAGTATCTGGTCGTAGGCCGCACGATCCTCCTCGCTGCGCAGATCATCGTTCACCGCCAAGTAACGGTAGCCGTTGGTGCGGTACCAGGCCAGGCTGTGTTCGGTGATCTGCTTGACCGGGAAGATCGCCATCTTGCCGCCGAAGAGAGTTGCGGGCAACTCGGCGGCGATACGCGCCCCCTGCGGAAGTTCCTTGAGTCGCTCAGATGCGACAACCATCGTATGCGGGTGACTCCAGTAGTCGAGATGATTGTAGGTGGCGTACGCCTGCGGAACAACCAGTGCGGTGGCGAGTCCCATCAGCGCCACCTGCTGCGCGGCTTTACTCGCCGTCCAACGTCCAATCTCGTCGGCCAGGGCCACGGCCCCAGCCGCCGCGAGCAGGATACAGAGCGGCAGGATAGGCAATAGGTTACGGACGAAGTGGACGGAGTAGGAGAGCAGTAGCACCTGCATGGGAATGATCGCTACCAGCAGCACGCTCACCTGTGCGGGGCGACGGCGGGCCAAGACAGGCAACCCGGCCAGCAGCAGCAGACAACCCGTGGCCAGAAGCCCCTTGTCCCAATAGAAGGAGGCATATTCACCAAAGGGCCATGTACCTATAAAATCACCGTGGGAGCCACTGGCATAGTGTACTGCGTTGAATCGCAGGTCGCCGAGGAACGTCTGCATGTCGAGCAGGGCGTAGGGCGTGGTCACTAGGAAGGTCAGAAGTGACACCACGCCACTGGCTATCAGCCGCACACATGGCCGTCCGAGACTCGCACGACGCCAGTGGATCGCATGCGCCAGGATGATCGCGGGGACGACCGCACCGGCGTTGTACTTTGTGCCTGCGGCGAGACCAAGGGCCACGCCAGCCAACAGATAGCCGCGCCAACTCCCATCTGCTGCCACCACCCACGCGCCTAGAACGGTGGGAATAACCCACAGGCTGGCCGGCGCGTCCACTGTGATGGAGTGGCTCTGGGTTACGTGGAAGACCATCACCATCAGGGCCACGGCAGACAGTAAACCGACGCGCCGGTCGAACATGCGCCGACCGAGGGCGAGGATGGCGGGTACGCTGGCCGCACCCATGATCGCGGTGAGCGTACGGCCCCAGATGTACAGCGCGGGCACGCTGGTGACGCCGTTGTTCTTGAAGGGAATGTCCTGGTCGGAGCGATATAGTCCAGCGGCGATGCCCCACCAGACATGCAGCTTGGTGGTGGCGGCCAGTAGATCATAGTAGAGCGAAGGGTAGCGGAAGATATGCGGATTGAAATCGCCATCGCGTACCATGCGGATCGCCACCTCCAGCACGGCGGGTTCGTCCACATGTTCAACGTAGGGCAGGCCGTTGCCAACGACCCAGACGCGCAGCGCCAGGGCGACGGCAAACAGGCCGAGCGGCAGAAGGATACGCTCTATCCAGTGAGATTGACGTGTTACCGCTGTACTCACCACTATCGGGGAGGGTGTTGTATGTATCACGCGGGCGATTATAGCATTACCGGGCGCACGCACGTGGAAACGGCTGCCTCGCGGCAGCCGTTGGGGGTGGTCTTACGGAGAACGACAGTGAGGAGTTACTCGAACCTAGCCCTGCGTGTCTGTCGCTACCAACGCGGGACTCTGTGAATAGTATAACTATCAGATCCGTCCACACCATTGGACAAAAGGCGGATCTCCGCAGTGGGCTGGGGGTGTGGTACAATGCAGATAGTATCTTTTTCCGCTCATACGTGCGCTTACTTCACGCTATGCTGCTTGAGCTCCAGATCCGTGACTTCGCGATCATTGATCGGTTGCATCTGCGCCTGGAAGAGGGATTTAACGTCCTCACGGGCGAGACGGGTGCCGGTAAATCAATTATCATTGACGCCCTGGGTACCTTGCGCGGCGAGAAGGCCGATGTTGCCTTTGTGCGAGCTGGCTGTAGTCGAGCACGCATTGAGGGCGTCTTTAGCCTTGAAAACCGCACCCTCGTGCTGCCACTGCTCCAAGAGTACGGGCTGTACGACGAGGACGAGGGCCAGGTCATCCTCGCTCGTGAGATCAGTGCTGAGAGCGGGCGCAGCGTGGCCCGCATTAACGGGCGAGCCGTCTCCACCAGTGTGCTGCGCGAAATAGGCGGGCGGCTGCTCGATATTCACGGCCAGCATGAGGGTCTCTCGCTCTTTAACCCACGTACGCACCTCGACATGCTCGACCGCTTTGGCGAGTTGTCGCCTCTGCGTGGGCAGGTGGCCGAGCTGGTGGGTCATCTGCGCCGCACCCGCGACGACCTGGCCGAACTGCGGCACAGCGAGTCGCGGCGGAAGGAGCGGCTTGAGGAGTTGCGCTTTCTCACCGAGGATGTTGCGGCGGCGAAGCTGCGCCCCGGCGAAGAGGAGGAGTTGCTGCGCGAGCGGGCGGTAGTGCAGAACGCGGCACGGATCACGGGTTTGGCCAACGATGCCTACGCCGCGCTCTACGAGGGCCGCGACGGCGGGCGGGCGGCGAGTCGCCCTGTGCTTGAGGCGATGGCCCAGATCGCCGGAATTCTTGAGGATCTGGCCCGCCTCGATCCGAGTGTGGCGCATATGTCTGCCCAAGCCAACGACCTGCACTATCAGGCCGAGGATCTGGCTGTGTCGCTACGCTCCTACCGCCTCAGCCTAGATTTTGAAGCCGACCGGATCGATCAAATTGAGGATCGGCTAACAGTGCTGCGCGATCTTCAGCGCACGTATGGCGGCGATGTCGCACATCTGATTGATCGTGCCGACCGGGCCGAGGCTGAGATTGAACGACTCACCCACAGTTCTGAGCATATTGCTGCCCTGGAGAAGCAAGAGGCGACGCAGTTGGGCGAGTTGGCCCGTGTCGCCCTGGAACTCTCTGACCGTCGCCGCGCTGTGGGTGATCAGCTTGCCCAGATGATCGAGGGCGCGATGAGCGATCTGGCCATGCCCAATATTCGCTTCAGCGTGCGTATGGAGCGGGTTGAGGAGAAGTCCGGCCTGCCGGTTCCCGATGCGGCATCGGTCGCCTTCGATAAAACGGGCATTGACCGGGTCGAGTTTATGATCTCGCCTAACCCCGGCGAACCGCTCAAGCCCCTGGCCCGCATCGCCTCTGGCGGCGAGAGCGCCCGCCTGCTGCTGGCGCTCAAATCCATTCTTTCGCGGGCGGATGAGGTACCTACCCTGATCTTTGACGAGATTGACGTGGGTGTCGGCGGACGCGCCGGCCAGGTGGTTGGCCAGAAGCTCTGGGCGATCACGACGAACCACCAGGTGATTTGTATCACGCACCTGCCCCAAGTGGCCGCCTTCGCCGATGCCCACTACCACATCAGCAAAGAGTTCAGCAGCGACCGCACCCGCACTGCTGTGCGCCTGCTTGGTGATGAGCAGCGCATTGATGAACTGGCCGCCATGCTGGACGGGACGCCGAGCGAACATAGCCGGGCCAACGCCCGCGAGATTATTGGTCGCGCCGGTGGCTGGAAGCTTCAGCAGCGCAGCCCGCAGCTTGCTGTTTAAGGTGAGGTTTCAGGTGTGAGGTTTCAGGTTTCAGGTGTGAGGTGCGAGGTTTCAGACAAGGTTCGCAGATACGTTACCGTTCATGTCAGAATCTGGTGTTCTGACACCTGACACCTGTCACCTGTCACCTGTCACCTGTCACCTGAAGATCGTGCCGGATGTGTTGATGCCGCCAGTGCCTAATAATCGGTGGCCAGAGTCCGGGGGCCGGGTGCCGGATCCCAGCCGCCGATCCGATGAGCTATGCAACGAGAGACAACCATTAGCCGCTGGTGTGCGCGGATCATCGAGGCGTGCTGGGTTCTGGCCCTCACCCTCGTGCCGATCTACTTCAACCTCTTTACCGCCCGCCATTTTGAGCCGGATAAGGCCACGACGCTCCGCTCACTGGTAGTGATTGCCGCGACGATGGGGCTTATCCGCGCTATCGAATCGCTCAATGCCCGTAGCACCGCCCCACCGCCTACCGATGGGCCGAGTCTCTGGCGGCGCTTTGCCGCTATCCCCCTCTCCGTGCCCGCCCTTGTCTACGCCCTGGTCTTTCTCTTCACCACGGCCACCTCGGTGGTGCCGGGTACCAGCTTTTGGGGTTCGTACCAGCGACTCCAGGGCACCTACACAAACCTCTCGTACATCCTGCTCTTTGTGCTGATCGTGGCCACCGTACGCACCCGCGTCCAGATCGAGCGGATCATCACGATCACGATGATTTCCGGGGTGACGGCTGCGGGCTACGGGGTACTCCAGCACCTAACAATTGACCCGCTGCCCTGGCAGGGCGATGTGATCTCGCGTGTGGCGTCAACCCTCGGCAATTCGATTTTTGTCGCCGCCTTCCTGATCCTGGTGACACCCCTGGCGCTCTACCGCTGTATCGCGGCCCTGGGCGACATGCGTACAGCCCCGCCTAGCACCCATCCGCTCAGCGATTGGTTGTGGACCCTCGTGCGTGCCCTGCTGCTGATCTGCGGTATCGTGCTGCTGTTGTCGGTCATTAAGTTCGGTGCCGCCGTGCGGACGATTGACTTCCGCTACTGGTGGGTTTTTCCGGGCGCGGTGATCAGCGCTACCGGCCTGTGGTGGATTCTCACTACGGACTTTGACCGTGTCGGCAAGCGTATCCCGCTCTGGCCCGGCATCCTCACCCTAGGATACTTGCTCCTCTTCGGCGTGCAGTTCAACCTCAGCGCTGCTCCTGGGGTGCAGGTGTCGGCGCTGCCCAAGGATGCGCCCAATGCGGCAGACTGGTGGATCTGGCTGTTTGTCAGCATTGGCTGTGGCGTAGTTGGCTACGGGATGGCCTTCTTTCTGCCATCTCGCTCAGCACAGCCCTCACGCATGAGCATCGGCATTGGTGCGATTGTGAGCGCTGCCGCCGCCCTGCTGGTCATGGTGGCGACGGTCTTCACCCAAAGCCGTGGCCCCTTCATCGGTCTGGGGGCCGGCATGTTTGTCTTCTTCACCCTGCTGCTGTGGGCCGCCCTGCGCCGCGTGCGTGCGGATGAAACCTCCCGGCTTGCTGGACGCCTGCGCGCCCTGCTGATCGGCTGGGTCAGCGTCACCGTGTTAGCGGCGATCTTTCTGGCAGCCTTCAATTTTTCGGGTGCGCCCGTCTTTGATCAACTGCGCAAAGTGCCCTACCTTGGACGCTTGGGCACGCTCACCGAGGCCGATAGCGGCACCGGACTGGTACGTCGGCTGATCTGGGCGGGCGACGCCCACGGCGGCGGGGCAATCGGCCTGATTACCTCCAACCCGCTGCGCGCCATCATCGGCTGGGGGCCAGAGAGCATGTTTGTCGCCTTCAACCCTTTCTTCCCGCCCTCGCTCTCGAATGTTGAGGCTCGCGGTGCCTCGCCCGACCGCTCGCACCAGGCTATTCTCGATGAACTCGTGACGAAGGGGGTGCTTGGGCTCGCCAGTTACCTCTTCCTGCTGATCAGCTTCTTCGTGTTGGCCATCAAACTCATGCTGCGCAGCCAGGATTGGCGCTGGCAAGTTCTGTTTATTGCCAGCATCAGCCTGGTAGTCTGCCACGTGGTTGAGGGTGCCACCGGTATCCCGATTGTGGCAACCCTGATGCTGCTCTGGGTCGCTCTAGCGATCACGGTGGCGGGCGGTGCCCTCGATGGTCACTACCGGCTGAGTCTGCGCCCCGTGCCCGTTGCTCTGCCCGAGGCCGAGGATGAGTCTTCCACTGCCGAGCGCAAGCGCCAGGGCAACACGGGCGGGCAGCGCGGCTCAGGCACCCGAGTCGTCACAGGACGCAGCCGAGTTAGCGTCCATCACACCGCCCGTGGCGAGAGCCGCGCCCCGGCCATGATCGCCTACGCCGCCCTATTGCTGGTGGCTCTCTGGTTCACGTGGGCCGTTAACATTGCCCCCGTCTACGCCGATATGCTCTTTCAGCAGGCGCAGGGCAGCGACCGCGCCGGGATTGATCTGAACCAGATGGTGACAGTGCTGGACAATTACATCGGCACCGTGCGCAGCAGCCCCGGCGAGGACTTCTATTACCTCAGCCTGGGCCGTGCCCTGATGACCACCGGCGACGCTCTGCGCACTCGCAATGTGCCCCTCGGAAAGCCCATCCCCAACGCGAATGTGCTGGATTTGATCAATCTGGCCAATCAGGATGCCGTGGCCGGCCTTATTCAGCGCAGTACGCCCTTGAGCATGATGAGTTATGCCGAGGCGGTGTTGCTCAAGGCCCACGACCTCAACCCGCTGAACAAAGATCACTTTGCCAACCTCGGTAGACTCAACAATTACTGGTACGGCATCACCCGCGACCCCGAGCGACTGCGACTGGCGATCAGTTGGTACGAAAAGGTGACGCCGATTGCCCCCAACGATGTCACTCTGATCAATGAGCGTGCGGGTGTGGTGGCGACGCTTGGCGACTACACGGAGTCCGCTGGTAATAAGGCACAGGCTCAGACGCAGTATGATCAAGCCGTCGAACTGTTGCATCACTCCGAGGAACTTGACTCGCGCTACGGCGACACCTACCTACGCCTGGGAGATCTTGAGCAGCGGCGCGGGGGCGATCTCGCCAAGGCCACAGACTTCTATGTGAAAGCTATCGAACTGACGCCGACGGCGGCGGTCACTGGTATTCAGAACGTTATTGACTCCATGTCGGCGCACCCTGATTTGATCGGGCGTTTGCACGATGCCTTCGCAGTTCAGGCGCAGAAAACCGAAGATCGCCTAACGAACCTGGAGCGTATCCCCGAGCAAGCCGCCACCGCGAAGACGGTACGCGGCCAGGTTGCCCTGCTGCAATCGGTGGTCGGGCTGCTGTCGGTGCGGGCCGGGAATGTGGACGGATCGCGAGAACCCTACCAGCGGGCGGCGGCCCTCCAGCCCACCAATGTTGAGTACAGCCGCAACTACACCATTGTGCTGAGCGACACGAGGCATTACGACGAAGCCATTGCCGAGACCAACCGACTCATCGCTGCGCTCCAAGCAGCCGGGCAGACAGACAAGATCAGCCAGGTGCAACAGCTCCTTCAGATAGTGCAGGCCGCGAAGACTCATCCATGATCCAGATCGCGCTTATCCTCTTCGTCGCCCTCACCTTCTCCATTGTGGTGACGCCCCTGGCCCGTCGGGCGGCGCTGCGCACCGGGGTGGTCTCCATCCCGCGCACCCGCGATATCCACGTTGCCCCGGTGCCGCTGCTGGGCGGCGCGGCGATCTACGGCGGATTCGTGGTGGCCCTGCTCGTATTCGGCGACCAGCGCTACATCCGTGAGATGGTGGCAATCCTGATGGGGGCGACACTCATCTCGCTCTTTGGCCTCGCTGACGACCGCTGGGGTCTGCGCGCCTCGGTAAAGATGCTTGGCCAGATGATGGCTGGCGTGGTACTGTTGCTAGGTGGCACGCAGGTACAGCTTTTTGCGCAACCCTGGCTCAACTGGGTGCTGACCCTGATCTGGATGGTTGGGATCACCAACGCTCTCAACCTGCTCGATAATATGGACGGACTCTCGGGTGGGGTGGCCACCATCGCCTCGGCCTTCTTCCTGTTGCTGGCGGCCATGAACGAGCCACGCCAGGTGCTTGTCGGCGCGATGGCAGCGGCGCTGATGGGCGGGTGCGTCGGATTTTTGCGCTATAACCTCAACCCGGCGACGATCTTTATGGGCGACACCGGCAGCCTGTTCATCGGCTTTATTCTGGCGGCCCTGGGCGTAAAACTGCGCTTTCTCGGCAGCACACCCGTTGTCACCTGGATGGTGCCGCTCTGCGTGCTGGCCCTGCCCATTTTCGACACCTCCCTCGTTTTTATCTCGCGTCTTCGTCGGCGGGTCAACCCCTTCACCACCGCCGGTAAAGATCATCTCTCACACCGGCTATTCGCCCTCGGACTGAGCAAACGCGAGGCGGTCCTCACCTGCTACCTGATCGCCGGAGCCTGCGGGCTGGTGGGTATCTACCTCACCCAGGCCCGACTAATTGAGGCATACGTGGTAGCCGCTGCGCTCGCGTCAGCCGGTATCACCGCAATCATCTGGCTTGAGCGGGTCTGTCCTGGGGGCCAGCCGCACGTGCGCCCGTACACGTAGACAAAATTATTCTCTTTTATGGCTGCGTCACCCGCTCCGGCGTCACTCTCTGACCACCACTTCATAACCAGTTTAGGATTGCTATACGTGGATTGTTGCTCATAACGATATCTCTTCTCAAGACCCACTACCGTGGGCTTTCGTATGCGGAGGAAGTGATTAAACGCAATAGAGCAAAAGTCACGCTGTCACGCTGAGCGAAGCGAAGCGTCCCGACCGCGATAGGGGCTGCCGGGACGCTTCGCTTCGCTCAGCGTGACATGTCTCACAGCGTATCTTTTGCGGTATTGCGATTAAACTCCTCCCGGAAAAGCCAGAGCCGGGTTTATTGCGCCGGCTCCTGGCGCATGTCACGGGACTTGGGCGTATCCATCCGGTTCCCGCTGACGTGTTCACTGTGCGCTGTTGAGCAGCACGATGGAGAACCAGCCCAGAATCTGATTCAGAATGCGGTGTCGTTCGCTGGAGATCAGGCGCGAATTACACTGCTCCCCCCGAACCCCTGCTAGTGGTTTGTCTGTTGAGGCAGAGCAGCACTACGTTGCTCCACCCTTACGGTGCCCGACAGCCAGCGAATCTGATCCGCCACCGCGTTGGCTGAGATCTGCATGAAACTGCGCCCGTCGGGCAGGTACGCCCCATCGTCCAGGTAACTGCCCGGCCCGGCGTGATCCATCGGCCCGAGGCAGATCATGCGGATTGTGCCGGAGGCCAGCCCGCGTGCCCAGCGCGTCGCCGTGCGCAGCGGCCAGCGCCCTGGGAAGAGAACCTTGCTCAGTCGCTGCACCATATCGTGCGTGCCGTAGAAGTGGGTCAGGGCTGTGATTTGGTCGAGCGCTGGGCTGGGGTTCATCAGCCCGCCGAGGGAGATTACCTGCACCGGGGCGCGCAGGGTGGCCTGGAGGTAGTCGGTCGAGACCAGCGCAATCTGCGCGCCTCCACTGTAGCCGAGCAGGCTTACGGGCGCGCCGCTGCCGAGCCGGTAGCCATGGCGCAGCAGCCCCAGGATGATCATCTCGGCGCTGTCGTAGCCGTAGATCGGCCCGTAGCGGCGGTCGGCGGCGACGGCCGTGTGTAGGATGTTGCGCAGATCGATCAGCAAACCGACCCGTTTTAGCGGCCCCCTGCCCAGGCGCTCGGTGTTGATCCAGCCCCAGAACCGGCCCATATGGTGCTGGCTGGTCATACCCAGGTTCTCGATGGAATAGGGGAAGACATCGCTGATCAGTACCAGGCCGGGGAGACGTGCTGCCAGCGTCGCCAGAAAGCAGTCTTCGTAGCGGGTCGAGTAGTCACCCGAGATATCGCCGATGCCTGAGAGGTAGACGAGAAACGGCCCATCTGCCGACGGGACGGCGGAAGGCGACATCAGAGCGGTGGTTGGGCGCCGCCGCCGCCAGCCTGCCCACCAGACCAGCGCCGAGATCGGTACGGTCATCGCCGCCACCACCAGCACGCTGGCGCAGAGTGCGGCGAGCCAGAATGCTGCGCCGCTCATCGTGTGCCATCAGGTGGCGCGTAGCCGGGGATCACCAGGGGGAGATCTGCGACGCCAAGCTGCGCCGCGTGTCCAGTACTCATCTGCCAGAGCTTGCGACTGAATACTGCGGCTGGTGCGCTCAACGTCCAGCGCAGGCCCTGGAGCAGCAGCCAGCCCAGCAGGGCGCACAGGATGGACTGCCCAAGCGACAGACCGAAGGTGCTGCTGATTGCCGCCAGGGCGGCCAGGAGGCTCCACAGGTGAAGGCAGCGGCGGATCAGCGGGCCGAAGTAGGGCAGCAGCGCGAGTGCGCCCAGGAGCAGCGGCAGGTAGGCGGTGCTGATTGTGACGAACGCCTGGCGCAGCGAACCCGCGTCGTGGAAGGTCAGCGCCGCTACCAGCCAGAGTACCGCCACCCAGAGCAGTGCGCTCAACAGATAGAGCAGCGCGGTGAGGGCTAGGTTGAGCGCAACGCGCAGCGGGGTAACCCGGTTGACCAGCAGGATCACGCCCTGGCGCCCCAGACCCTCCGACAGGCCAGCCAGAAAGATGACCGCCGTCGCCAGCGCCACGGCAGGCCACCCCGCCATAAGCCACGTGTCCATCAGGGTGTTCGCTCCTCTGCGTTTTTGACCGCCTGATCATGCGCGCCAACGATGCCCTCCTGCTGTGTCGGCGTGCGCGGCGCGAAATCGCGCAGGTAGAACTCAATGCCGAAGGCCAGGATGATGATACCGAAGAGGTAGGCCGCAATCACATCGCTGAGCCAGTGGGCGCCTAAGTACATGCGGGATGGGCCAACGCTCACGATCAGGCCACCGGTGAGGATGACGGCCATCGCACGCCAGAGGGATCGGGGCAGCCGCGTCAGGGCGAGAAAGAGCAGAAAGCCAAAGAAGACGGTGTAGAACATAACATGCCCGCTCGGGAAGGAGTCCCCCGCCACGGGCATAAAGACATCAACCAGCGTATTCAGCGGGCGCGGACGGCCCACCGCCCGCTTGATCAATTGGTTCGCCACGGCCTGCACCACTGTCAGGAGCAGGAGATAGGCACCGTCTTTCCAGTCGAGCAGCACACTTACCAGCAGCACGCCGCCTGCGACCATGATCACGGACCAGGGCGTGTAGCCCAAAAGCGAGACGAGGATCATGAATTGCAGGAAGATCGTGTTGCTGATCGCCTGCAACGCACGGGTTGGGGCCAGGTCGAAGGGCGACACCGGGAACTGATCCACGAGGTAGGCCAGCAGGCTGACGATGGCGAAGCTCAACAGACTGAACCCGAAGATCAGCCGCTGGCGGCGCTGCGGATCCCCAATCAGTCGGCGCAGTTGCCCGAATCGCTGGTGCGCCTCAGCCGACTCGGACACTGGCTTGGGGGCGGTGGTAGATGTCTTCACCGTCAACTGGTCACGATCCGGGCGTAGCGCGCCGCCACTTGGTGGCGCGGAGCAGCGATGCCGCCCCTCATCCGACAAGCCCATTGGCGGTGGCCAGCACCGGCTGCGGGCCAGTGAGCGGCGGAACAATGCGGGCGCTCTCAACCGGGAGCGTGAGACCAACCCCGTTCCCGACGATCACGGAGAGTGCGCCAGGCACGATGGAGATATCCCAGATGAGCTGGGGCGGGAATACGGCGAGATCCGCGTTCGCGGCGAGAGCCACGCTACTGCTCACGCGGATGCGCCGCACCCGCCGGAAGGTGATTCGTGGGTCGTCTACTCGCTTGCCGGCGGCGATGGTGCGAAAGTGGTGTTCCAGGTCAATCTTGCTCATGTCGCCATAGAGCGCGACATCGAGTACGCCGTCGTCCATCTTGGCATCTGGCCCAATGAACATATTCCCGGCAAACAGCGGCGCGTTCACAATCGTCACCACGTGCGTCTGCACCTGAAATGGTGCCTCATCGTCGTAGGCAATGGAGACCGTGTCAATGGTGGAGACGAAGGCGTTGCCCAACGCCTCAAGTAGCTTGACCCACTGGCCCTTCATGAAGCCTTCCCCGAAGTTCAGTGCATGTGCGCTCAGGCCGACTCCGGCCATCTCCAGGAAATAGACCCCGTTGGGGGTGTCGGCGGTGATGATCCGGCCAACGTCAATGTGTCGGCTGATCCCCGTCCGCAGTAGCGCACAGGCGGCATCAAGGTTCAGCGGCACGCCCAGCGAGCGGGCGAGATTATTCATCGTGCCCAGCGGGATGATCCCGAGGGTGGTCTCGCTGCCCACCAGTTGCCCAGCCACATCTTCAATGGTGCCGTCGCCACCGGCCACGATCACCAGCCCGATGCCCTGCTGCACCGCCGCTTTGGCCACCTTGCGTGCCATTTTCCCCGAGGTCTTCTCGGCCAACTCGCCCGCGATCCCATAGCGGCGCAGGCACTCAACGATCTGCGCGGGTTCATAGGTTCCGTCAATCGCGCCCTTCGCCTTGGGGTTAAAGATCAGCAGGGCGCGGCGGAGGTCAGGTGCCTGCGCGGCCTTCTGGTCAGGCCGCGCAGGCTTCGCGGCCTGGTCTGCTTGGATGAGCAGCGTGATCGCCGCCTCAAGCATGCTGAGCTTCTGCGTCGCCTTGTCGAGCTGGGCGCGTGCGACCTCCGCCTTCTTCAGTTGCGTGCGCTGCTTACGCTGCGCCTGCGCGAGCGCCTCGCGCCTCGTCGCTTGGGCCTTCTTGTCGGCGTTCATCGGGTTTATTCCTTGTGGTGGCTCGATTGCTTTCATTGATCGTTTGCGCTCGCTTCACCCTGCGCGATCACCAGGCGCGTGGCCTCGGCGATCACGGTACCGGCTAGTGCTCCGCTTAGCACATCGCCGGGATAGTGCACGCCCAGGTAGATCCGCGAGAAGCCAACCAGGGATGCGATGGCATACCAGAGCGCCGTACGCCCTGGGTAGTGCCGTTGCAACAGCCAAGCCCCCGCGAAGGCGGCCGCCGCATGGCCGGAGGGAAACGAGTAGGTGCCCGGCTTCTTGCCAACAGCGACTGCCTGCACAATATCTACAAATGGCCGACGGCGCCGGAAGGCATATTTGATCGGGTATTCGACCATGAGGGTAGCAAACCAGAGCGGGGGCACGACCTGCGCCAGTGTCTGCCGGGCGCGCTGCTTACCCAGGGCTGCCCCAACCAGGAGACCCCCGAGCCAGCCAAGGCCCCCAGTCATTATCGTCGTTACGCCATACATGAGGCGGTTGGTCACTGTGGTATGCGGCAGATGATTGATGGCTAAGAACAGGCGGGCATCGAGCGCCTGATACGGATTCATGCGTGCGATGAATGCGCTGCGCAGGAGGTCAAGGGGGGCGAGGTTCGTCGCGGCAACCTCCCCGATCTGCTCCGGGTTGGTCACTTCCTGGAGCGCCTGCTCAAGAGCTTCGCGTGGCTCGCCCGAGCTACGGACAATGCGCTGGGCTGCATCAACGAGGGCGGCTGGTGCCGGCTCCCGTGGGCTAGGCACTGGATGTGGTGCGCGGTCAGCCTGCGCACGCACCTGCGGCTCGGTCGTGCCAGCGGTGGCCGCAATGGCGGTGGCCGCAACCTGGTCGGCCTGCGCGGGCGTGGTGATCGTCTGCAACGCGGCCTGAAGCGCGGCCTTCGCCGGCTCGGCGGCGTGCTTCGCCGCAGGCGAAGGCCGCTCCCACGCAGGGAGCGGCGAATCGTTGTCGGGTTGGCTGGCTGGCTCCAGTATGGGTACGGTTGATTCAGGTGGCGGCATTGCAGGCTCCTCTTCCTCATGCGGGCGTGGATCGTGGAGTGGAATACGGGGTGCTAGTGTTCCACCACGACCCGCTGTGGTCCGCGTGTGGCAAGGACCAGCCGCTGTGCGAGCATGGGTAGCAGGGTGCCGATGCCGATTAGCCCCGCGCTGATTTGGGGTTGCCCCAAGAGCACCTGAAGCCAACGGGCCGTGCGCAGCGGCTGATCATACGCCGCATGCCACGCGGTCGTGTAGATGGTCTGCCATGCAGCCAGTGATCGTCGCCCTGCCAGCACGTCATCAATCAGCGGCGCACAGATCTCGGCAGCGTGAATAGCCATCGCCTGGCCGTCGCCACACAGCGGCGGGATCATGGTGACCGCATCGCCGATGCGCGCACAGAGATCCCAGAGGATGGTCGGGCGCTCAGTGTCCACCGCACCGACGACGGTCATGCTGTCATCGAGACGCTGGCCGCCGGCCAGATCGCGGGCCAGGGCCGGGCTCTCGCGCACCACCGCATCCAACATGGCCGTGATGCGCGTGCCCGCACGTGCGAACGCCTCTTCGCTGGCCAGGAGGCAGAGGTTCGCCTGACCATCCTCAATCGGCGAGAGGCCGACGTAGCCGCCATCAAAGAGATAGAGTCGCACTTCGGGCGGCAGTTGGAGTCCCGCGTAGTGGCACTTGATCCCGACATACATCTGGCGTGGAGCGGCGGTCTGCGACGGCCTGAGCCCCGGCACCGCATGCCGACCGCAGGCGACCACTGCCGTCCGGGTGCTGATGCTTGTCCGCTCGTTGGCAGTGTCACGCACCTCGACCTCGTAGCCGTCCTCACGCTGCGTAATGGCCGTTCCCGTGACGCCCTCGCGCACTGTCGCTCCCGCCTGGGCCGCCGCGTGGGCCAATGCCGCATCGAGCCGGTAGCGGCTCACGCCCCAGGCCACACCCGGCAGGGTCATATCTAGGCGCTGGCCTTGCCGTGAGATGATCGTGGCCCGGTGGATCTCGGCTGGGGACAGGGCAGCGACGGTGGCGTGAAGATCGAGGGCGTGCAGACTGGCCTGCGCCTCCGGCGAGAGGAACTCGCCGCAGACCTTGTGGCGCGGCCCGCGCTGGCGCTCCAGCAGTACCACCTGCCAGCCGTGCTGGGCCACCGCAGCGGCCAGGCAACTGCCGGCTAGGCCGGCACCGATTACGACCAGATCAGTCTCCATAACAACCTCCGGGAACAAGAATGAGATAACGAAACAGCGGGCGCCACATCCAGCGCAGCCTGCCCAGCCCTGGCTCGGCGCGCAGCCGTTGGAGGTCGGCTGCACGAAAGCCACGTCGCACCGAGAGGGGCGCGTCGTGGCGGATCATGCGGTTGCGTGAGAACAGCCGGGTGGCCAGCCAAATGCCCACCCATGCCAGCCAGTGGCGGTGCAGGTCGTTCACCACCACCCCGTGCCGCGCCGCGCCGACCATCGCGCGATAGAGGGTCGGCAGTTGGCTCTGGCTAAAGTGATGGGTAAACAGCGCGGCGGTGACCACATCCACCGGTTGGAGGGCCATCTGGAGCATGTCGCTGCATACCACGGCCACGCGTGGCTCGCCCCGGTGTGCATCCGCCGCCGCCGCGCAGGTCTCCGGGTTGATATCGGCCAGCACCAGTTGCATACGTACACCGTGGCGGTCGGCCCAGCCCAGCAGGGCGCGGCTCAGATCGCCCGATCCTGCGCCCACATCGAGTACGGTCAGCGACGTTGGTTTGCCCGCCGTGCGCCAGAAGCGAGCCACACCCTCCAGCGTGGGTCGCGCCGCGCCCAGGGCCGCATTGATCACCTGCAGTTGGCGCAGAGCCTCGCGCAGCTCCGCGCCACCAATCGTCAGGTCGTCCATCAGCTCAAGGTCTGCCGAGCGCTGCCGCAGGTTAGGCCACATAGCGTGGTACCTCCGTGAGTTGCGGCTGCTGCACAGCGATGGGGCGGGCGTCCACCGGTGGCACATAGGTCAAATGGGCCATCTCTGTGACGAGGCCAGGGCCGAAGGCGGCGGCGATGCCGCTGACAGGGCAGGCCGCCGTGCGCAACTGATCAAGCAGTTCACGCAGTACAAAGAGAATCGTTGGCGACGACATGTTGCCATAGCGGCGCAGCACGTTGTAACTGGCCGCCACCTGCGCGGGCGCGAGCTGGAGCAACTCGGTCAGTCGGTCAACGATGGCGCGACCACCGGGGTGAATAGCCCAGAAGGTCGGCGTCGGCTGACCGTCAAGCAGTGTCGCCAGGGCGCTTTGGGCGAGGGTGCCGACGTGGCGGGGCACGTCGGACGAGAGGTGCATCACAAAGCCGTGATCGCCAATCTGCCACGCCATTGCGTCCTCGGTGTCGGGCAGCACCTGTGTGTGGAGCCGGTTGAGGCGCAGCAGGTCACCATTCGACCCGGTAGCGCCCACTAGGCAGGCGGCCGCCCCGTCGGCGAAGAGCGAGGCGACGGTCAAGGCATTCCGGTCACTGTCGGGCTGGAGGTGCAGGGTACACAGCTCGACGCAGACGACCAGCACCAGGGCGTCGAGCTGTCCATCAACAATTTGGGCCGCTAGGCGCAGGCCGTTGAAGGCGGCCGCGCAGCCCATAAAGCCGACCAGTGTTCGCTGAACCGTGGGGCGCAGACCGAGGCGTCGGGCAATGGCGAGGTCAAGCCCCGGCGCAAAGAAGCCGGTGCAACTGACGACAATCAGATGCGTGACACTCGCTGCTGCATTGGGGAGTTGCGGGGTCGTAAGCGCACGCTCGGCGGCCGCGACCCCAATCTTCACCGCCTCCTGTTGGTAGATCGCCATACGATCGGCAGTTGTCGGCGTCTCGGCCAGGGGCCGCCCCGGCGCAAACCGTGAGTGGGGGATCAAGACCGCCGCATCCGGCAGACACGAGTGGCGCGTCTCAATGCCCGACAGCGTATAGAGACGCTTGATCCAGCGGCGCTGTGCGGGGCTGGCCTCAAGCGAATCGCTCACCCATGTGCATACGTCGGATTGGGAGATCTGATGCGGCGGCACCGCTGTGCCAATTGACAAAATAGCTGGACAGGGATCGGCATATTGCATAGACAGACTTCTCCTCATTTACGGCCACCGAGAGTGGTGAGCCAAGCAACTCCATGCCGTACGTACGCTACAGCCTTGTATAGGCGCGCCACGCCGTCTCAGTCCGAAGAACAAGGTTTCAGAAAACCCGGTTTTACGGTCCCGTCTCGTACGGCCCTAACGCTATGTGTGAAGGTAGCCTCCTGCACCATACCTTGCCGGGGGGGGCGGCACGGGTACCTTGCAGGAGGCTGCGTCTCGTGATACGCCCTGCCGAGGGGGAGTCGGCACAGCATACACGGGGAAGCGGAAATAATGCGATGGCAATGAGGGATGAAGACTCAGTGTAGCACAGGCGGGGCAAGGTGAATAGCCGGATGATTCGGGTGTTCTGTGTCCGGAATTTTCCGACGCTGTCAGGGATACCCTGATACAAGAGACGGATTTCGCATGCTACCGGCCCTCGCCCGCACTTGCTAGACTGAAGGCTACACTCCCCCCCTGCATCATGTACGACGAAGCAGCAGCTCTCGACTAAATTAAGGAACACAGCAATGATTCGAACGATAACGGGACTCTTCGACACAGTGGGCGACGCCCAGAGCGCGGCGAAGGAGTTGCTTGATCGCGGCATCCCGCGCGAGGATGTGAGTATGGTGGTTCCCGACGTGAGCCACACGAACGCCCAGCAGCACGCGGTGGGGGCGGAGAGCGCAGTGGGTACGGTCGCGGTGGGCGGCAGCGTGGTCGGCGGAGCGGTTGGCCTGCTGGTGGGTGCCGGGCTACTCACAATCCCCGGCATCGGCCCGGTTCTGGCGATCGGCCCCCTCGCCGCCGCTATCGGCTCCATCGGTGCTGCGGTGGGCTCCACCGCCCTCGGTGCCGGTGTCGGCGCGAGTGTTGGCGGCCTAGCGGGTAGCCTGATCGGTGCCGGGGTGCCCGAAGAGACGGCCCATATCTATGCCGAGGGCGTGCGGCGGGGCGGCGTGCTGCTGACCGTGAGCATTGATTCGGCCATGGCCGAGCGGGTTGATGTCAATGGGGTGCTACGACACTACCAGGTGGTAGACATCGATCAGCGCAGCGCGGGCTGGCACGCGACCGGCTGGGATGCCTCGATGATGACGGGTGATACGAGACAGGGAGTGAAGGATAGCCGCGAGGATATCACAGAACCGGGCGCGGTAGTGAAGACCGGGGACGCAACCGCTGCGGATCTGCTCATCGGCGCACGTGCGGAGAAAGGGCACGAACAGCGCTAGCCGCAGCCAACAGGTTGACCGGCAGCAATGCGTGACATCCATGACACACCCGCTCCCTCAGAAGGTAACCCCTGTCCCCCATGCACAGCCCCTGCGTCCACACAGCCCGCAGGGGCCTGCACCGCTTATGGTGGTGATGGGGCTGATCGCAAGCGTATTCTTTACGATTCTGGCCTTCTTTGCACACACGCAAGTATTTCTTCCGGGTGATGTGCCAATTACGCAGGCCGTCCAAACAATCCAAGCGGGCTGGTTTGCCCATGTGATGGATTTCATCAGTGAGCCAGGATTCCCGCCACAGGTTTGGATTCTCTCGGCACTCATTGTGTTCATCCTGTTCGTCAGCGGTCTCAGATGGGAATCGGTTGCCGAGTTGGTGGGTGGGCTCAGCGTTGGTGCAGCCGCAACGGTGATCAAACAGTTGGTGAACCGGGCACGCCCGAACCCCGATCTTGTGCATGTCGTTCGGCCTGGCCTCAATAATGGCATGCTGAGCTTTCCCGCCGGCCATGTCGTCTCCTATGTCATGATGTTTGGCTTTTTGCTGTTTCTTAGCCTCCATATGCCGCCGTCGTGGCGGCGCATCGTAGAGCGGATCGGCTTTGGTGCGCTGATCATCCTCATTGGTATCTCGCGCATCTACCAAGGCGAACACTGGGCCAGCGATGTGTTGGCGGGCTATCTCCTCGGGTTCGTTGGCCTGCTGCTGACGATCTGGCTTTATAGATGGGCAGTGCTACAGCGGCCCGGGAAACGGGACGAAGCAACCGACTCAAGACGGCCTTTGTCGAGATAGGGCACGATGAGATACCACAATACGCCGCTGAGCAACCTGTGATTGGGTTGCTCAGCGGCGTATTGTGGTATCTCATCATCGCGTGCCGAGGGTCACGCATTCTCGAATTTGCACAAATGTATTAGCGCACCGCAAAAGTAATCACGCGCTCAGTGCCGCTCTCAATGCCACGGGCGACCATCTGCCAGGTGCCGGCGGTCGCGTTGTCAGGGGAGGTCCAGAACCAGTCGGCCCGGCCATCGCTATTGGCGCCGTTTAGCTCCTCGGCTGTGATCTCCATCGGCGTGCCTGTCGGCGTGTTCACCCAGACCGCGATCGTCTCCCCGCTAACGAAGCCGGTCGCCACGAAGGCGAAGCGCGCCCCCGCTGGCCCGACGTGCGGTGCCACGTTGCTCTGCGTGGGCGTCTCAGCGGTCGGCGGGGCCGGATGATTGCCAATAACCGCGAAGCTGATCACGCGCTCAGTGCCGCTCTCGGTGCCACGGGCGACCATCTGCCAGGTGCCGGCGGTCGCGTTGTCGGGGGTGGTCCAGAACCAGTCGGCCCGACCGTCACTATTGGCACCATTCAGCTCCTCGGCTGTGATCGCCATCGGCGTGCCTGTCGGCGTGTTCACCCAGACCGCGATCGTCTCCTCACTGGCGAAGCCGGTCGCCATGAACGCAAAGCGAGTTCCAGGCGCTCCCATACCAGGGTTTACATTGATGATTGATGTGGTCTGTGCTGCCGCATAGGTGGGCACAAACGCGGTCGCGAGCGCGGTGATGATGATAAAGACCATCCCGACAGTCCATGTCGTGATTCGATTCATAGAACTTTTCCTTACGGTTCAGTGCTTTATACAGCGGGCCGTGTATTCCATCCAGATCAGGCTGGCCCGCGTGATGCACCCTCACTCAGTGTGTGTACCCATGAGGCCATCGCTTGCCACAGATGTGTTCATGCTCCAATGGTTGTTACGCTCTCACTACGTTGAGCTTGCGCTTGGAAGCGCCCATTGTACGTGACCAAACAGCGCGGATACTCCTTTCAAGTCTGTCGGTTTACGTGCGTGGCGCGACTCCCTAACCATATGATCACGATAGCACAGTCAACGCAACCGTTGAAGCGGGGATCGCAGAAGTACGCTATCCAGAATTTCCCTGACAGTGTCAGGGGAACAGGGGGTATCTCAATATGCGCAACGACCAAAATCGCTGGCGTACAACACAATCCGCGCCGGTATTATCATGGCGCGTACGTATGTCAGATCTGCCGATGCGATAGCGTAGCGCGACTCCCTGAAGAGACGTGGAAATGTTTAAGGCAATAGACAAGGTTCGCAGATACTTTACAGTTCAGGCCAGAATGTGGCATCCTGATGCGCTCGATCTGAAACCTGAAACCTCGCACCTGAAACCTTGTCATAGAGCAAAAGTCACGCTGTCACGCTGAGCGAAGCGAAGCGTCCCGACCGTGATATGGGTTGCCGGGACGCTTCGCTTCGCTCAGCGTGACATGTCTCACAGCGTACCTTTTGCGGTATTGCTGTTTAAGTATCCTGACCGTCATGTGATTCCTCCCCCAAGCTCCTGCCAGTGGGCCTAATTTGATGCACGTGAAGGGAGTATCTCGGCAAGTGCCTCATCGGGATCAATTAGGGCGGTGGGGCCAGCGATGTGGCCGCGTATCGTTTCCAGACCCAGGCCCAGGTCGGTGATGGCCGATACCACGGCGTCTTCATGATCGCGGTGGGTGATAAAGACAACCGTAGGCCCGGTGTCGGTGGAGGCATAGACCGGCACGCCTTGGTCGCGTAGATCGTTGCACATGCGGAAAAGCGCGATGTTCTCGGGTTCCCAGCCGATCAACTTGTTCTCGCGGCTGCCCGACATCGTGACGCCGTGCAGGCGCATGCTGTCCATCTCGGCGAACTGCCCAACCGTACGCCAGTCACCGGCGCGAATAGCGCCCAGGCACTCGATGATCTCGTCGGCGCGGCTGAGCATCCAGCTCTTGAACAGGCTGCTCTGCGGGGCGTCGTGGTGGGCGGACTCGGTTTTTAGGCCGATCCGCGAGTCAATCGGGACGGTGATCAGACGCACCTGATCAAGCTGGCCCTCGCCATCAAGACGCAGGGCAAAGCTATCGGCGTGGCTCAGGCCGGGGTAGCTGAGCCAGAGGGCCAGGCCACCGGCGGCGCTGCGGCAACCCGATCCGGCTAGGAGGCGGGCGAAGCAACTGAGGAAACGTCGGTTATGGGCCAGATCTGGCCCGTAGAGGGCGGCCAGGGCGGCGGCAGCCAGGGCGGCTGATGCTGATGCGCTGGTGCCCAAACCCTTACCGGCCACCCGCGACTGAAGCACATTGCGAGAAGAGACGTGGGCGCGGGTCGTCACGCCGGAGAGTTCGCGCACCGCGTTGAGAGTTTGCACAATCCGGTCGAGATCGCGGCCCACGGCAGGCACCCCACCGATAGCGGCGCTATCCTCGGCCAGATCGGGACGAAACTCGACGTAGGTGGTGGTGTGGGCGGCGCTATTATTGAGCGAGATCGAGGGCAGGTAGGCGATGCGGGAGGCCCAATCGCTCAGGCCGTGGTATTTGAGTACGCCCTGCATGGGGAAGGCCCGGGCGGCGGCACGACCGTGCGGCAGCGCGGCGGGAATGCTGCGCAGGTACGGCTCGTAGGCCACGCCGTAGGACTCCAGGGCGGCCAGGATGCGCTCGTTCCCGGCACGCATCGCTTCCAGGGTGTCGGAAAATTCCGGGGGGATTGTCGTGTTCATTCCTCTTGCGCTTATCTTTAATAAGACAAGGTTTCAGGTGCGAGGTTTCAGGTTTCAGATCGAGCGCATCAGGATGCCACATTCTGGCCTGAAACCTGAAACCTTACACCTGAAACCTTGTCTTACCTTCTTACCTTCTCTCGTAGTTCGGTGCCTCTTTGGTGATCGTTACATCGTGGGGATGACTCTCGATCTGGCCCGCCATCGTGATGCGGATGAAGCGGGCATGGCGGCGCAGCGTATCAATGTTCGGTGAGCCCGTGTAGCCCATCCCGGCGCGCAGACCGCCGACAAGCTGAAAGACCGTATCGCTCAGCGGGCCTTTATAGGCCACCATGCCCTCAATGCCCTCGGCCACCAGTTTCTTGCCCTCGCCGCCCTGGAAGTAGCGGTCGCCAGAACCCTTCTTCATCGCGCCGATACTGCCCATACCCCGATAGCTCTTGTAGCTGCGACCCTCGTAGAGAATCGTCTCGCCGGGACTCTCCTCGGTACCAGCGAAGAGCGAGCCAATCATCACGCTATGCGCGCCAGCGGCCAGGGCCTTCGGAATATCGCCCGAATATTTGATGCCGCCATCAGCGATGATCGGTACGCCAAAGGGTTCGGCCGCACGAGCGCACTCCATCACTGCCGTGATCTGCGGCATCCCCGCGCCCGTCACGACACGGGTTGTACATATCGAGCCCGGACCCTGTCCGACCTTCACCCCATCCACACCACGCTCGATCAGGGCGAGGGTCGCGCTGGCGGTGGAGACATTACCGGCGATCAGATGCATGGCAGGGAAGGACTCACGCACACGTGAGACTGTGTCGAGAACGGCCTGAGAGTGGCCGTGGGCGGTATCAATGGTGATCACATCGGCCCCGGCGCGTAGCAGTGCGCCCGCCCGCTCCATATAATCGCCCGTGGTGCCAATGGCGGCACCCACTCGCAGGCGGCCATGCTCGTCCTTGCAGGCAATCGGATGCTCAATCTGCTTCATGATGTCCTTGACGGTAATCATGCCGCTGAGCTTGCCCCGGCTGTTCACCACCAGCACCTTCTCGATGCGGTGCTTATGCAGCACCGCCTTGGCCTGCTCCAGCGTCGTGCCCTCGGGCACCGTCACCAGGCTTTTGCTGGTCATCAGTTCACGGATCGGGCGAGTGCGATCCGTCTCAAAGCGCAGGTCGCGATTGGTGAGGATACCCACCAGATCGCCCTCTTCGGTACAGATCGGCACACCGCTAATGCGATACTCCGACATCAGATCGAAGGCGTCGCCCACCGTGCGTTCGGGCGAGAGCGTGATCGGATCGGTGATCATCCCGCTCTCGGAACGCTTGACCTTGCGCACCATCTCGGCCTGCTCATCAATGGACATATTCTTATGGATAAAGCCGATACCGCCCTCGCGAGCCAGAGCGATGGCCAGACGATGCTCAGAGACGGTATCCATCGCCGCGCTGACGACGGGGATGTTCATCTGCACCTTGCGGGTGAGCCAGGTACGGACATCGGCCTGGGACGGCAGGACGCTCGACTCCGCAGGCACAAGCAGCACATCATCAAAGGTGAGACCCTCGCGGGCGAACTTATCCTCCCACTCGATACTCATCAGGTATTCTCCTTAGTGCAGATGGCGGATTGCCGCATATCTGGCCATAAAAAAACCTGCGCAGGCAGGCGCAGGGAACAGCGGTGGCAGTGGATTATATCGGTTGTACGGTTCAAACCCATTGCTGGCGGGCTGACCTCGTGAAGTTTTAGGCGACCAACAGATTCCGGCTACTATACCGTGTGACGGGCAGCGCGTCAACTTTTAAAACAAATACTTTACGAATAAGGAATCTACTGCCGCGCAGCCCTCTCCCCCCAGCCCCCTCTCCCAGAACGGGAGAGGGGGAGTAGAACGCACTCTGGTGCGAAATCTCCCCTCTCCCTCGGTGGGAGAGGGGCAGGGGGTGAGGGGGTACGAGGTACACGAGATCGGCTTGAAAAATAGTGCTTTAAAACACATGCAGGGCGAAGGCGGTGAGAAGGAGCGCGGTGGCGATGCACATGCCGCCAAGGAGATAGAGTCCGTAGGCACGCCAGCGCGTGTGGGCAATGAGCGATCGCTCGTCGCGGTGACTGATGATGAAGCGGCGAGAGTTGTCTATTGGGTGGCGCATCAGCACCGGCTCGCCGTGGTCGTTGGCCACGTAGGCCAGAATATAGGCGCGGTTGCCCATCGGCAGGGCGTGTTCCTCACGCCAGATCTGCCGCTCAACATTCAGCTCAGCACCCGTGTAGGATTCGTAGCGGGCCATCGTCTCGGGCATATCGAGGGACGCGCCCGCCGGATCTACAGCGATACGACCGGTGGAATCGCGCACGTAGAAGCGAGGTACATGGCTACCCTGATAATCCAGATTATGGCCGATATTCTGCTCTCCGCGCTGATTGACGAGGCTAGGCTGGTGGTGTGCGCCGTAGCCGCCGATTCGCTCCTTATCCTCGCTCACAGTGTAACGATAGGCCACGCAGAGGATCTCGCTGTAGGGAGCCTGGAGCGGCGTCGTATCGCACTCGATGGTGCCCATCACCTCGACCGCTTGGCCAAAGCGACCTGTGCGGTGCAGAGCGACAACCTCGGCCACGCTGAGGGTTTCCGTCTCGCGGATAGCGATCATACTGCTCTCGCTGCGCCATGCGACAATGGCGGCGACGAGGCCGACGCTGGCCAGAAGTGCGGCGATGAGAAAGAGCATCGTTGTTCCCTAACCCGGTACGAATGTTCAGAAAGCTGTACTA
>JBAXMH010000041.1:0-24749 GCA_037134395.1 Chloroflexales bacterium
GAGGCGGGGGTAGCAGGTGGCAGGAGGCAGGAGGCGGGAGGCGGGATTCCCTGCCTCCTGCCTCCCGCCTCCCGCCACCTGCCACCTGCCACCTGCCACCTGCCACCTGCCACCTGCCACCTGCCACCTGCCTCCCGCCTACTCCACCACCTGCCCGGCGGCGGTGGCCACGCGGGCGGGCAGGAGCAGCAACCAATGTTCCAATGCCCCCAGTGTCACCACGCTGGCGATCAGGGCCAGGCGCACCGCCACCGGGTTGGGCATCAGCGAGCCCGCCGTAAGCCAGAGCAGCCCGGCCAGCAGCGTGGAGACGGAGACCGAGGGCAGGAAGAAGGCACTCGCCGGGCGGCGCGCCCAGTAACTGCCCAGGTAGCGCAGGTGCGGGGGGAAAAGATCGACCTGGAGCCAGGGGACGCCCAGCAACACATTCAGCTTGGCGCTATGCTGAAGCGCCCAGCTCAGGCAAAAAATCAGCATACCGACCCAGTTTGTGGCGTCGCCTAGCACATAGAGCATCAGGGCCAGTTCAACAATACAGGCCAGTTCGTGGTAGAGGTGCGTCCCCAAGGCGTAGCCGAATCGTACAACCCCACGAGCGTGGGGCGGACAAGGGCGTCGCCAGGGGCCGCTGATCACGCCGCTATAGAAGGCCAGTTCGTGCCACGACCAAACAACCATGCCCGCTGCAAAAGCGCGGTAGGCTCCCAGGGCGCTCAAGTCGTGCCGAACCTCTGCAAGCTGCCAGTGGGCCACCCCCAGCAGGGGCAGGCTGAGCAGCAACCCCAGGCGAGCGGCCCGTGGCCCGTGCCGGTTCAACGCCATCACCCCGGCGGTGATCGCCACCCAGATCGCCACCACCACCAGCGGCGGGTAGAGGTAGGTCTGCGCCCATACGGGCAGTTCAGGTGGCATATGCGTCCGTCCATGACATTTAAATACAACGCAGATGTCTGGAATGGTAACATGGTGACAGAGCAGTGTCAACGAGGAGGTCGAGTACCCCCCATCCTACCAGCGGCTCATGACAAGGCTGCCGGACAGAGTCCGCGACAAGCCAATCAGCGCGGAAACACGGAGGCCGAGGCGCGTGTTAATCTCGTCGCCCAACACCGCAGAGGCGGATGGAAAATGGGTCACGTAGAGCGAAACGAGCGTCTTTGCGTCTTTGCGCCTTTGCGTCGAACGTATGGTGATGATGTGACGCAAAGACGCGAAGACGCAAAGAAAACGAAGACGGCGTACTTTTTGCGGTAGGACAAGGTTCGCAGATACTTTACAGTTCAGGCCAGAATGTGGCATCCTGCTGCGCTCAGCCTGAAACCTGAAACCTCGCACCTGAAACCTTGTCTAGTCCCTTATTGCAAAAACAGCACAAAACCGCTATCATGGGCAGCATGGTGTTTGTCTGCGCGCTGTTATCCACAAAGGCGATATACCATGACGGCACAACCAAAACGATCCATCTCTGAACAAGAATATATTGACTTTGAGCGTGCAAGCACAAGCAAGCACGAGTATTATGGTGGTCATATTTATGCGATGACGGGCGCATCACGAATTCATAATCTCATTGCAGGAAATACACTTGCGACCCTGCATGGTCAACTTCGTAAGAAGCCGTGTCAAATATTCCCCAGCGATATGCGTGTGAAAGTAACTCGTACCGGACTGAATACATACCCCGATATTGTCATTATGTGCGGAGAGCCTCAATTCACCGATGATGCGCTTGATACACTCATCAATCCTTTAGTTCTCATCGAGATACTATCACCGTCAACGGAACGCTATGATCGGGGAATGAAATCTCAAAACTACCGCACAATAGAAACCTTACAAGAGTATATCCTTATCGCACAAGATCATTACCATGTTGAGTGTTATTCACGACAGAGCAATGACCAGTGGTTGCTTCACGAGGCCATTGGTACTGGTTCCAGTATTATCATTCGCTCAGTTGAATGTACTCTTGCACTCGAAGATGTCTACGAAAAAGTAGATATGAGGCCAGAAAATCACGGTATCTCTCGGGAAATCTCCCCTGAGTAACGCCACCGAGCAGCCGCGTATCCGGTGACGCTGTCGGCAAGATCGTGTCCGCTCGACAAAGGGACGCGGAAATGTTTAATCATCTCATCGTCATATCCCGCAGAAGGGAAGCGTCCCGGCGTTCGATATAGACGCCGGGACGCTTCCCTTCGCTCTGCGGGACAAATAGATTCCCCACATCCCCTACCGCTGAACGAGCGGAATCATCACCTGGTATCGCCCAACCGACGGGGCGGATGGCAGTGAGCCATTCTTATTGACGATCCCGGACGGGAGAATCAGCACCGGCGTATTGCTCCATCGCTGGACATTGTTCAGGGTGCCCGTCACCGTGAAGACCACCGATCCACCCACCGAGAGATGGCCTAGCTGCTGCTTGATGTTTCCCGTCCCGGTGATGACTTGGGTGAAAGTTGCCCCATGCGTGACCTGATTCGCGATCCCCGCCACGGGGATACCACAATCCGCGCCGCCGGTTGCGGTGCATGTCCATGTCCAGGTGGTGCCAGACGCGGGTTCGGGCAGAGGATCATCCACAATGGCTCCCACAAGATCCTTGGGGCCGTTGTTGCCCGTCGTGATCGTCAACGACAACTCCTTGCCCGTCAACTGGTACTCCTGAGCAATATGGGCATCAACGTCCACGATCATCGCGATGAAGTCCTGCCCACTGAGATTGCCGCTCGACACGGTGACGCTGAGTGTGGCGGGGGTAAATGTGTAGCCACTCTTGCTTGCGGTGAGCGTGTATGATCCCGGTACAACGCCCGTGAGCGTGAACAAGCCATCGGCGGCGGTCGGTGTACTGAGACCCGTGTTGGTGGTGACGGTAACGTCCGCAACTCCTACCCCGGCATCTGTACGTACACTGCCGGAGATGGCGTATGTCGTCGGTGTCCCAAGCGGGTCGCTCGGCACCGTTGCCTGACCAGCGGAGTTATCCCCCCAGCAGCGGAGAGCATGGGCGCTCGTGACCGCGCAGGTGTGCTTATATCCCGCGCTGACCTGGCTGACCGCCCCCAAGTCGCTTGGCACCGTCGCCGCACCAGCATCGCCCCAGCAGCGGAGGACGTTGGCGCTCGTGACCGCGCAGGTGTACCCATATCCCGCGCTGACCTGGCTGACTGCCCCCAGGTCGCTCGGCACCGTCACCGCACCAGCGTCGTTCCTCCCCCAGCAGCGGAGAGTGTTGGTGCCAGTGACCGCGCAGGTGTGGTACCATCCCGCGCTGATTTGGCTGATCGCCCCCAGGTCGCTTGGCACCGTCACCTGACCAAAGGCGTTATTTCCCCAGCAGCGGAGGACATTAGCGAGGGTGACGGCGCAGGTGTGGTCTCCTCCCGCACTGATCTGGTTGACCGCCCCCAGGCCGCTCGGCACCGTCGCCGCACCAGCGTCCCCCCAACAGCGGAGGGCATGGGCGAGGGTGACGGCGCAGGTGTGGTAATCTCCCACGCTGACCTGGCTGACCGTCCCTAGATCGCTTGGCACCGTCGCCTGACCATAGTCGTTCCTCCCCCAGCAGCGGAGGGCATGGGCGCTCGTAACCGCGCAGGTATGGCCCCTCACGCTGACCTGACTGACTGCCCCCAGGTCGCTTGGCACTGTCGCCTGACCATCGTAGTTCGCCCCCCAGCAGTGGAGCACGTTGGCACCGGTGACCGCGCAGGTGTGAATGCTTCCCGCGCTGACCTGACTGACTGCCCCCAGGTCACTCGGTACTGTCGCCTGACCAAAGCCGTTATCCCCCCAGCAGCGGAGGGCATGGGCGAGGGTGACGGCGCAGGTGTGGTAATGTCCTGCGCTGACCTGGCCGACCGCCCCCAGGTCGCTCGGTACCGTCACCTGACCATAGTTATTTGCCCCCCAGCAGCGGAGGGATTGGGTGCTGGTGACCGCGCAGGTGTGGAACATTCCCGCACTGACCTGACTGACTGCCCCCAGGTCGCTCGGCACCGTCGCCTCACCAAAGGCATTCTCCCCCCAGCAGCGGAGGATATGGGTGCTGGTGGCCGCGCAGGTATGGGTTCTTCCCGCGCTGACCTGGCTGACCGTCCCTAGATCGCTTGGTACCGTCGCCTGACCGTTAGCGTTCCACCCCCAGCAGCGGAGGGCATGGGCGAAGGTGACTGCGCAGGTGTGGTAATGTCCCGCGCTGATCTGGTTGACTGCCCCTAGGTCGCTCGGCACATTCGTCTGACCATAGCCGTTATCCCCCCAGCAGCGGAGGGATTGGGTGCTGGTGACCGCGCAGGTATGGTAATCTCCCGCACTGATCTGGCTGACTGTCCCTAGATCGCTTGGCACCGTCGCTTGACCAGAGGTGTTAAGCCCCCAGCAGCGGAGAGTGTTGCTGAGGGTGACCGCGCAGGTGTGATCCGCTCCCGCGCTGACCTGGCTGACCATCCCCAGGTTACTCGGCACATCCGTCTGTCCCCAGGAGTTATCCCCCCAGCAAGAAAGCCAGCCAGCGCTGTTCATCGCACAGGTGTTGCCAGATCCCGCGCTGACCTGCGGCAGTGTTATGCCTTCAGCGGCGGTGATCATCGGACGTGTTATACCCCCACACGGCACCAGCATCAGCAGCAGCACGATCCCCAATACAAGCCGCATAAGCCGCAATGACATGCGCATAGCAAACCTCCTCGTGCATTACCCGGCGATTGTCTCGTTTTCTGCTCCACGGTCTCGCTTGGTGTGGCGGATGACACGAATGTCGGGTGAGGGTCTATTGCGTGGCGAGCAAAATGCGATCGAGTGCCGTACGATAGACCGCAAAGCTTATGAGATTCGCGTGCCCGCCGCCGTCAATTCGGATGAGTTGCGTTGGCATGCTGCTATATGCCTGTAGGCGCTCGCTGGATTCGTATGGGATCAGGTCGTCATTGCTGCCGTGAAAAAAGTAGATCGGGCAGCGTACTTTGCCAATCCATTGATCGCTCCGCAACGGGTATTTGAGGAGAAATAGGGGGATGTAGGGCATCTTCTGCGCGACCAGATCCTCCATACTGACGTACGGTGACTCGAGGATGAGCATCCGGGGCGAATGGGTAGCGGCAAGCGGAATGGCCAGCCCACTGCCCAGCGAGTGCCCGTAGATAATAACCTGATCCTCGTGATAGGACTGTCGTACATAGTCATAGACAGCTTGGGCGTCGCGATGGAGATCCTCTTCATTGGTGATGCTTCCCGTACTCTTGCCGTAGCCACGGTAGTCGAAGAGGATCACATCGTACCCGCAGCGGATAAACCGCTCCGCGATGGTGTCGGCATTTCGGAGGGTGTCGGCATTGCCGTGCAGATAGAACACCACTCCTCGGGGGTTCGGCTGTGTGAAGTGGACAAGCGCAAGTGTTGCGCCAGCGACCGGCAGAAATTGCTCTGTATAAGGGCGTGTAAAAGGATACGCGAAGTCGTGGGCAAGCACGGTGGGGTGAAAAATGATGCGCTCCTGGGTGAAGAAGAGATACAGGCATACGATCAGATACATGACTACGGCCATCATGGTCAGGATGCCGAGGATCTTGTAGAGTACGCGGAGGAGGAGGATTCGCATCGTTCGTCCTTAGTACGAAATTATGGTACGAAATACATCATAACACTATGACGTTATGCAGATCGCTGACACCTGACACCTTGTCTATTGCAACAAAACAAACACTCCCGTGCGGTCGAGATCTCGGCCACACGGGAGTGTTTGTTTCTGCTATCGGCTATTACTACAGTTGTAGTTTGAATCACCCCCCCTGGCCCCCCCGCAAGCGGGGGGATCAATGCATTGATCCCCCCCGCTTGCGGGGGGGCCAGGGGGGGTGATCGGCAGGAGCCTTTCTGTGAAGTATAGTTACAACTGTAGTACTATCGGCTATCGGCTATTGGGCGTACGTGTCCGACTGATCACGTCCCGCACCGCCGCAAGCCAGCCCTCTGGAAAGCGAACCGGGTCGCTCATCCACTTCTCAATGCCCGCCAGGGCGTGAGCGATCCCCGCATGCTCATCGGCAACTGCCGATGCCAGCAGGCCGCCACAGTTGGGCATCCACGCCCGCCACTCTGGCCCCACATGCTCGTAGAAGGCGTTGTCTAGCCCCACCAAGGCTGCATCACTGACGCTGGCGCGGCGCTCATGCGCGAGCATCTGCGCTGCCCCGGCCAGGGTCGCATAGCGGTCACGGTTGGCAGGCAGCGCATGGATGAGTTCCTCGTAAAGAACCTGGAGGTAACACTCCATGTGCCACTGGGGCAATCCACGGATCGAGAGCAATCGCGTGAGCCACTGAACCTGATGGTTCACGCTCTCCTGACTCTCGGATGTGAGCGATAACAGCCAGCCCGCATCGCTCCAGCAGAACTTGCGGCCACGTACCCCATAGCGCAGATCCATATATGGAAACTGCCGCAAAATGCGCTCATACGCCCGCATCATGGCCTTGATCTCGTTCAGATCTCCCGTGATCGGGTGGTTGCCCGCCAACGGATTGAGCAGCGTTACTAGCTCACTGGTCGGATTATCGTTCAGTGGGTGCAGCAGGTAGACGAGTTGCTCAATCCCGTCGAGCGTCTCACGGGCCGCCAGTACTACCTGTTTGTGTGCCTCTGGCTCAAGCGGGATAACGTTCAGGCTCTGGGCGAACTGCGGCCAGTGCGCCTGCCCCCAGCTATCAAAGCTCGCCAGATAGCCCACGCCGGTTGTGCTGTTCAGCCGCAGGGTATGCATCAACTGCTCACAGATGGCCCTGCCGCCCATATACCAGGTCGCAAGCGCGTAAGCACTGCCCAGCAGCGAGCGCGGATCAAGGGTCGCCCGAATCCGAATATTTTCGGCCAGCACCTCTGCGCCAAGATCGGTTGCCGGAACACTGTGAATTTGAGTACCGGCAAAGGCGGCAATATCCTGCTGTAAAAGCAACTGCTTGTGCAGATCCCGCCCCCAAATCGTGCGCAGCGCATAGTCGCTCGTCTGCACAATCACCTGCTCAAAGGCATCGTACACCGTCGCGAGGCTATGCAGCAGCGTCACATAGCTCACGGCGGAGAGCTGCCGCGAGCCAATCGCCTCGAAGAACGGCAGCCCGCCGATCCGCACATTCTGGTCGTACGTGGCAGCCTGAAGCGTCTCGGTAATGGATGTTGTCTGTGGCATGACAGACCCTCCCTCTCAATGTTCTACACCAGTAGCGTGCTGGCAGACATATCATCTGAATCCGAATAGTCCTCATCACGTCGCCGGGCCGCCTCTAGCAGCAGCTCCTCGCAGGTGGCCTCCATCGTTGGAACTGGGCTCGTATAGATCGGCGCAACCGTGAAGAGTCCCGAGTCCCAGCCCGCAAGGCGATACACTGCCTCGTGGCCCTCCAACCCATCGCAGGTAGCCGCCACGATCAAACCCTCCCAAATCCAGACAGCCGCCGCAGCGCGGTCAAGGCGAGCCGCCAGATAGACCGAGCGCCGCTCCTGGCAGAACGCCTGGAGCAGCGTCGGCGGACTCAGTAGCGAGAAGGAGCCATGCATGTACATACGACAACTCCGTTGGCGTTGTGCGCCAGTTTCAATTCACAAAGATCGGCGCACCTGCATCACCACCGCGTTCATAATCGCCTTTAGCGTATCAAACACACCATTCCCGCGCAGGGCCGATGCCTCAAAGCAGGGGCGCTGTTGAACATCGAGCTGATTCCGCAGCTCGGCCGCCGATATGACGTGCGGCAGATCGCGCTTATTAAACTGCACGATGATCGGGAAAGTGCTGATATCGTGCCCTAGCTCGATCAGGTGCTGTTCCATGGTGTACCAGGACTCCTGGTTCTCCGCCATGCGTCCGGCCTGCGAGTCGGCCACAAACACAACCCCGTCGGTGCCTTGAAGAATCAGGCGGCGGCTCGCCGCATAGTAGACCTGGCCGGGCACCGTGTAGAGCTTAAATTTCGGTTTAAGGTTATTCACCTTCCCCATCTCTAGCTGGAGAAAATCGAACAGGAGTGTACGGTCTTGCTGGGTCTTCAGCGAGATCAGCCGCCCGCGCAGACTGGCCGGAGTGCGGGCGTGGATGTACTGGAGATTTGTGGTCTTCCCGCTCAGCGCTGCCCCATAGTAGACGATTTTTAGGTTGAGCTCACCTAGCGCCCAGTTGATGAACATGTCTGCCTCGTAATGTCGCAGCCGTGAGGGGATCGGTCACCAGATATTGTCAATCTGGGCAGCAAACGATCGTTCAAAGTCCTCGGAGATCGCGTCGGGTGGAGGAACCATCGCCGCACTGCCAACAATCGCCAAGATTTTGTCGCTTGAGCGTTTGAGCGCCAGCCGCGACCACCCTAGAGGAACATCACGGGCTGTCGCGATGAGCAGCAGCAGCGCTTCGCCAATCCGCGAGATGAGAATGGTCAGGTCGTCGTGTTCCTGCACGATCAGGTTGCAGGCCCGTTTGCCGCCAAGCAAACGACCAACCTCCAGCGTCGCCATCATATCCCCCGCAGATAACGCCGCCACACTGCCGATATCGGTGCCGGTGCCGCTGTCCCAGCTCACAATGTCCAGGCCGCTCAGATCACCTAGCATCGCAAAGCGCACGTCGGCCTGCTGGCTAAACTGAGTCAGCAAGTGTTTGAGTTCGTGAAGCTGTTGCGTAGAGAGGACTAATTGCGAGCGTGCCATTCGCGTACTCCTATACTGGCCGCCTGGGCGAGGTGCTGGGGGCGTCCTGTACCTCCAGGAGATCGTTACCGAACAGCCGATCAAACTCGGTGTTGAGCGATGCCGTCAATTCAGCCGAGATCACATCGCCGACGCTACCCTCGACGATCCGCATCTGGCAGAGCTGGCTCGCACTACGCTTGAGCTGCAACCATACATAGCCGAGCTTGGGGGTCACAAACTCTTTGTCAAAAATAAGGGACAACAAGCGGTGATTTCCCGCGTTGGCGGCGTAGACATCAAAATGTTCACCCTCTACAAGATTCAGGTAGTGGGTGTTGGGATCTCGCAGCGCACGCCCAAGCTCAAACGAGTTCACAAAGCTCCCGGCGATCAGCGAGGTGATCGCGCTCAGATCGAGGTTGCCCGGATCACCACGCTGGGCGACGGTGTTGCCAATGTAGTCGGTATAGAGGATCAACTGCGCCTTCGTCTGCCAGCGCAGGACATCAAGCAGCATCTCCACATCGCGAAGGGTTGCGGGCGGACGAACCTGCGCACCCGGGTCATCGGCCAGCGGCAGGCCCAATGCACGTCCCACCGCATCAACCAAGGCCTCCAGATCCTCTGGTTCGTTCGCCAACGTATAGCCAAGCCAGCGCGCATCGCGCAAATCATCTGCCGGAGCCGCAGACGGATGGAAGAGTAGCGCACGCAGGTGTGGACTCCGCAAACGCAGACGTCCCGCGAGGCCAACACCACCATTCGATAGCGAGGCAACCAACAGGTGAAATTGCTTATGTCCGGCCTGAAACTGTGCCACCGCCGCTGAGCGAGCCGTCGTCACCCCTATCGCAACCTCATGGATGATGGCAGCCTTAAGGATCGCCTCCTCCCATGCGTGCCTACGGGCGGCGTCACCCTCAACTATCAGGATACTATAGCGCATAGGGTCATCCTTTGCATGGGTAGCGCTACGTTGCCCTGACTGGCATTGGCTGCCCGCACGCTAATGCCGGGCTGGTTCTGCTTCAGCAACGGGCAGGCGGAAATGAAACGCGCACCCCTTACCATAGACACTCGTAACCCAAATTTGTCCGCCGTGCTGCTCGATCACCGCCTTCGTAATCGTGAGGCCCAGGCCACGCCCCGAGATACCCAGGCTCGCGGTGCTCTCGGCACGAAAGAAGGGGTCAAAGACCTGTTCGATCTCTTCGGGGAGCAAGCCAGGACCAGTGTCCTCGATAGTTACAATCATATCACCATCCTCATGGCGTGCGACGACCCGAATCTGCGCACCGGCCGGGCTATATTTGATGGCGTTATCAATCAGGGATGCCACCGCACGTCCAAGGCCCTCTTCAGAGCCAATCACCCGTGGCAATCCGGGCTGAATATCCGTGGTGACGTGCTGTCCACGCCGACCAAATTCGGCATACTGGGTGCCCACCGCCGCATCGAGCAGAAGATCCAGGCGCAGGGGCATACGATGATCCCCAGCCTGAAGCCGAATCTGCCCCAGGGCCAGCAGGTCGTTCACCAGCATCGTCAGTTCGCTATTGAGCCGAACAACCTGGCCGATCAGTCGCGACTGCTGCTCATTCAGCTCGCCAGCGGCGGGAACCCGTGTGATCAACTCACGCAGTTCGCGCAGCGGCACCCGGATGATATTCGAGAAGTTCGACAGGAAGCTTTCGTTGCGCTCACCATCGGGAACCGTACTCGATTGTATCGGCGGGACTGGCATATCGGACACGGTGGACTCAGACTCAGGAGAAGCGGCGGGAGTGGCATTGTGCGCCTGAAGAACAAAGGCCCAGAGCCCCTGCGAGAACTCGATCACCCGCGCTGTCGCCAGCCCCCCACCAGGGAGCTCGACATCACGCGGCTCAACCTGCTCATCCATTAGCACTTCGGTGAGAAGTGGTGCCAGACAGGCTCCCCCGCTTGCGATCAGGGGCTGGCCATGGGCATTCCCACCGATTCCGAGCAAATGGGCAAGGGCGGGAGTGTAGTCGGCAACCTGGCCTCTGCTATCAACGAGGAGTACGGCATCGCCAATCTGTGCCAGCAGCGATCCAAGATCACGCATGAAGTGCGAGGAGCCGCGTGAAGATCCGAGGCGACTCGCTGATGTACCTTGTTGCTCAATTGGGGCACGCGCCGACGATGCGCGGCCATCCCCACCCCGCACCGTAGAGGTGTTCCCTGTCGGCACAGCCACCTGAGACGGAGTAGCCGATTGCGGAGCCACACCCACATTCATCGCCAAAAGAGTACCAATACCGTGCAGCGTCGCGTGAGCCGGCCCCGAGAGTGGTCGCGGACTTACCACCAGTAAAAGCCCCCACACACGCTCATCGCGCAGCAAAGGCACAGCGGTCAGGCTATCGCTGCCAATCCAGCTCTCGGCACCGCCAAGGCCACTGGCCTCAACTGACGTGGCGCTCCCAGGCCGACCACGACGGATCACACTGGCAACGACTCCGTGGTGGATCGTCAGAACCATCGGGGATATGCCACCATCCGAGGCCAACGTTGTCAGTTGATGCTGATCAGCATCAAGCTGACCCAACAGCGCACGCCGCACCCCAAAGTCACGAAATACCTGCTGCATATCGGGCATCGTCAGCAGCGCATCAGCCCCCGTACGAGTCGTCATCGCTATCGCCATCGTCAGCCAGCGCTGCTCGCCCGGCATCAGCGCGTGGTAATCGGCCTCAGATAGTTTCACCTCAGATACAAGTGCTGCGGCGAGTTTGGAGACATAGGCCCGCTGCACCTCAGTCTCCACCATCGTATTCATGGCGTAATCGTGATCGCTGAGTTGGGAAAGAACCAGGGTGGCTTGGTCAACATACTCCGGATCGGTGATGATCTGAGTACGATACTGGGAGCCCTCCATCCATGTCAGCAAAGCACTACATCCTTGCTGACCCGCGAGTACCAAGAAGGGTGCGACACCGAACGTTTCGGACAACACCACCACGTTACTGGTATCGTTTGGTCGCCCACCGACAGTAAGCGCACCGCCAAGAAAGCAGCACGCCAGATCTGACGGACGATTGCGCAGCAGCAGCGCAGCAAGCGTCCGAACCTGCTCAGAGCTCATGAGGCAGCCCTTGCTCCGTGGGATACCAAGCAAAGCAGGCAGCGAGAAGGTTTCTACAGCGCTGGTCATGGTACTTTCTCCTGGGCGCGAGTGGGAGGGACTCGGGGAGGGTTTATCCCAATTCCGAAACTTTATTAACCCGTCACACTAACTAAAGCAGGCGTTGGGCTACCTGCAAAACAGACATTGCCTCACGTGCAGCGTACTCCGGAAGATGCCGACCTACTGCGACAGACAGGGCCTCATAGCTATGGCGTAGCGGCGTATCAGGCAACCCCTGGTCTGCCAACCAGTGCTGCATCCACCGCGTATAGCTACACATCGGTTCTGGGGTTCCGGCGGCGATACTGTCGGCGAGATAGGCCAGATACCAGCCAACCTCCGATGATGTTTGATCATCGTGCGGGCTTAAGCCGACCGTCGTAAGCTGACTGGCCACCTCAGCGACAATTCGCTCTTGGGCACCTAGCAGTGCGAGGCCGCTCTCCGTCGTATCATCAATGGCGTGCAGTGCCACCCCCATAACATGTCGCAGTTCCGCAACTGCTTCCGCAGGCATCCGCGCTTCTGCCACCTGGTCGAGCAGCCAAACCAACTGCCGGACATGAAATGTGCTAAGGCCACGTGAGGTGAGATCCTGCCGCATCCTGATCAGTTGCTGCCGCATCAGTTCAGATCTACCGTTACCAAGGGTGTCAATCGCGTAATCAATAAAAAACCATGCGTCGTACAGCGATTGGTCACGGCCCTCCGGCCCGTAGACCACTCGCCAGTGCCAATGGGCATCAAAGGTAGCGGCAACCAGAGCCTCAGCCAGATCCACGTGCAGATCCCCCATGTTCTGAGCGACTCCAGTATACGACAACCCGTCCAGCGCCGACTGGATTGACACAGAGATCGCCGACAGGGTGTGATCGGGGAGCTGTTCGCTGGATGCATTCCATATGTAGGTACAGATCTCGCGGATGCGACCCGTCGAACACCCCATCATCTGGAACTGATTGCGCTGCCAGCGCACATGGTCGGCAAAGAGCATCGGCGAACCGTAATAGACGCTCTTTGCGAGTGCTACCAGGCTGCTTTCAATATCGAGCGCCAGACGATCAGCGATCTCAGGGCCAAATCGCTGCTGCCAAAATGGCTGCGTAAGTATGAGACCGACAACCTCGTCGCGAAGCTGCCTACGACCGCTGTCGAGCAGCTTCGCGATCTCTATGCGATCCATGTGCCCTCGCTCTCCTACCAAGATCCCGCACTCACGTCAGTACAGCGAGTGTGACATACCATTAGGCACTTCGGATCTTCTCGGCAAGCACACGCGCAATCTGGCGAATGTCTCCCTGGAAGTAATAACCGTTCTGGACGCGAGACTGAAGGTCTTCCCGCATCCGAAATGCCAAACCACCATACATGAAGAATGGACGCGGCGACGGCATTTGCGCAATCAGTTGGCTTGCCGCAATCAGGCCGTGCGATCCCTCAACGGTGGAAGCCGAAAGCCCCAGTATCTGTGGTTCAAGCTGCTGAACCATCTCCTCAATCGTCGAGTTTGGCACATTCTGACCGAGGTAGATCACATGGAACCCGCCCCAGCGCAGGAAAAGGCTGATCATGATCGCGCCAATCTCGTGGAGTTCACCTTGGGCGCAGGCAATAATTGCCATCGGCCCATCGGGGTGATCTGACGAGGCATTGAACAGATTGAGCAGCTTGCTCTGCACAAAGCGGCTGCTGAAATGCTCGGCAGCAACGCTCACCTCACCACGATGCCACCCATCACCAATCGCTATCTGCACGGGCGTCAACAACTCGTTGCAGATCTGCTCGGGCGTGTAGATCGCGCATGTCTCGCTCCACACCTGTTCCGCAGCATGCTGATCATAGGCAACAAGCGCGGTCACCAGACGTTTCTGGAGAATCGGCCAACTACGCAGGTTTTGGGTGTCGCCTGACGGCAGCGCCGGTGTCATAATCGGGGCGACTGGAGCCGCATCCTCAGCGGGTCTCTGCCGTGCGGAGTTACGCATCCACGCGGGAAGACCAAAATTCGACCCTTGACCTGACGGCTCGGGCGGGCTGGAGGGCGGGCCATGCTGCGTCGGAGGGTATCCCGGCATTACATACGGCGGCTGGCCTGCGCTGGGCGGCGCGAAGCTAGGTACAGGGGCGCTAGGCGGCGCGAAGCCAGGTACAGGGGCGCTGGGCGGCGCGAAGCTGGGTGCATGGGCGCTGGGCGGCGCGAAGCTAGGTACAGGGGCACTGGGCGGCGCGAAGCTAGGTGCAGGGGCACTAGGCGGCGCGAAGCTGGGTGCAGGGGCACTGGGTGGCGCGAAGCTGGGTGCAGGGGCACTGGGTGGCACGAAGTTGGGTGCAGGGGCACTGGGTGGCGCGAAGCTGGGCGCAGGGGCACTGGGTGGCGCGATATAGGGAGCTTCTGTATCGAACCCATCGCTAGCCGGAACTTCCGGCGGCGGCGGAAGGAACAACGCGGCGGAAGAATCAACCGCAATCATTTGCTCCAGCAACGCCACCACACCGACAGCCGTCGTTGTCGTGAGCGACTCCTCGGGGTCGAATTCATCTTGGCCCACCAGGAGGACACCCCACGGCAGACCACGGATAGTGAGCGGGATGGCCGCCACCGAATTTGCCTCTCTGAGCAAGGCGCGCTCAGGGTCGGCGGGCAGGAGCGGCGCAAGCACAAGTTGGCCCTGAATAAACGCCTGACCGATCACGCCGCTGATTGCCGGCTGCTCATCAGGGCGCTGCGGACAGCTCCACGCTATCGGAATCAACACGTCGCTATCGGAGCGATAGAGGATTTCGCCAACCGAGCCGCAGTAGCGGCGCAGTATATCAATTGCCTCAGGTGCAACCTGATCAAGTGTGTAGTTTGGCAGCGACAGCAACGACTGGAGCTCGGGCATCTCACCGAGACAGCCGAGTATATCAAGGCGCTGCGCCTCGGAGTGGGTCGCCAAGGCATAGGCAACCTGCCCCCAATGTACCCGATTCGCCAGAGCATCGCGTTCAAAGCTCTCGGCATTAGGATGACCGCTGGCGAGACTGAGCAGGAGCCTCGCCCGACTCACCACACGCTCATCGGAGGTGAGTACTCCCTCGAAGAGATAGCGGCGTCCAGAGCCATCACCCCGCTCGGTGATCGTCTGAGCGATCATCGCGCCCCAGAAGGTGGGGCTATCAATGACCAGAAACCACTCCTGGCTCATCGGAGTTCCGTGGGCTACAGACACAAACGTGATGCCTGGGATCTCGGGTGGCTCAATGTCGGCCTCACCGTAAACGGTGACACTCTGACAGAAGGGCACCAGTTGGCTGATCCGCCCCTGATGCATGCGGAAAAGTGAGAATCGGAGCGTGCCCACGGCGACATGCGCGGTGTGACCTTGCTCCTGAGCCATCAGTTCGAGCTGTCGGCCAATCACAATCAGCGCGTCAGCCTGACGACGCCAGCGCCGATCGGCGGGGACGTGGCTTACCAGCTTTGCGAGTGAAGGCCCGGCAGCACTTCGGGAGGCTGCGGCGATTGTCGGTGCGGTCATGGCCATTTCCTCACACGCTCACTACTGCGGCAACGGTGCACAAGAGCGCTTCCAGATAGGTAGTCCTTAACCTATGATCTATTAGACACGAAGATTGACCCGATGCGTGTTAGCGGTACGCAAGCCTTCCGTTAGGGTTGCGTTAGGAAGTTAATAGGTTACAAAAATCACAACATAACAGGTGACGACACACCAAGGCAGTAAATAGTGATTGACACCCACAGGAGATCCTTTATACTTCGTCTACACACTACTATAATGGCGATCGTTGTATCGTACAATACCATGCAGATTTTTACTTTTTAAGCCGGGGTTCGTGGATATGTCACCGTATCGAGATGCGCTCTCATCACCGGTCGGTCGGCGCGTGAACTCCCCAGAGATTGCTAGAAACGTGTAACCTTGTGGAATCCATGCCCATAGCTCAGAAACTGCCGAGTGCCGACCGGACATGGCAACCCACCCTTGAGTCTCTCTTTGATTGCTGGCAAAGTTTCCTCCTCGCACACCACGATCCCTATACTCTCAACCACGATCTGCTCAATGTGGTGGCATCGGCTACCCAGTCTGATCGTGCTTCGCTTATGCGATTCGATCCCGAACTCCGTCAGTTACGGATCACCACAGCGATCGGTATTCATCCCGATATTGTTAATCAGACGATAATCGGTCTAGGCGAGGGGATTGCAGGATGGGTCGCCCAGCACCGCCAGTCGCTGCTCCTGCCGAGTGGGCCAGACATTCCAGCGCACCTGAGCGAGTACATGCATCAGCACGCCATCAGTTCAGCCCTATGTGTGCCGATGATGATCGGCGATGAACTGAAGGGGGTCCTCAACCTGGCTCGCCTTGGAGATGCCCCGACCTTCACCTCAGAGGATCTCTGGTTTGCCGCACTCATTGCGGATCGCCATGCTGCCGCTCTCCAAACAGCGCAACTCTACGAAGAACTGTCAAATAGCGAACAATTCATCAATCGTGTTCTCGAAAGCGTACCCATCTCGCTGGTGGTGATTGACCACAATCTACGGATCGTCTCGGCCAATAAAAATTTTTTAAGCAAGGCCCGCCATGATGAACGACAGGAGATCGGACGTCCCATCAGCCAACTCTTCCCACCCGTGCTGATACGTTTCCTCCAGCTTGAAGCGAAGATTAATGCAGTATTCGCCAGCGGCCAGACGTTCGATGGCGAGAAGATGGTCTATCGCGCGCCAGGAATCATCACCCGCATCTACTATTACCGGCTCATCCCGATAAAGAGCGGCCAGCGGGTGGAAAATGTTCTGCTGCTGATGGAGGACATCACCGAGCGCGAGCAACTTGGCGAGGAGGTGCGTCGGGCCGAACGCTACCTCGCAAGCGTCATTGATTGGGCGAGCGATCTGGTGGTCTCAATGACCCCGCAGGGTGAGGTTATCACCTGGAACCGAGCGGCGGAGCGAGTCTCGGGATTAGTTCCCGATCAGGTACGCGGCAAATCGTTCCTCTCGCTTTGCGCCGCCGACCAGCGTCGCGCCCTAGCGACACAACTACGCCGCCTGATTCAAGACGAAGAAAGCATCGCTACTGAGGCGAGCCTGATCACATCGAATCCGCAGCAGCAGGTAGATGTGGCGTGGAACTGCTCGGCCATGCGCGATGATACCGGCGCAGTGGTCGCCCTAGTGGCAGTTGGTCGCGACCTCACCGAGCGTCGGCGCCTAGAGGCCCAGCTCGCGCAGTCGGCTAAAATGGCCTCGCTCGGGGTTATGGCAGGTGGGATCGCCCACGAGATCCGCAACCCGCTGGCGATCATCGCGGCGAGTGCACAGTTGCTTGATGAACACCCCCACGATGATGAACTGCGCCAGCAGTGTACCCAGAAGATCGTCGCCTCGGCCCAGCGTGCCTCGCTGATCATCGAACACCTGCTCAAATTTGCCCACCCGCCGCAAGAGCGATTCAGGCTGCTCAATATCCACGCCACCCTTGAGGAAACCTTTACGCTGCTAGGACACCAACTTCTCGTCTCGCAGGTCGCGCTCCATCGCGACTTCTCGCCCGATGTGCCACGACTTTACGGTAACCCCGAACTACTCCAGCAAGTCTTCACCAACCTCATCCTGAATGCATGTAATGCGATGCCACAGGGTGGAGAGTTGACCGTGCAGAGTCGGCTGATTGATGATCTGATCGAACTGCGCTTCAGAGATAGCGGACATGGGATTATTGACAAGCATATGGCAAAGATTTTCGATCCCTTCTTCACCACGCGGGCAGTAGGCAAGGGTACCGGGCTGGGACTCTCGATCAGCTATAGTATTGTGCAGCAGCACCATGGCACAATGGAGGTGGTTAGCGAACCAGAGCAAGGAGCGACGTTCATCATTCGGCTGCCGATCACTGACACGTATCTCGCGGCTGCGCCGCACTAGGATTTTGCTGGGAGGGGGCGGATCCCTTCTATATGCTGCATGACAATCACACACGCGAAAAAACGCCTACGGAGGGTGCCACGAATGAAGATCCTGATCGTTGATGACGAACCAGACCTGTGCTGGGCTCTTGAACGGATGATCCGAACAAATGATATGTGGATTAGCATCGCCGGTTGCTCGACCAGTGCTATGAATCTTCTCAAACAGCATACCTACACCGTAGCGTTTGTTGATGCCATTTTACCTGATTCTAATGGCTTTCAACTCGCCCGGCACATCCACATGGTTAGCCCTAGCACCTCTATCGTCCTCATGTCAGGGTACTATTATCGTGAGGATATGGACGAAGCACACACGCACATCGGTGGATTTCTCGCCAAGCCCTTTCTGATCAGCGATGTGCGCACGATTCTACAGCAGGTCTTAAGCGCAGACCAGATCCGGCAGGAGCAGTACCCGTGCAACACATATTGCTAGTTGATGATGAAGAGGATCTTCTGTGGGTAGTTGGCCGGGCTCTTCACGACGAGGGCTACACGGTGAGGATGGCTCACGATGGCTCTGAGGCACTCGAGATGATGCAACGTCAGCAGCCAGATCTGGTTGTTCTCGATGTGGCGATGCCCCACACCGACGGATTTACACTGTGCCAAACATTGCGTGCGCGCACAGATCTCGCAGAAGTACCGGTACTCTTCCTCACTGGACGCAACACCATTGAGGATCGTATCCGTGGTTTCGACGAGGGGGGCGACGACTATCTGATCAAGCCGTTTGATCTGCGCGAATTGAAGGCGCGGATTAGGGCACTGCTACGACGAAGTGGGGCGAACCGCACACCCGCAGCACCAACAAATATGCTTCGTGTCGGTAGCCTGAGCCTTGATTTGCACACCTGCGAGGTTGATGTCGCCGGTGCGGCAGTTCAGCTCACGCCCGCAGAATTCGATCTGCTCAGCTACTTGATGCGCCATCCCAACGAGATCTGCTCAAGCGAACGGCTGCTACGCGGGGTGTGGAACTACGCCCCCGATACAGCTGAGCCGGGCCTTGTACGCTGGCATGTGATGAACTTGCGCGCCAAAATCGAACCCGACCCGCGTCGTCCCATTCGCCTCTGCACTGTAGCACGCCACGGCTATATTCTGCGCGGTGAACGAGCCGCATAAGGAACAACAAACGGCAAGCAAATACACGAATGACGGATCCCACCATTCGTGTATTTGCTTACCCTTCGTTGTTCCGCCTAACAAAACCCTAACAGAACACTTGCGCAGAGCTAACGGCTAGAGGGATAATTCTGCGGTGTAATAGATTCGGATAGCATGATCCGAGTCTAGCCACCGCTTTATTTACAGGAGGAGAGGAATGGCTATCGAGAAAGTCAACGCATCGAGCAGTCTTGCCGAGGTTGTGGATCGTATCCTCGATAAAGGCATCGTGATTGATGCCTGGGTTCGTGTATCCCTCGTGGGAATCGAACTGCTGGCCATTGAGGCCCGCATTGTGGTCGCTGGCGTAGATACGTACCTGAAATATGCCGAGGCGGTGGGTCTCACCGCATCCGCGTAGTTTATAATCGTTCATCACAGCAATATATCGTTGGCCCCCTACACATAACATACGTGGCAGATGCCTGCCCATAGGATCACAGTTAAGGAGCCGTGCGGTGACTCTCCCTCAATACCACCGATCCGCCGATGTGCGTGAGGCTGCCGAACGCCAGATCCGAGACTATCGGCTCTCGCGCGTGCATACCTCATCCGCCCAGCGAGAATTCCTCGCAACACAGGCCGCGCAACTGCGTAGCGCAGTTGCGGCTTTCCGCGCCGACCTTGATGCCAAACTGGCCCTCAGCGCATCCGAACTGCGCTCTCGCCTTCACGAGAATGCTACCGCGCTGCGCAACGATGTGAACGCGCTCCTGCAGAACTTGGCGACGTCGCGCAGCCAAGATTCTGCCGCCTCGCACGAGACACGTGTGCAGGACGCCACCGCACTGCGCAACAGTGTCAATGCGTTGCTACAGAACCTAGCAACGTCGCGCAGTCAGAATTCTGCCACATCGCACGAGGCGCGCACGCGGGATGCCAATACACTGCGAGATAGTGTGAATGCACTGCTGCAGAACCTGGCAACGTCGCGCAGCCAAGATTCCACCGCCTCGCACGAGACACGTGTGCAGGAATTCCACCAGTTGCGCGAGCAGGTGTCCGCATACATTAAGTCGCTCAGCGCAGAGCGCGACACCCTTGCCACCAATCAATCGGCCGAACTGCGCCGCAACCGTCAGACACGTGCCCAAGACGTTGCCGCTATGCTGAGCTCGCTGCGCGCCCGGAGCCCTTTGTGGTCCGCTACCGCAGCACCGGTTACACCCGTCTATGTGGCCCCGCCCGCCACGCACACCACTGTGATTATTGCTGTGCCGGACGCGCCGGTCGAAGATTCCGTCGCACCAGTCGAACCCCCGCAAGCTGCCCCGACTGTGCCGGTTGAAGACCCTACCGCGCCGATTGAAGCCTCGGTCGCGCCGATTGAAGCCTCGCACGAGGCGCCGGTTGAGCCGGTCGCCACGCCGGTCGAAGCCCCGCAAGCTGCGGAGGGCAGCGATCTCATGCAGCGGATTGGGCAGGTTGGGCTGATTGCGTATGCCCAGATGGCACGGGTGACGATCCTGCGCGCACTGGAGGGGGGGGCACTGGATGAGGAGCAGGAGCGGCAGATCGGTGCCCACATTGACGGACTCGTTGGCAACGTGCAATCTTTCCTCACCGAGATCCGCCATGCGCTCGGACAGCTCAACAGCGCTGAGCGCAGCCAGATCAGCGAGATTGTTGAGGGCGTGCACCGCAACATCGTCACCCTTCACAATGAACTGGAGCACTCCCACTGGCCCACTGGCCCTGATCATGTCGAAACATTCCGTCGGCTTGCGACGAACCTGCGCCTGCGTCTTTCCCCCATCCACAGTGATCTCGATGCGGTCATCCGATCACTTCAGGACGACAAGCAACCGGCTGCGAAGGAGCCTGCACCCGAGGTTGAGGCACCTCAGCCCCGATCCTACCGTGATAATCTAACCACAATCCACGGCATTGGTCCCGCCTTTCAGCAGCGGCTCGACCGTGCCGGGATCTGTACGTATATCCAGTTGGCATTGAGCAGCCCGGAGGAACTACGCAAGGCGCTCGGCGATGCAGGTCGTCTGTCCAATGTGGACGACTGGATCGTCCAGGCACGTAGCCTCGCCGGCTTGCCGTAGCGCAGCGCAGGCACAAACGGGCAATCACCGTAAGGAGGTTCAAGGGAGTGTTCTCTTCCCTTGAACCTTCCAGTGTACACAGTAGTGACGGAGCCACCCGATGCTTGAGACAGACGTACTCACCGGCAAGTACCTCTACGGTGTTATTCGCTGCGCAGACGCTCGTGCGATACCTGCTCGCGGAATCCACGAGCGGGGTGCTCGCGTCTACACCCTTCCCTACCGCGACCTTGCCGTCGTGGTGAGTGACTCGCCATGCGAGGAGTACGACAGCACACGCCGTAATATGATGGCCCATACACGGGTGCTTGAGGCCGTGATGCAGCAGCACACGGTGCTGCCAATCTGCTTTGGCATTGTGGCCCCTGATTCAGAGACCATCTACCATCAGTTGCTTATCCAGCGCTACGACGACCTTGTGGCGAAGCTAGACCAACTCCGTGGGCAGATCGAGCTGGGGCTGAGGGCATTCTGGGTTGATGAGCAGATCTTTCATGAGATTGCCGACCAGCAGCCCACCATCCGCGCCCTACGTGACAGCATCGCCTCACGTCCGCCTGAGAGTACCTACTATGATCGAATCAGTCTGGGCGAACTGGTCGAGGCGGCAGTCATTCAGCGGCGCGAGAGCGACAGCGAGCAGATCCTTGCTAGCCTGAGTCCTCTCGCTCGCGCTACCGTCACCCACCCCGTCCTCACTGACCGCATGGTGATGAACGCAGCATTCTTGCTTGACCGCGTCGAAGAGGCGCGATTTGACACCGCCGTGCGTAACCTGGACAATAGTATGGGTCCGCAGATAATATTTAAGACTGTTGGGCCAGTACCACCCTACAACTTTGTTACACTCAATGTCGTCTGGAGGTAACAGTACGTTCAGTGATGTCCCTCCGAAATCATGCATTAGGAAATTAGGCATGAACATGGTACAGATCGTTAGCGCCGCTCGCGAACAGCTCAGTATTCTGACTGGCCTAAAGGTAGACACTGTCTCGCGCGTTGATCGCGAGGGCGGAGGCTGGGTTGTGGATATCGAGATGGTCGAGTTACAGCGGGTTCCTAGCAGTAACGATGTTCTCGCCAGTTACCGCATCAACCTTGACGCCAAGGGGAGTATGGTGAGCTATGTGCGGACTCATCGTTACAAACGGAGCGAGGTGCGGACGTAGAGCGCTCTCCATCGCAATGGCGAACATCTCGTGACATTCGTGACATTATTGAGCTAGGACAAGGTTCGATCCAGCTTTACCGAATCTTTCCCTATGCTATACTGGCCTCGCTTTTGGCTGGAAATACTGCGAGGGCAGTTTGATGAAGATATACAAGGCCCGTGCGCCGATGCGGATCGGTTTCTTCGGTGGTGGCACGGATGTCAGCCCTTACGCCGAGGAGCATGGCGGCAAAGTACTCAACTGCACGATTAATCTCTTCGTGCGTTGTATGCTCACGCCCAGTAGCGAACCTGGTATCACCATTCGCTCCCTCGACCTTCAAGAAGTGAGTCGGCTGGTGAGCGGGCGCGAGTGGGACGGCACGCTGAGTTTGCCCCAGGCCGTCCTTGACGCCATGCCCTTGCTCCAATCGGTGCGCTCGGAGGAGATGCCGGGTTTTAAGCTGACGATGTTCAGCGACGCGCCCCCCGGTAGCGGTCTGGGTTCATCCTCGGCTCTGGTGGTGAGTATGCTCAAGCTGCTCTACGCCATCGCGGGCCAGAGCTACGATCCCCATCAACTCGCTGAACTGGCCTACCGCATTGAGCGGGTTGACCTGGGCATTCCCGGCGGGCGTCAGGATCAGTACGCCGCCGTATTTGGCGGGATGTGCCTCTACCACTTCGGCAAAGATCGGGTGATTGTTGAGCCGGTGATCACTGACCCGACTGCCCTGCTGGAACTGGAGAGCTGCCTGATCATCGGCTATATCGGCGACCGCCAGTTACTCACCCGCCACCTGATGACCGACCAGGTGCAACGTCTGGTCAAGGGCGATACTCTGCGGCTTCACGATGAGACCAAGGCTTTTGTGGATGAGTCCACCCGTCTGTTGCGCCAGTTGCGCATCGCCGACTTCGGGCGGTTGCTCCACGAGGCGTGGGAGGTGAAGAAGGCATTCTCGCCGCATATTGCCCCGCCGATTGTGGACGAGGTTTATGCGATGGCTCGTCAGCACGGGGCGTGGGGCGGTAAGATCACGGGCGCGGGCGGCGGCGGTTTTATGGTTTTTGCGTGCCCCTTCGACCGTCGCCTGGATCTGGAGCGTGCCCTGACTCAGTCCGGTGTAAATGTGCGGCCCTTCTCTTTCGTCTCCCACGGCGTCCAATCCTGGTGCGTGGAGGCGTAGCGCCATGCACATCCCGCGTATCGCCTACTGCTCACCCGTCAACCCCGCACCGTCAGGGATCTCGGATTACAGTGAGGAACTGTTGCCCTACCTCGGGCAGTACGCTGAGATCACGTTGTTTGTGGAGGATGGACTAAAGCCCACGAACCCGCAGGTGGCCGCGCACCTGGAGGTATTACCGCTGCGTCGGTTGCCCCGCGAGCTACGCCGCCGCCGCTACGACGGGCTGGTTTACCATATGGGCAATAGTCCGGCCCACGCCGAGATCTGGCGGGCTGCGCAGCGTATGCCGGGTGTGGTGGTGTTGCACGATCTGGTTCTACATCACTTTATGCTCTGGTATGCCGCCAATATTCAGCACAATGTACAGATCTATGTGCGCGATATGGCCGAGCGTTATGGTGAGCCGGGCGCGCACATGGCCCAGATGATGATCCGTTCGCGCTTCACCGATGCGGCTTTCGATTTTCCTTGCTGTGAGCCGGTTCTAGCCGCTGCTCGCGGGATGATCGCCCACAGTCGCTATGTGGCTGAGCGGGCCGCGATCATCCGCCCTGATCTGCCTTCCGCTGTGGTGCCGATGGGCGTGCCTCTGCCCGCCCCGCTGGCCCGCGAGGATGCCCGCGCCCGCCTGGGTCTGCCCGCCGACGCCGCAATCCTGGCGAGCTTTGGCCACATTAATGCCTGGAAACGGCTTGAGCCAGCCCTGCGCGCCCTGCGTCATCTGCGCGATGCGGGCCACAACGCACGCTATATCCTGGTCGGTAGTGTCTCGCCCAACTATGATCTCGTCGGCCTGATCGGGCGCATGGGCCTGACCGAGTCCGTCACTATCACCGGCTACGTGCCCCGCGAGCAGTTTGAAGACTACGTGGCCGCCGCCGACATCTGCCTGAACCTGCGCTACCCCACCGGAGGCGAGACCAGCGCGAGCTTACTGCGCCTGCTTGGTGCCGGTCGGCCAACCCTGGTCAGCGCCGTAGGTTCGTTTGCCGAACTGCCCGCCGGGGTGGCCGCCCAGGTGGACACTGACTCCTCCGAGGGCGAACTGATCCTGCGCTACTGCCGACTGTTGCTGGAACGGCCCGACGTAGCTGCTGCCCTGGGGGAACGGGCGAAAGCCTTCGTCGCCGCCGAGCATTCCCTAAACACTGCCGCCCTGGGCTACGCTCGTTTTCTGGCCCGGCTCTACGGCTGGCCAGTTCTGCGCAAGGTGCGCGAGGCACCGCTGTGGGAGGCAGGAGGCGGGAGGCAGGAGGCGGGAGGCAGGGGGCAGGGGGCAGGAGGCGGGAGGCGGGAGACGGGAGGCGGGAGACGGGAGACGGGAGACGGGAACCGGGGGGCGGCTCCCACCCCCCACCCCCCAT
>JBAXMH010000042.1:0-24619 GCA_037134395.1 Chloroflexales bacterium
CAGGTTTCAGGTGTGAGGTTTCAGGTTTCAGGTGTGAGGTTTCAGGTTTCAGGTCAAGTGCATCAGGATGCCACATTCTGGCCTGAACGGTAAAGTATCTGCGAACCTTGTCTTAGCATACAAAAAGGAGCGGTTTCGGAGAGGGTGTACCGTCCCCGAGTCCCTCCTCACACATGCAACATACTATACCAGGATTCTTCCCGGAAGGACACGACAGCAGATATGAGCGAGAACACCACTATTGAGTAGAAAGATCTTAACAATAGACAATCAGGGGGTGAAACGAGACTGTGCAAGCCTTCACTAATGTTATAATTCCCATATGATCAGCATATGAGTTATAAGGGGCGAAGCCGTGCAGTTCTATCTTGATACCGCAAACCTTGACGAAATCCGCGAAGCAGCCTCCTGGGGCATTCTCAGCGGCGTAACAACCAACCCGACCCTGGTGGCCCGCGAGAAGGGTGCCGACTTCAAGTCGGTGATCAGTGAGATCGCCGGACTGGTTGACGGCCCGATCAGCGCCGAGGCCGTCTCGCTAGATGGCGAGGGCATGGTGAAAGAGGGTCTAGAGTTTGCCACCTGGCACCCCAACGTCATCGTGAAGGTGCCAAGCACCACCGAGGGACTCAAGGCGGTCTACCAACTGGCGCGCAAAGGCATCCGCACCAACGTCACCCTGATCTTCAACGCGGCTCAGGCTCTGATGGCCGCCCGCGCCGGGGCCTTCATCGTCAGCCCGTTTGTGGGCCGGGTTGATGACACCGGTGTGGACGGGATGCAGCTCATCCGCGAGATCAGCCAGATCTACAAAAACGACCCCGAGATCACCACGAAGATCATCTCCGCCTCGATTCGCCATCCGCGCCACATCATTGACAGCGCCCTCGCCGGTGCCGACATCGCCACCTGCCCCTTTAAGGTTCTCCAGCTCGCCATCCGCCACCCGCTCACCGACCGGGGCATCGAGCAGTTTCTGGCCGATTGGAAGTCTCGCAGTTAGGCTCACGCCTCGGCTTTTCTACCACAGCCCCACAGCCCTATAGCCCCACACAACGCCTGTGTGAGGCTGTGGGGCTGTCGTGTTGTCGAAGGGAAATCCCCTATGTCGCTTGATGACTTGCTTAGAGATCGCAACGAGGCCGCCCTGTCGGACTTCTCGCGTGCCATTAATCTTGACCCGAATTACGCATGGGCGTACTATCAGCGCGGCCAGATCTACCGCGAGATCGGGCGCTACGACGAGGCTCTGGCCGATTTCTCTCAGGCCATCGAACTTATGCCTGATGACTCGGCTCACTACGCCGAACGCGGTGAGACGTACCGCTCGCTGCGCCGCTACGACGAGGCTCTGGCCGACTTCTCGCGTGCTATCGAGATTAGTGATGATTACGCATGGGCCATCGGTAGCCGTGGCCAGGTTTACCGCTCACTGCACCGCTACGATGAGGCCATCGCCGACCTCAACCGGGCGATTGAACTGAAGCCAGCGATGTCGTGGGTGCTGGCTGAGCGCGGCGAGATCCACCGCACCCTGGGCCGCTACGACCAAGCAATCAGCGACTTTAGCCTCGCTATTGAGATTCAGCCCACCTACACGTGGGCCATTGGACATCGCGCTATTACCTACCGCGAGCAGCAACGCTATGACGAGGCGATCTCCGAGCTTGATCGGGCGATCACCCTGGAGGGTGATCAGGCATGGCTCTACGCCGAGCGCGGCGAAGTGCGCCGATTAATGGGGCATATTGACGAGGCTATTGACGATCTAAACCACGCCCTGGCGCTCGATCCACATTATGCCTGGGCCTTTGGCAGCCGGGGCGCGGCCCGCCGCTCGCTTGAGCAATTCGATGAGGCTCTGGCCGACTTCTCCCGCGCTATCGAACTCGACGACACCTATATCTGGGTGATCATGCAGCGCGGCATTCTCCATCGCAGCCAGAAGCATTACGATGCGGCGATGATAGACTTCTCCCGTGTGATCGAATTGCGCCCGAACCATAGTACGGCCCTCGCCGAGCGTGGCGAGATCCACCGTCTACATCGGCGTCACGATGAGGCTGTCGCCGATTTCTCTCGCGCCATCGCCGAGAACCCCACCTACGCCTGGGCCATCGGTAGCCGTGGCCAAGCATACCGCGCCCTCGGTCGCTACGATGAGGCCGCCAATGATCTCAGCCGCGCCCACGAACTGAAGCCTGATGAGGCGTGGATCATCGCCGAGCGCGGCGAGACGTACCGGCTCATGCGGCGCTACGAGGATGCGGTCTCTGATTTCTCCCGCGCCATCGAGATTAACCCACAGGATTCGTGGGCGCTCAGCCGGCGCGGCGCAACCTACCAGTCCCTTAAGATTTTTGAAGAGGCGTACATTGATCTCACCCGCGCCGTTGAGCTTGACCCGAACAATGCCTGGGCCTGGGCGCAGCGCGGATCGCTCTTTCGCCAAATGTAGGTAAGGGAGATCACATCTTCCCCAAGCTGTCGCGCAGATCAAGAAATGCACTGGTTCGATGGGGGGTCTTTGCCGCAGAGATGAACTGGTGCAAGGCCGTGATCTGGCGCTGTTCCACGCTCAAATTCAGCTCAGGGTCGCTCCCTATTGAGGCGATAATGCGCTCAAGCAGCATATGGTGAAGCCGGATGGCCTGCTGGATGCGCAGATTTCGTGCGTAGTCCTCGGCCACCTGACGGTAGCGAAAATCTTCTGGGTAGCGTCGGCCACTCGCCAGCACTGCCAGGAATCGGTCGCGCAGTGGCTCCTCTAGCCAGCTTGCCCATGCCATTAGCGCCGGTTCGCCGACAGGGCGCCCCTCAATCGGCAGGGCCGTGAAGGCTGCCCATATCTGCTGGTTCGCCGGATCCTCCAGGAGATCCTCTAGCCCACCACCGAGCATCTCGCGCACGGCGGGAAACTTCACCAGGGACTGTTCCAGCAGTGCCTCAACCGCAGCGGGAACTACGAGGCTGTGGCGCAGCGCCTGCGATAGCAAGTAATCCTCTACACCGCGTGACACCGGAGGACGGGGGCTGGGGGTTGGGAGGCGGGCGACGTCCGCCGGGTGCGGTGCGTCATTCGGTGGAGGCTGTTGCCCCCTACCTCCCGCTTCCCACTTCCTGCCTCCCGTCCCCTGCCTCCCGCCCCCTTGCCCCTGGCCCCTGCCTCCCGCCTCCTGTCCCCTGCCCCGCAGCAGGTCGAGGATCAACTCCGCCTTGATCCCGATCACCTGCTCAATCCGGGCAACATAGACTCGCTGCTGGGAACCGTCAAGCTCGGCCAGCAGAGGCAACAGCTTATCGAGGGCCACCCGCTGATCCTGGGGGTTTTCCAGGTTCAGGCCGGCGGTGTAGGCTCCGATGTAGAACTCCATCACCGGCACCGCGTCAGCCACCAGTTGCCGCCAGAGATCGGGGGTTGCCTTGATCACCTCATCGGGATCGCGGCCCTCGGGCATCGTGATGATGCGCAGGCTGACGTCGCTTTCGAGACGCACCACGCCCTGGGCCGTCGCCATCAGATGCCCATCGCCGTTGCTTTCGGCACCTTCACGTAGGACGCTCAGCCCCTTGAGCGTAGCCTTCTGCCCGGCGGCGTCTGCGTCGAGGGCCATATAGACATTGTGCGAGAGCCGCTTGAGCAGGGCCACGTGGCTTCGGGTAATCGCCGTGCCCAGGGGGGCGACCACATTACGGAATCCGTGCTGGTGGGCGGTGATCACATCTACGTAGCCCTCCACCACCACAGTGCGATCCTCGTTGCGGATGGCATCGTGGGCCAGATCCAGTCCGTAGAGCAACTCGCCCTTCTTGAAGAGCAGGGTCTCGGGTGTATTCAAGTACTTCGGCTGACCATCGCCCAAGGCCCGCCCACCAAAGCCCACCACCTGGCCCTTTGCATCACGGATAGGGAAGATCAGCCGACCACGGAATCGGTCGTAGGGGCCACGTGTCTCGTGATCAATCACCAAGCCAGAGGCTACGACATCCTCCGGCGTATAGCCCTTTCTCGCCGTCAGATAGGCAAAGAGGTGTGTCCATTCATCCAGGCTGTAGCCGATCTGGAAGGACTCTACCGTCTCTGGGGATAACTCGCGTTTCGCCACATACTCACGGCCCGGCTCACCACGGGACAGACTGAGCAGCACGTAGTTGAAGTACTTCGCAGCAGCGGCGTTGATTTCCAGCAGTCGGGTGCGCCGGGCATCCTCTTGGCGCTGCTGATCACCCTTCGGCTCCAGGCGTATTCCCGCCCGTGTCGCCAGGTACTCCAGGGAGTCCTTAAAGTCGAGCCCCTGTTTACGCATCACATAGTCGAACGCCGTACCCGAAGCGTGGCAGCCAAAACAGTAGAAGCTCTGTGAGTCCGGGTAGACCGTGAAGGCCGGGGTGCGCGAGTTTGGGTGAAACGGGCAGAATCCCACAAAGCTACGCCCCGCTTTGCGCAGGTTCACGCCCGAGGCGCTAACCACCTCGACAATATCAGTCTTGCTGCGGACATCGTCGATTTGGCTCATAGGTAATAGCCGATAGCAGATAGTACTACAGTTGTAGTTTGAATCACCCCCCCTAGCCCCCCCGCTTGCGGGGGGGGACAATGCATTGGTTCCCCCCGCTTGCGGGGGGCTAGGGGGGGTGATCGGCGGGAGCCTTTCTGTGAAGATATTTACGACTGTAGTAATAGCCGATAGCTGATAGCCGATCATATGACGCCGATATCGGCTATCGGCTATCGGTTATCGGTTATTGTTCTCACGCTCCCCACGTCTTGGGGATAAAGATCCGCTTAAACATCTCAAGGGCGTAGCGGTCAGTCATGCCAGAAATATAATCCACCACGGCGCGTGCGATCGGCTCCTGGCGCTGCTGGTTGATCTGGAGCAGGTCGGCGGGCAGTTCATCCGCGTGCGTGCAGAAGTAGCCATACAGTGTCTCGATCACAAAACGTACCCGTTCGTCGTCACTCTTCGCCGCTTTGTTGAGGTAAACGTTACGAAACATAAACTCGCGCAGCGCGTTGGTAGCTTCCAAGACGGGCGGGCTCATCGAGAGAAGGGGCAAGTCGGGCGGGACACCTGCACCGGAGGCCCACCAGTTGTGCTGGATCAGGTCGGTGACCATGGTGTTGATGCGCTGGCCGTGGCCATAGCCCAGCACCTCCAGACAATCCTTGGGCAGATCCGCCTGATCTAGCACCCCCGCACGGATAGCGTCATCAATATCGTGATTAATATAGGCCACACTATCGCAGATCTTGATGATCTGGCCCTCCAAGGTACTGGCCGTCCCCCATGCGGTGGTCATAATATCGCGGCGAGCCTTTGAATGCAGATAGATCCCCTCGCGCACGGCGTAGGTCAGGTTCATACCGCTGCCCTCGCGTGCGATCACCTCGACAATCCGGCGGCTCTGCTCATTATGGCGAAAGTGATCGGGGTAGATCCGGGCCAGTGCTACTTCACCGGCGTGGCCGAAGGGCGCGTGACCAATATCGTGCCCCAGCCCAATCGCCTCGGTCAGATCTTCGTTCAGGCGCAGAGCGCGGGCCACCGTGCGCGAGATCTGTGTCACCTCAAGGGTATGGGTGAGCCGGGTGCGGTAATGATCACCCACGGGCGCAATAAACACCTGGGTTTTATGTTTGAGCCGACGGAAGGGCTTCGAGTGCAGAATGCGATCACGGTCGAGTTGGTAGGCGGGGCGGATCGGGCAGGGTTCTTCGGGTTGCTCGCGCACGGCCACGGCGCTGAGAGCTGCGAGGGGCGAGAGAGTCTGTGTCTCCAGCGCCTCGCGCTGCTCACGAATGGTCAGGCTGGTCATGGAGTCTCCTCGCTGTAGGCCACAATGTCCGGCTGATTCTACCCGACATACGCGGGCGGCGTCAATCCTGCCTGCGGCGAGAGCAGTGCCGTATGTCCCGGATCGCGACAAGACGGTTGGGTGAAAATGCCCGCACTGCGGGCATTTTCACCCAACCGTCTTGTCGCGATCCTGTTAGTACCGGCTACGACGTTCGCTCGATGAAGACGGCCTGGAAGCCAACGTAGATGTAGGCATAGTTTGCATCGGTTGAGACCATCGGAGCCGTCCCATCGCGAACAATTGCGGAACGATAGGCGCTAAGCGGCACTTTCACGACTATCGTGGATGCATCGGACGACCAGAGGACATCAACAACGCCCCCCGCCTTCACAAAGCGGTACGCCTCAATACTCGATCCGTAGTCGCTGATTCGGTTGACGGCAAAATACCTTCCAACGGTTGCTATCATCCGCTGGTACGCGACAAAGGCCGGACGTGGGATCTGGTTCGCATCGAGTAACCCCGCGCTCCGCCAGCCTGGGCCTTCGAGCGTGTACCACGAGATCTGCTTAATACCAGCGGTGGCAGCCCGGCTCATAATTCGCACCAAATGATCCGCCTGTGCCTCAAAGAATTCGGTCGGAGGGGAGATGCACGCCGCAGAGTATGGTGAGCAGAGCAATCCGGTCTCATTCAGCCACAGCGGCTTATTTACCCCATAGCGGGTCATTATCCCCCGCAGATAACTTGCTTTGCCCAGTGTCCAGCCACCTAGCGCAGTCCATTTACCCCCAGGGGCCGGATCAAGATCATGGTCATAATTCGGCTGCGAGTACCAGGGGTAGGCGTGATAGGCAACAACATCAAACGAGTCCGCAGCACCAGAGCGCAAGATTCCCTCAAGGAACAGTTCAGAGTTTCCATAGTCCGGATTAACGGTCTTGGGCGTATCGAGCAGCAGTCCACCGATCACGATCTGTGTGCTTGGATCAACCGCACGGATTGCGGGCACCACGGTACGCAGCATCCGTCCGTAGCGTTCGCCGCCGTAATAAGGGTCAGAAATATCGCCCCAGCAGCCGAAGGGAGCGTCAGAGGGCAGGAGAGCCGGATCAACATCGGGTTCATTGCCGATCTCCCAGTAGTTTACTTTGCCCTGGTAGTGCTGAGCTAGAGCAACCAGAAAGCGTGTGAAATCGGGGAGATACGCATCAGCGACAGCTGCACAATTCTTCGCTTGCTTATACCTGTCGAGGACAACTGCCCACGGCGGCGAGTTGCGGATGATCACGACCGGCGTCAATCCCGCCGCCTTCGCGTTCGCCACAGCGAGATCAAGCTGGTTCAGGGCCGACCAGTTATAACCAGCTCCGCGTACCGGTTCCACCTCAGCCCACATGGCACCGTTGAGCCGCAGCCATTCTGCCCCAAGGCTCTGCGCATGAGTGGAAACCTTACTATCATTGATCCCCGCTAACGATGTCTCGACCCCAAACACGGATGAAGGGTACGACACCGAGACTGTTGGCAGATAGGTTTTGTTGGACAGTGTTTGCGCACCCGCCGATAACAAGGACACATAGACGCCTAACAGCAGCAACGTAAGTGATGCGACAAGTCGCGTGAGACGAGACATAGGACGAATTCCCCTTTACTGGCAGCTACGCCGAGATTCGATTTGATGTATACCTGCACCCACGGTAATCTGAAACGTATCACCTACAAGGGTGATGGCAGCATTATTATGGGCCTGTCCATTCGCCCATCCCTGAGCGCCATCGAGCCAGATCTCGGCACCGCTGCCGGGGTTCGGGAGGGTCGCCATACCGGTCATATCAGCCGGGCCGGTGATGGACAGGTTCACTTGGCCACAGGTGGATGCCGCCCATGTGACACTCAGCACACCGCGCTGGTTCGCCATCGGCATCTGCCCCGATGCGCCATGACGTGTCGTTATCGGCACCGATACCTCCCAGTGGTCACGGTCAATCTGGCGGGTGCCAAGCAGGTAGGTGCTTAAAAACCAGGTTGGAGAGCTGCCCCATGCGTGCGACATGCTCGCCGTATAGTGCTGATCGGCGGTAAAATTCTCCCACCAGGTCGTGGCGCCCCGGTCAATCATTGATCCAAAGAAGCTGCGGATCACCGCAATCCCATCATCAACCCGGCCAACGCGGCCAAGGCCCATGAGTACCGCATACATGCCAAGAATCTGCACTCGTGGCTGATCGGGAGTGCCGAGCATGGTAAGCAGCGTATCGGCAACCCGCTGTTCATCGCCGTCGGGGACAAGGCCAAACGCGAGGGCTGTTGATTGGGCCTGGGGCGTTGCTTCGGTACGCTGCCCATTCAGGATTCCACCGCTATAGCGCGCCTGATCCGGGATGTAGAGCGCCTGGTTGGCCTGGGTACGCAGCAACGTCGCACGCTCCGTCCATGCGCGAGCCTGACTTGTGCGCCCGAGGTGCGTCGCAATCGCCGCGCTATCAAGCAGCGTTCGATAATAAAATGCGTTAGCCGCCGTCGTCTGTCCCTGCCGATCCCAGTAGCTGTTCGAGTCGACATAGATGCTGGCAGGTGCGGCCAGACTCATATCAATCAGCCCGCTCTGTGCGTTCTCCAGGCTGGTGAGATAGCTCATAAATACCTGGATCCGTGGGTAGATTGTCCCAATGAATGACCAATCACCGCTCCGTCGGCCATAATCATAGGCGCTCTGCACCCAGTACATCCCGTAGTCAATCAGGTAGATACCCTTGCCATTGGGGGCCAGCGCCGTTGGCGGGCCGTTGATAACCGTATCGCTCATCTGCATCAGTCCCCGGCGCAGCAGATCGGTGTCGCCAAAGGCAACCTGATTGGCGTGGTCGGCAATATGCGCGTCACCCCACCATTGCCCGCGCTCGCGCCAGGGGTCGGCATAGCCGTCAGTCATATTTGAGCGCAGCGTATCAACACCCACCTGCCAGATCGTGTCCAGGCGCGAGTCGCCGCTGTTCATGCTACCGATCTGCTCTAATGGGTAACGCTCCTCGGAGACCCGCAGGTTACGCAGGGTCGTCGCCGATGATGCCCAGACGGCGATCAGAAGATAACGACCCGCCCGTGCGTCAATTGTCGTCAGGGTATGCGAGTCGCTGGCGAGGATCCACGAGTCGGTCTGATTCCACTCGGGGTGCAACGATCCGGGGTAGGGCAGCGGGCGAGTCCCTTGCCAGAGATGATCATCCCATCCGATGTCAACCAGCGTTCCCGCTGGCCCAGTAACCTCAGCCTCCAGCCGCCCATACACGGTGCGCCCAAGGTCGAGGATAGCGTAGGCCGGCCCGGGCCCGAAGGTCAGATCGGAGGATGCGGAATCATGCGACACCGCCGTGGAGTCGGCCACGAGGTCGGGGATCAGCAGGCGGCGACCAGCGTGATTGCCGATGCCGAGGATCGGCGGCGCAGATGTGATATGTTGACTGTTGATGCGAAAGACCCAGGACTCGCCTGCGGTGAGTCCGGATATCGCGAGCTGATGCGTGCCGGTACCCAGTTGAACCACCGCCTGATACATATCCGGGTGAACTGCGGACAACTGCACCCACGCGAGCGGCGCAGTATCAAGGCTGGCCGTGCTGGTAAGCACCGGCTGGCCCGGAGCAGCCAGCGCCTGGATCAGTACGTCTGTAGTGGAGGAGAGCGTGAATGAATAGGCCGCCGCCCCATCGGTTGCAGCGACCAACTCGCCAACCCAGGCGTTGGGGGCCAGTCGCCCAACAGTGGAGAGACGCGGCGTGATGGGTACATTCGCCAGTTGTGAGATTGAGCGGGGCTGATAAATGGCGGTAGAGGCCGTGGGCGAACGGGTGACGGCGCTCGGCCAACTTGCCGCATCAAAGCTTGGCTGGCTCCAGTTCGCCGGCAGACGCCGCAGATCAAGCAGTTCGGTTGGGCCGAAGATCCCCCAGGTGTGAACCGGGGCCGAGTGAGCGTTCCATGCATCGCTGCCCAACGCCCGACAGATGTCCACATCAAGCACAAACGAGCGCTGCCCCCCGCTCGTAGACCCGATAACCCGTCCCTGCATCTGTGGCGCAATCGACTCAGAGCGACGGAAGTTTGGTGCCCACTGAACCATCACCGCCAGCGTATGCGAGCCAACCGGCAGACTGCCCAGGGTCAGTTGATCATATTCGCGCCGCACCTGTGAAAAACGGGCCGGGCCACGCCCAACAGACGCCCCGTTCAGCCATGCCTGGTAGCGTGTGTCGGCGAAGATCTGGAGTACGGCGTGCGAGAGAGGAACATCCGTGTTAATCGTACAGCGAAAGAGCGCCACCTCATACCCCTGCGGGGGTGCGTCGTGCGACCAAAGCGCGGGCGTGCGAGAGAAGTTATCGGCCACCTGCACCAACGGGAGCATGACGCGCACCGGTTGGCTTTGTGCAGCCAGAGATGATTCTTTTGATGCGAACAACGGGGAAGAGGTGACGCAGACCGCGAGTAGCAGAGCGACAAGCAGCACAGCCCGGATCACTGACCGTGTACGAACAGGGCGATGCATAGGGGGTACACTTCGTGAATGACAACAGCCGGGGCATTATAACATAGACACAGTTTCAGACCGGTGTCGGGTACTCCCTGGTATAGGGCTGATGCAAAATCAGTGAACCCCCTCACCCCCTGCCCCCTCTCCCACCAGGGGAGAGGGGGTATTTCGCACCAGAAAGAGATCTGGCTCCCCTCCCCCCGCGTGGGGGAGGGGCTGGGGGTGGGGGAGCGGGCGGCAATCTGAGGACTTTGCATCAGCCGTGCCTAGCAGGGCCGGTGCATTGACGTGGCCCATGGCCTCGGCTACAATGACCCGCTGACGCCCGCTCGACTCCTCTTCATAACCTATGTGATATTGACTGTCGCACCATGCCGATTCTGATAGATGGACACAATCTGATTGGGCAGATGCACACTATTAGCCTAGCCGACCCCGACGACGAGGCGCAGTTGGTGATGCTGCTGCGCCGCTATGCGACCAAAAAGCGCGGTCGCAAGGTGATCGTCATTTTTGATGGCGGGGTCTACGGGCACCCAGACAACCTGAACGGCTACGGGGTGGAGGCGCGCTTTGCCAAGTCGCCGTCCGACGCCGATAGCGAGCTGATCCGGCGCATCCGTATGGTGCGGCGGCGCGATGAGTGGCAGGTGGTGAGCTCCGATAACGCGGTGATAGGGGTGGCCCGCGACCACGGGATACCGATAGTCAGTTCGCAGGAGTTTGCCCGCCGCCTAGAGGCTCTCGACGCCCCCACGTCGAGCGCGCCGGCGCACGAAAAGCGGAACGAGCGGTCGCTGAGCAATGCCGAGATTGCGGAGTGGCTACGACTCTTCGGCGTAACAGGGGATGAGGAGCAGAATTAGGCAGTGTGCTACAATAACGATGGTACGCAAGGACTTCGCTACACAGAAAAAGGAGTCTCTCGATGCCTACGGTAGTCGTTAATGGCGTCACGATGGAAGCGAAGGTTGGCGAACGGCTCATTGATGTGGCCCGTCGTAACGGTGCCCACGTCGGCTTTGTCTGTAACGGGGCTGGGTTTTGTCAAACATGCCAGTGCCAGGTGTTGTCCGGGATCGAGAACCTCAGCCCGGTTAACCCGTTTGAGGAGGCGTGGTTCTCCGAGAGTCAGTTGAATGCGGGCCAGCGTCTGGCCTGTAAGTCCGCCCTTCGCGGGGAGGGTTCCATCGAGATCCGTACCAAAGCCGAGGATCTTCGCCGCCAGGCGATGGCAGTGATCAGCCCGCCCGCCGGATCAAACCCGGTCGCGCAGCTCGTGCCGCTGATCCAGTATGTTGTGCGGATGGGTACCGATGAAATCTCGCGCTTTCCCTCGAACGCTATCAATGCGTTCAGTCGGGTCAAGCCGAATGATCTCACATGGCCCTTCAGAGACCTCAGTCGCTATCTAGCCGATACGAAACGGGTGGTTGCTACCAATCTGGGGAATAGCACGTCCGCCCCTGCCCACGCCCACTCCCGGCAGGTGATCGAGATTGAGTCATCAGACAAATCTCCACTGCCGTGATCTCCAGTCGTCCTGCAAGATACGCAATCAAAGGAGCCTGTCAGTAAAGCTGACAGGTTCCTTCTTTCACCCTTCCTACACGCGCCGCACTGCCGCCAGGGTGATGATGCCGAGGGCCAAGAAGCAGGCAAAGAGTCCACTCACCCCGATCATCTGCGGGTAGTGCGCGGTATCGCCCAGCACGTGCCGCAGGTCGTGGGCCAGATCGCGGGGGCTGAACAGAACGTCCCAGGAATTCCAGCGCAGGAAACGCCCAAAGTAAATCCCCAGACCACTCATGCCACAACAGGCCAGTACAAAGGCCCAACTCATCGCCGCCCCCACCCGCTCACGCACCATCCGCTGTAGCATGTAGAGCGAGGCCACTCCCAGTAGGCAACCCGCCCAGGCAAAGGCCAGCAGCATCCCGATGTCGTACCACCAACCACCCTCAAGGTGGACAAAGTCGGTCATAATGTAGGGCGCATTTGGCAGGAAGAGCAGCCAGAGGGTGCCAGGAATCAGCACGCGCCAGCGAAAATGTGAATCGCTGGGCATCACCGACTCGGCCCAGAAGGCCATGTAGTAGGGCATCCAGGCTAGAAACAGATTCCATATCAGGAAGCTACCCATCAATTCGCCAACAATCACGGCACGACCGATAAGCAATCCCACGGCTAGGGCGCTCGCTGCCGCACTTGGGTAGAAAAGGGTGGAGGAGAGACGGCGGTGAAGAGTACTCATAGTGATCACAGCGATTATCCTTGAACTTCGCGGAAACGATACGTGCCTCAGTATGCCCGATCATCTACCCCATGCGCGACGCCTCAGATCACAGGTTTGACGCACTCAGGTGCTTGACACGGCATCTATGCTGATCAGCATATAAGGAGCGCACCTACGATGATCCGCCTACTTGTGGTTGAAGATAACGAGAAGCTGCGACCGGCTCTCTGCGCAGGACTAGCCGCCACCGGGGTTGTCACCCTCGTGGGCGACTGTGGCAGCGGTGAGGAGGCGCTGGCCCGCTGCGTCGAGTCCCCGCCCGATGCTATTCTGATGGACGTGCAACTTGCCGGTGAGTGGAACGGTATCGAGGCTGCCGTAGCTATCCGCCGTGAACATCCGCGCCTGCCCGTGGTTTTCTACTCAATTCAGGATGACGACGCCTACTATCGGTCGTTCCGCCGTTCAGGCATCCTCAGTCACTATGCCTACGTGCGTAAGTCAAGTTATCTGCTGCCCCACATGATCGTGCCCCTGCTGCGCGATGCCGTGGCGGGCCGTAGTTACATTGACCCGGAGATCGAGTCGCGAGTGCAAGAGGTCAGCCGCAAAGATGAGCGATCACCTATGGCTCTGCTAGAGCCAAACGAGCAACAGGTGGCCCGCATGCTCGCCCAGGGTCTCAGCAACGAGCAGATCGCCACACGCATGGGCTTCCGCGATAAGCGCACTATCAGCCGCACCAACGGCCAAATCTATGCGGCCTGGGGCCTCAGCGACAGTGCCACCGACGAGAAGGTTGCCCGCACCCGCGCCGCGATCATTGTCCACACGGGCCGGCTTCTGCGCTGGGCCGACGATGGCACGCCCCTGGCCGAGAATGATCGTGGCCAGTGGGTACCCGATGTGTAAGGGCGCTCCTGCGCCCCTCCAGGGATGATGATGACCTACACACTGCTCGCCCTGGTTGATTGGGCGCTGATCGCCGCGTCATTCTTCAACACGATCACCCTGCTGTGGCTAGGGCTGATGGTGCTGCTCAGCGCCGAGCGGCGCAATTGGGGTACTTGGCTGGCGGGAGGTGGCCTCCTCTTCGGCGGAGCCTTCTTTGTCGGCCATACCGCCGTGGTCGGTCGGGTGATCGGCTCCCTCTCGGATGAGATGTCCTTCTACTGGCGACTGGGCTGGCTAGTACTGATTGTGGCCCCCTACCTGTGGTACGCGGTGATGGCATGGTACAGCGGGGGGCTGCGCACCCGTCCCGAGCGCCTGCGCCTGATAGGGGTGAGTTTCCTAGGAACCCTGGCGGTGCTGCTGGCTCTCTTCATTGACCCCCTGCCCAGCTACGCCGATTTATCCCGTGCAGGGATCGGGCCGTCTGCCCTGCTCAGTGGCACAACCCTCACCCGTATGATCTATCCTGGATTCGCGGCCCTCTGCATTATGCTAGCCCTGCTCAGCCTGCGCGCCCCCGCCGCATCAGAGCGTTTTATGGGCGATCTGGCCCGCCAGCGGGCGCGGCCCTGGCTTATGGCCACCTCCGTGATGCTCCTCGCTATTGCTCTCTCCATCGGCATTGCCTCGGTCTGGTTTCTTGACAAGGCCCGCGCATGGATCTTCCCTGGCGTCACGACCCGTGGCATCAGTATGCTTATCGGCTTCGATTTTCTGATCGGCCTGATGATCTCCATCACGGTGGTGCTGCTCGGTCAGGCTGTTGTCTCCTACGAGATCTTCACCGGGGCGACGCTGCCTCGTGGGGAACTGGCTCGCCAGTGGCGCAGGACGCTGATCCTGGGTAGCCTCTACTCCCTCATCGTCGGCTGGAGTCTCAGCGGCGTAGGCATTCCCCAACAGCCAATCTATCACCTGCTCATCGCCACGGTTCTCATGACCATTTTTCTCTCCCTGGTCGGCTGGCGCTCGGCCCGTGAACCCGCCGGTGGTCTGGCACGGCTGCGGCCATTTATGGCCAGCCAGAACCTCTACGACCGGCTCCTCGGGCCAGCCAGCGCAACCGATGGCGAACCGGAGGCCGCATTCCACGCCCTCTGTGGTGAACTGCTCGGCGCACGGGTGGCTTACCTATTGCCGCTCGGCTCCCTGGCCGATCTCGCTGGGCCAGCCCTGGCTCACCCTGCCACCGTCATTCCGCCGGATGCCAACGGGCTGATCGCGACGATCCAGGTTGCGCACGGACATCCGTCGCCCCTCTGTCTGCCTATCGAGCCTAACCGCCACGGCGGTGCCGACTGGGCCGTGCCCCTGCGCAACAACCGTGGGCTGATCGGCGTCCTTCTGCTCGGGGCCAAAGCTGACGGTGGAGTCTATACCCAGGAGGAGATCGAGGTCGCCCGCGCCGCTGGCGAGCGCCTGATTGATGCCCGCGCCGCCGCTGAGATGGCCCGTCGCCTGGTCACGCTCCAGCGCCGCCGCATCGCTGAGAGCCAGATCCTCGACCGGCGCACCCGCCGCGTCCTGCACGACGAGGTGTTGCCCCAGATCCACGCAACCTTACTGCAGATTGCCGATTGCACAGTGCAGATTGACACGCCGAACAACTCCGATAGTAACCTGCAATCGGCCATCACCAATCTGCAATCGGTTCACCGCCAGATCTCCGACCTGCTCCACGATCTGCCCCCGGTCATGAGCCTCGATCTGGCCCGCCTCGGTGCCCTGGGTGCCCTGCGCCGCACGGTCGAGACCGACCTGGGCGGGGCTTTCGATGCGGTGCGCTGGGATATGTCCGCCGGGGCCGAGTCCGCCGCTCGCCAACTCGACCCTTTGGTTGCCGAGGCGCTCTACTACGCCGCCCGCGAGGCGGTGCGCAACGCCGCCCGCCACGGTCGCGGTCATACTCCGACGCGCCCGCTCACCCTCACCGTGCATGCCAGCAGTACCCATCCCTTGGGTGGGCAACCTCTTCTCACCCTCGTCATTGAGGACGACGGGGTGGGGATGGGATCTTCCCCACCCCGCAGCGATGGCGGCCACGGCGTGGCCCTCCACAGCACACTCCTGGCGATCATGGGCGGCACCCTGAGCGTCTCCAGCATTCCCTGTCAGGCAACGGCGATCACTATCAGCATGCCCATTCCGGCAACGCAAGGCTGAGGAGGCGGGAGGCAGGAGGGAGAAGGAAGGAGGAAGGAGGACAATCCTAGCTGCGCCACTTGCGACAGGTGATTGTCGTACCGACATTCTCTGTTGAGCGAATGTTGAACTCGTCCATCAAACGTTTGGCACCGGGGAGCCCCATGCCCATACCGCGCGAGGTTGAGTATCCATCCTGCATAACCAAATCAATATTGGTGATACCCGGGCCTTGATCCTCGCAGACAATCTCGATGCCCTTGCGCGCATTCTTGTCAATCTCGCGCACTGTCACGTTGCCGGTACCGGCGTAGAGAAAAATATTACGTGCCAACTCACTGACGGCTGTGGCAATGCGCGCCTGATCGATCGCGCCGAACCCGAGGGCTTTGGCCACATCTCGGGCCATGGTACGGGCGATGACGATGTCAAGATCACTGCGGATCACCGCAGTCTTAAGCTGACCCATCATCGCTCTCCTCAGTCAGGCGCTGCATCATTATCAGACCTTTTTCAAGGTTTAGCGCGGTGAGTACGCGAGGAAGCTCAAGACCTAGCTCGACAAGCGTGATCGCTACTGCCGGTTGGAGTCCGGTCAGCACAACACGAGTCCCCATCAGGCCCGCCATTGCCGTAATGTCTGCGATCAGACGCCCGATAAAACTGTCAACTACATCGAGCGCGGTGAGATCGATGATCACGCCTTTTGCACGGGTATCGTGGATTTTTTGAAGTAGATCGTCCTTGAACTGCACGGCGGAAGCGTCGTGTAGTGCAACCTGGATGGATGCGATCAGAATATCGCCGATCTTAAGAATCGGGATGCGGAGGCTATCCAACCGTTCCTCTCTTCGCCGACAGGCAGAAGTTCTGCTGCATGTGGCAGGTTACCATAGCTGAAGCGTGATCACTGCTGCAACCCAAGCCGATAGACAAAAATGTCATCCCCGCCTACCTACGCACGCATCTAAACGCACCGTCTGAGTATATTACCCCAGGGCCGTTATGGTCACAAAAATAGTCAGGCCCGAGATAAGAGGCACGCTGATATTGTCCATCCCATGCGGGGAAATAGCTTCTGCCCCGGTGGCAATTAGGGCGGCGGCGAATGCGGCTATCAGGCTAACACCGAACCCTAACGGTGCTGCATGAGGGCTGATGGATGATCCTGGCCCGAGAAGAAGAACCAGAAACATGGCCGTCCCGCTGGCGAGAAACATCGCCAGCGAACCCTCGTAGGAACGGGTGCTTGCGCCGACGGTGTACTTATGCCGCCCCCAGACCTTCCCAATAATCGCAGCGAGAGCGTCGCCCCAAGTCATCGCCATAGTGCCAGCTGCGGCGATATAGCCGTGGTCGTTGGGCGAACCGGTGCGCCAGAGAAATGCAAAAAGGATCGTGATCGTGAGTGCGAAGTAGACGGTGCCAGGGGTGCTGTCTGGGGCGTCAACCGCTTCGAGGAGTTTGTAACGCCAGACAATGTAGTTGATGAAGATAAACGAGGCGAAGGGAATAATACCAATGTACCAGTTCTCAAAAAGGGAAAGGACACCAAGCACCCACATGCCAGCGCCTACATGGACAATCTTGCGGGTGAACTCTTGCGGGTACCCTCGCCGACGGCGGATAACTTCGGCCACGAGAATGAGACTTGTCGCGTACACGAAGGAGATGATAAGGCCGATCAGATCTCGTGATGTCATAAGGAAAGAACATGGTGGGCAGAAGGCTTCGCTCCCGCAATTCTAGCGCGTTCAGGCGGTAACGTCAATTGAATGGACACGGCACACTGCCCGTTACCCCATCCGCCGCTGGGAGAGGCCGTAGAGCGCCGGGATCAGCACGCGATCATAGGCCGGTAGGTAGCGCACAACTCGACCACCAAAACCCTTTTTAAAGCGATAAACACCTATCAGCGGGTCGTCCTGGGCGACCCGTTCGAGCGCCGCTCGCTCGACATCATCTGCGCCTGCCGCTTGGCCAAGGGCGTCAGGGATGCCCCAGAGATCGTAGCTTGCGCAGCCCACGTCAGAGGCCCACTGGATGGCATGCCACTCTAACAAATGGTTTGCCCCCGTCTTGAGTCCATCCTCGTGGGCACCGCTGTAGAGGTAGCGCCCGCTCTGGGCGTCGGCGAAGACCATATGCGCAGCCACGGCACGACCATCAACTTCGGCCAGTAGCAGTCGGCTACGCGGATGGAAGAACCGCCATGCTGCCTGATAATAATCGGCGCTGTGGATGCCGAATCCCGCCCGCATCCCGGTTGACTGCATAATCGCGTAGAAGGTTGTGAGATCCGACTCGCTACCCACCCGCACCTGTACCCCGTCGCGCTCGGCCCGGCGAATGTCGGCGCGGTGGCCCTTGCTGAAGGCGGCGAAGATCGCCGCGCTCGGCCTGTCGAGCGCCACATGCACGCTGCTGCGGGGCTGGATCGTCCGCTCAGGCCGCATACCCTGGAGCAGCAGCCATGTGTGGATCTGATCCGCCATAGGCTGATCCTCAGTGATGTTTGGCTCCAGGCGCAAAAAAATCGCCCGATGGCGGTGGGCCAGGCGCATCAGCCCCGCCAGCAACAGGTCGTTGGCGGCCTGGTCTGCGCAGAACAACGGGCCGCGTGGGGCATAGGCCACAGCCAGACCATACTGGTGGCGCGTGAGCAGCAACGCTCCGGCGACCAGTCGCCCGTCGGCAGTGCAGACGGCCAGCCGACGGGCATCCCACCCGGCAGACGCCTTGAGTCGGCCCCACGCGCTGTGTTGCAGCAGGCTACCCTGTGGGTGCCTGTCCACAAAGTTGTCCCACGAGATACTATCCGGTTCTACCAGGGCGAGTTCGCCCATACGGGCGTGGGCAGGTCGGGCCAGGATTGTCATTGCTTCATCCAAATCCGCTCACCATAGGTGCCCGACTCGGGGCGCAGCCCCTCGGCGTAGGCGGTGATGCTCGTGGCCATGGTCTCTCTGTCACCAAAGAGCGTCTTGATCTGACTATGATATGACTCGACTGCACTGATTTTGCGGGCCAGAGTTACATCAATATCCGTCACGCTCGGCACAAAGATCTCCGCCCCGCCGATCTGGGCCAGCCGTCGCTCCAGGGCACCGGCTACCGCAACATAGGGAAAATCCTCGTAGAAGGCAATGCTCAGTTCGCCGTGTGCATATTCGGCGGCAACATTGTGGGTCACCTGATGATCCACATGCTGGCCGACACCAAGCGGCGCGTAGAAGATCGCCGTTGGGTAGCGTGCGGCGAGGGCGGAGATCTGCCTGCGCAGCACGTCGGACAGCGGATCGCCAGGGGCAATCGGGCCGAAGAGCGTGGCATCATCCACGTAGGCGTCGGGCATGCGGTAGATCGCATCAAGCCCATCGAGCAGATAGCAATCGGCTCCAAGGGTTTCTAGTGCCGCCATATCCTCGTGGATGCGCAGCCGGACAGACTCAGCGGGAGGAAGTTCCCACTGACGATGAAGCTGCTGAGCAAACGCGCTAAACTCGTGCCCAACGGGAAGGCTGCCCGCACAGATCGTCACCACCAACACCGGCTGGCCGCTGGCGACAAAACGAGCGATGCTGCCGCCACACGAGAGCGCCGCATCGTCGAGGTGAGGCGAGAGGTAGATATGATCATACGTGGCGGCCAGATCATCCAGGCTTGTGTCGTGATGTGGCATATGCGTATCCCTCCACCTAGACCTCTGAGATCGACAGCTCTTCAAGCGCCGCGTTGGCGGCGGTGCGGCGCGCTTCATCCTTGGTGCGGGCGAGGCGCTCAAGCACGCGCTTGGCATTCGGGCCGCCCACCTGGCCAAGTGACCAGATCGCGGCCATCGAAATCTCGCTATCATCATCTTCCACCAGCGGCAGTAGGTGTGGCAAGAGCGACCGACCATCCTCTCCCAACTCACCAACGGCGCGGGCAGCCTCATAGCGCATCGCGGGCGAAATATTCTTCAGCTCACGCTCGATGTAGGGAATCCAGGTCGGGCGCATCGAGCGACCCATCGCCAGGATCGCACTCTCGCGCACAGATAGCTCAGGGTGGGCGTAGGCCCGACCAATCTCGGCATGGGCCTCCTTCGAGTTGGTGAAGTAGCCCAGCCCTTCCACTGCACGACGACGCACATCAAGCGGTTGCTCGGGGTCGGTGGCTGTAGAGAGGAGCGCACCATACACCCGCTGGGTGGCGGCTGGCGTCAGTTCACCCAACTCCGCCCGCTGGGCATATCGGGCCAGGGCAATCGCGGCGGCGGCACGCACGGTGCCAGATTCATCCTGAATCAGCCGGATCAGTCGATCCATCGTCAGTTCGGATTCTTCTTCCCAGAGCCCGGCCACGGCAGCGGCACGCACCTCAGAGTCACTATCGCCCAGGCATGCCCGAAAGACCGGCCTGAAATCCAGATCGATATTATCTTCGCCCAGCGCATCAATATCGTGCAGGATTTCAACCCGGCGCTCAGCGGGAAACTGACGCCACGCCTGCCAAAAGATCTTCAGGCTCTCTGATTCAAGATTTGCGATAATCCGCAACTCGTTGTGTGAAAGCGGCTGGGAGAGGTCGCCCAGGCGCGCAACCTGATCTTCAAAACGCATGGGATTATATTCTTTCTTCACAGCAAGGGGACGAACGACCAACCCGGCGCGTCTCGTGCCCGCCAAGCTAGTCGCCCGCCCCCTCACCTTCCCATCTCAATCAAGTATCGGTAGGTGTTGCCGACTTCGTCGGCAACACCTACCGATACTTGATTCTCTACTCGTCGTCGTCAGCGTAGCGCCCGAAGCGGCGGCGGGCCGGCAGGATCTCCCCATCCTCACCCACCGTCTCCTCCTCACTGCCGCTCTCGTCACGCGGTGCCGGGGTGTAGAGATACTTGCCGGGGTTCTGCGCATCGGGGGTGAAGTTCTCACCGTTCTCCAGCAGGCTCTCCAGCAGGCTGCGCGAGCCTGGCCGCAGAACATTGTACGACAGCAGCAGGTCGTTTAACCCAAGCGTGTAGCGTGGCTCGCTGCGTGTACCCGCCTGCTCGCCCATCACCTCGAAGACATGCTCAAGCACCAGTTCCGACTTGCGCCGCTCGCCCATAGGCAGCGACTTGAGATTCTTCAGGCGACCAAAGCGCGACTGGCTCGGCACCTGATCCACATCAACGGCGCAGTAGTAAGTGAGGTTCGCGAAGGCGAACTTATTCTTCTTCTCGTCAAGGGTAAGCAGCCGGTCGCTGGTCGCGGCGGCCTCCTCATAACTGATCGTGAACTGGTTCGGCTCATTCCCGTGGGCAATCGTGATCAGGGCACCGGGAACCAGATGCTCGCGGAAGAACTCATCAAGACCCTGGAGCCACCCGCCACGGTTGCCGGTCGGGTAGCGCACCTCCACCAGATAGGTGGTGTAGTGCTGGGGCGACTCGAAGCGTAGCACGGCGCTACGCTGGTCGGGCAGCATTGGGGTTGGGATAAGAGCCGCAATGCTGGCATCGAAGGGCAGCACGCCGTACTCCCACTCAAAGAAGGTGAGCAGACGGTTGAGTGTCCCGCTCTTGGTGATCGCCTCGGCGCTCTGCATCTCCAGGCTATTATCGTAGCCCTCAGCGAGATACGAAGTAATCTGGCCCATCTCAGCGGCCTTCACCCGCTTACCGCCAATCGCCGGCAGACCCTTGGTTGACCACAACCGAGCGCCCTCAACGCCTACAAACTCAAAGTCCTTCTCGCGGTGCAGGCGGTAGTTCAGCGAAAAGCGGAAGCCTTCGTAGTCGGACTGACGCGGGTTGTGATAGTAGAGGTCGGCAATAATCTCCGTATCGGGCAGTGGCTCGTTACGTTCCAGAATGTAGTCACGAATCTTGCGCAGATCATTCTTGCCCAGATTGACCACACTGGCCTCCGGGTAGTAGCTTCGCCCGAAGCTCACAATCCGGCGCAGGGGATCTTCATCAATTCGGTCGGCCAGAATCTTCTCAAGCTTCGCGCCATACTCGGCCATCAGATCGGACACAGGTCGCCGCACATCAAGGGCGAGACCCTCGGGCAAAGTAATGACTGTATTGCGGTCGGGGCGAGTAGCCACTGGCCTCGGCGCAATAACCACCGGCTCGGGGACAACAACCACCGGCTCGGGAACCGCCTCTGGCTCGGGGGCCACCGCCACCGGCTCGGGAACCACTTCCGGCTCAGGAACCGCCTCCGGTTCGGGGCTCACCACCACCGGCTCGGAGGGCAGCGCCACTGGCTTGTGGGCAACCGGCACCGACGTGGGGGCCACCACCACCGGCTCGGGAATCACCACCGACTCAGGAGCCACCACCGGCTCGGGGATCACAGTATCCGACCTCGGAGCAGCAGCAACATCACCAGCAGAAACTGGGAGAGTAGGAGCGGTGCTGGCGTGACCAAAATCAGTTGGCGCAACCACCGGATTGATCGGAGACATGCCGGCCTGCACCTGCCAATAGTCCGAGACAAACACCGGCTCGACGGTAGTGATCGCCGGACGCGAGGTCGAGACGACCACGCTAATATCATCAATTGGCAACGGGTGATCTGGCTCGTGGAGACGCTGTCGGAACGAATGCGTATCGGCATCTGATCGCGGAACGTAGGTTCCCTGGCGCGACGTGACGTAGAGTACGCCGTTCTCCGTCTCCCGTCGCTGGAAGAGATTGTCATTTGCCTTCAGTGCCGTATCTATCTCGCGAGCGATCTCGTCACGGTCACGCTGATATGTGCCGGCAAGAAAATCAGCCAGGTTGGCAAGCGATTGCGTGATCGGTGCATCGAGGGCAAAAAACGAACCTTGCGTCGTCATCAAGCGATAGACCTCTTCGGCCAAGCTCTGCTCGCTCACGCTACCCTGAAACTCAGAGGCGACTGTCATTCACTATCCTCCGTCACCGACTTGCTGATGATCAAAAGGTATTGCTGTAGAACGTCTTTGATATCTTTTGGCTCGCCGCTAGAGCGGAGCCACTGGAGAAGTTTATCGAGCGATGTCTCGCCGAAGGTAACCATTTTCGCGTCCATAACACCCCACTTAAACAACACTAAGCAGAGAGACTCTTCGCCTCCCCGCTTACCTGATGGATAACGATGCCTACACTCACTCAATTATAGCATTGCACTGCGGTCTGCGCAAAGTACAGGGTTCCGAAAATTCAGGACTAGTGCAAGATCCTGCCACCGGCTAAAGCCAATACGTTTCATATAACGATTCTGCCGCCGCTCAACCCTCACCCCCCAGCCCCCTCTCCCAGAACGGGAGAGGGGGGGTAGAACGCTCTCTCAAATCTCCCCTCTCCCCCAGTGGGAGAGGGGCAGGGGGTGAGGGGGCAAGGCTGGAACACGATAGGCTTATGTGAAAGGGATTGGTACTAGTCCGTAAGGCTATCGAGGGCGAGGGCCACCGCGCCCATTGTCACGCTATCGGGGCCGAGAACAGAGGCGACCACCGGTACAGGGCGAGCGAACTGCGGGGCGATGAAATCGTTCATCTTGTCACCGATGGCCGTTACGAAGCGATCACCGCCGATACGGACAACGATGCCGCCCAGCACGATTATCTCTGGGTCAAGCAGGGCAACTGTCTGGGCGCAGCGGATTGCGATCAGGTCAATTGTCTCTTGCACAACGCGCTGACCGACAGGATGATCACCGAAAATATCATCGAGATTATCTGTCTCCAGACCCTGGGCGTGGGCACGGCGAACCAACCCGCTGATCGAAACAAGCTCCTCCAGGGTTTCTGGGCGACCCGTGCCGTCCCATCCTCTGCCCACCACTGCGTGGCCAATCTCGCCCGCAGTAGATGTCGCGCCGTGGTAGAGCCGCCCGTTCAACACCGTTCCACCACCCACACCGCTGCTCAGGTGCATGTAGAAGACGTGCTGGCGACCTTTGGCGACGCCAAAGGTGGCTTCGCCGAGCGCGATCAGGTTCGCGTCGTTATCAATCAGGGTGACGGTATCAAACGCCTGCTCGAAGCGCTCCTGAAGCGGGTAGTTTTCCCAGCCCTCCATACGCGGCGACAGACGTACTACACCGTGGTGAAGATCAAGCGGGCCACCAAAGCCAACGCCAACCCGCACCAAATGCCCTGTCGCCACATCGGCTTTCTTCAGAAGCGTGCGGGCCATGTCAATCGCATGCGCAACGACCTGGTCGGGCGGCGCCTGCTCGATCTTCGTGTCCACGCTCGTAAAGCTGTTGCTGCTCAGATCAACAAGTGCAGCGCGTAGCCCATAGCCTCCCAGGTCAATACCCAGGACGTAGCCCTGATGGCTTAGCAACCCTCCACGGTTGTGGGTGAGTCGCTCTCGGATCAGCGTTTGCAGATCAGTCATACGAGAATCCTTTCAGGTGCTTGGGACTGCGGCTGGCTCTCGTGTGGTTGTCTGTCATTCCACGCCCATACGTGGAGCATGGGACTCCCACCGGCAGTACTCAGACTGCGTGCAGATGAATTCGATGAAACCAGCGTGTCGGGAGATTATAGCATAGGTTCTTCGGGCACTCTGGTTGCTCGTGGTGTACGATCAACAACCACCAGTACGCAGCCTGTAACGATAGAACCCACACCGCCGATGATGAAAGGCCAGACAGGGGCAGGTGTGCCGGCTTCTGGTTCTTCGAGAATGGCCGGTGTCGGCGGCGGCAGAGGAGTCTGGGTCGTCGTAGGTGTTTCGTAACGGTACGAGGTGCCTATCTGACGGCGATAGGCGATAGCGGGAGTGGCAGTGCCAGCCAGCAGAGACGACGGTCGGATGATGACGTATGTAGGGATGACGCTCACATCAACATCGCTGCCGTGGGTTCCCAGTTGCGACTGATCGGCAACCACCACGGGAGTGGTTGATAGTGCCGTTGGCTTTGTTGTTCGAGTAGAGGTCTGAGTCCGCGTCGGGCTAGGCGTCCGGGTCGCCGTTTCCGTCCGCGTCGGGCTAGGCG
>JBAXMH010000043.1:0-24399 GCA_037134395.1 Chloroflexales bacterium
CCTGGGCCTGCTCAATGCGGATTATGGCGGCCGGAAAATCACCCTTCTTGAAGGCGATGATCAAGGCCCAGGCATGGAACACGCAGAGGGCCGGGCTGGTACTGATGACGGATTCGGGGAAGGTATGGCACCAATCAGAGACGCTGCTCACCTGGCTGTGTAGGATCATCTTCCAGGCGTGTCGCTCGATCAGTTCGGCGGCATAGGCCCAATTCTGGGTTTGAAAGGCGTGGCGGGCCGCCTCAGGGATGAAGTCGTTGTCCTCCAGCCAGTGGCTGGCGCGCAGGTGCAGGGAGGGGATGGAGTGGGGGGCTGCCTGCGCCAGCGCATGCCGCAACAGATCGGCAAACAGGTGATGATAGCGGTACCAACGGCGCTGGTTATCGAGCGGGATCAAGAAGAGGTTGGCGCGTTCCAGCCGTTCGAGCAGCGCCTGGGATCCGGGCGTTACCTCGGACGGGATCGCGGACAATGCGCCCACCACCCTATCGCACAGGGAGGCGCAGAAGCGATCCAGGAGCGAACTGGCGAGCAGAAACTGCTGGATCTCCTCCGGCTGGCGGGTAAAGACCTCATCCATGAAGTAATCCAGGATGTAGCGGTCGCTGCCGGTAAACGCACGGATGAAGCGCGCCGTGTCGGTCTCGGATTGGATCGAGAGACCAGCCAGTTGCAACCCGGCGATCCAGCCCTCGGTGCGCTGTTCCAGGATCAGAATGTCGTTGTCAGTCAACTGGCGGATGCCCATGCCCTCGCGCAGAAAGTCCTCGGCCTCCGCCGCTGAAAATTGCAGGTCAGCCTGGCGAATCTCAACGAGTTGGCGGCGCACCCGCAAGCGCGAGACGGGCAAAGGCATATTTTCGCGTGCGAGTACCATCAGGCGGAGCTGCGCGGGCCGGTGTTCCACGAGGAAGGTGAGCAGCCGCAGCACCGGTTGGGCTTTCAGGAGGTGGCAGTCATCGAGGACGAGGATGAAGGGGGCGGGCTGGGCGGCAATATCGTTGACCACGATCTTCAGCACATCGGCGTAGACCGCTTCACTGTCCGCAACCCCGGCGGTCTGGATGCGATTGACCTGGCTGGCGCCTAGCGCGGGATCAATGAGGTGGAGCGCCCCCACGAGGTAACTCAGGAATTGTCCGGGGTCGTTATCGCTGCTATCGAGCGAAAGCCAGGCCGCAGGCATGTGCTGCCGCTGGAGCCAGGCGCTCACCAGCGTGGATTTGCCGAACCCGGCCGGCGCGGTTACCAGCACCAGCGGGCATCCGGCGGCCAGGCTTTCGTCCAGGCGCATGTCCAGACGAGGGCGTGCGGTCAGGTGCCCAACGGTCAATGGTCGGTGGAACTTGGTTGCAAGTAGCAAATTCAGCTCCAATTGTGATTACGAATAATAGTTCAATTATAAATAGTATTACTTTCGGGATAGCAGCCTGGAAATACGCAAAAAACCGCCTAGAGCTACCTAACGGCAATACTGCGTAGATCATAACATACGACGCCTTGACAGGCAAACTATACCACATGTGCAGTGTAATTTTCAGGCGATACATTGAATGAGTCCCTATGGAGATCGGCACACCTATCCACTTGGCCAGTGATCGGTTGGTCGTTCGGCTAGCACACACTCTCCCTGCGACGGGGGCGTCTGTTGTTTGCCAGCGGTATGATCTGGCCATCAACCCACAGCTATAGCAATCCTATTCCAGTTGTGAAGGAGGAGTCAAGGCTTTAGCCGGCCTTATCCGGCTAAAGCCTCGACTCCACGCAACAACCCCAAGAGGATTGCTATAATAAGCTACCCAAGCCTATTGATTTTTGGCGGCTTCGCCGCCAAAAATCAACAAAAAAGATCTCTTGGGGGTGGCGAAGCTACCCCGATTCCATCCCATCGAGAACACGCGATGAAGCTGACGATGCGAAAATATCGGGATGATCACGATTACTGGCGGATTCGCCAGTTTTTGCGCGATGTGTTGGTGCTGAACGACCGCCGCGAGGTTTGCTGGCCACTCTACCGGTGGGATTACTGGCGCTGGCATGTGAACGAGAACGTCTGCCGCTTCAACCTGCGGGCTGCGGTCTTTCTCTGGGAAACCACCGATGACCGGCTGGCGGCGGTACTCCACCCAAATGGGCCGGGCGAGGCCGTGGTGCAGATCCATCCGAATCTGCGTTCACCTGAGCTGGAAGTGGAACTGCTCGGGGTGGCGGAGACTCAGTTTGCCACTATCCAGGCCGCAGGTGGGCAGCAGCTTGCCCTCTGGGTACACGAATCGGATCTTCTACGCCAAGATATCCTGAAGCGGCGCGGCTACACCCAGAGCGGCTATGCTGAATATCAGCGCCGCCGCTGGATGGATGTGCCTATCTCCGATCACCCGGCCCCGACTGGCTATACGCTACGCGCCTTGGGCGATGAAACCGAATATCCGGCGCGCAGTAGGCTCGCCGAGAAAGTTGCGCATGTCGCTGTGCCGGACGCGCACGACCAGAGCGGGCACTGGTATCGTAACGTGCAGCGCGCCCCGCTCTATCGCCGCGACCTGGATCTAGTGGCAGTCGCCCCCAATGGCGATCTGGCCGCCTGCTGCACCCTCTGGTTCGATGATGTGACTCGTACCGCTGCCTTCGCGCCGGTGGGTGTCCACCCGGCACACCGGCACCGGGGGCTGGCGCGTGCGCTGCTGACCGAGGGTCTACGCCGCGCACGCGACCTGGGCGCAACCCTCTGTACGGTGGAGACTTCCTGCGCGGCGGCGGACGCCTGCTATGCCTCCATCGGTTTCACGGATTATGATCTGCGCAAACAGTGGCGTAAACAGTGGTAAACTATGCGCGGCGTATCAATGGTCATGCCGTTTCGTTCTGGGCAGTACACCGCTATGCATCGGCTGTTCCTTTGCCTACTGCTGCTAGCCGCACTGATCGTCGTCCGCCCCGTAGCGGCGCGGGATCTAGGCACAACCTTCGCCCCTGGCGCGCATGTGCGCTTCGAGCACGTGACGATTGACGACGGCCTCGCGCAGAACGCGGGGCTCGCCTTGTTGCAGGATCGCCGGGGCTATCTCTGGATCGGCACTCAGGACGGGCTGAACCGCTATGATGGCGCAACGTTCACCACCTTTCGGAATCAGCCTGATACCCCCGACTCGATCAGCTACAACAGCATTATCGCCCTCGCCGAAGATGCCCAGGGCTATCTCTGGATCGGCACCTGGGGCGGTGGACTGAATCGCTTCGATCCGCAGCGCTCCAGCTTCACGCGCTATCAGCCCGACCCGGCCAACCCGGCCAGCCTGAGTCATGCTACGGTCACCGCCATTGTCCCCGACGACAACGGCGCGCTGTGGATCGGCACGCTCGGCGGGCTGGATCGCTTTGACCCGGACACTGGCACCTTCACCCATTTCCGCTCCAACCCGGCTGACTCAACGACACTGAATAGCAATGCGATCTCGGCTATCCTGCCGTCTGGCGACGGCAAATGGTGGATCGGCACCGGCGCGTTCAACACCCCCGGCGCGGGCCTTAACCTGTTCGACCCGGCCACCGGCACCGCGAAACACTTCCCGCCGACCGGGCCGTGTCTGGCATCCCCCAACATCTCGCGCATCCTCGCCGATAGCGAGCGCAAGCTGTGGATAGCCTACGGCGGCTATGGCGTGCCCGGCGGCGGCCTCGATCACTTCGACCCCGCGACCGGCGCGTGCGACCACTACGATAACGCTAGGACGTTTGACAACCAGATCACCGATAACAATGTAACCGACCTGCTGCTCGACCGCGACGGTGCCCTCTGGGCTACCAGTTGGTCGGGTGGGGTCTGGCGGATGCCCCCCGGCCAACCCGGCGCACCGATCCATATTTCCAACAACCCTGCCGACCCCGAGAGCCTCTCAAGCAATAGCTCCTATCGGCTGCTCCAGGATCGCTCTGGTGTACTCTGGATCAGTACCCTCAGCGCGGGTATCAACAAGCTCAACCTGGCCACCCTCGCTTTTCGCACGTATAAGCACGACCCATCCGACCCGAACAGCATCGCCAACAACCATATTGGCACCTTTGCTGAGGCTCCCGATGGCGCGATCTGGGTTGGCACCTGGGAGAGCGGTCTGGCGCATTTCGACCCCGCCACGGGCATCTTCCGCCCGTACCGCAACAACCCCGCCAACCCGCAGAGCCTCTCCAGCGACCTGGTGATGTCGCTCCACGCCGACTCGGATGGTACGCTCTGGGTCGGCACGCTCGGCGGCGGGCTCAATCGGCGCGACCCCGGCGCGGATGGTTTCACCCGCTACCGCAATGACCCGGCAGACCCGGCTAGTCTGCTGAACGATCAGGTGACGACGCTCTTCCGCGATAGTGCTGGGCGGCTGTGGGTTGGCACCTTCGCCGGGCTCTCGCGGCTCGACCCCGGCGCACGCGGGTTTGTCAACTATCCGATGAGTGCCCCGACCATGACGTTCGCCGAGATTGGTGGTCGCTTGTGGGTTGGCACCTGGGGCGCGGGCGTTATGCAGCTTGATCTTCACCAGCCCGCCAGTCTCGTTCCCACCGCCGCAACCTTCAGCAGTTTCACCCACGATCCCACCACGAGTAACTCGCTGAGCGAGAACAGCGTCGAGTCAATTCATCCCACCGCTGATGGGATGATCTGGCTCGGCACGCAGAACGGCCTGAATCGCTACGACCCGCAGACGGGCCAGTTCAAAGTCTACCGCGAAAAAGACGGCCTGCGCAATGCGACCATTATGGGCATTCTGGAAGATGCTCAGGGCTTCTTATGGTTGACCACGAACAACGGGCTGGCGAAGTTTGACCCTCGCACCGAAGCCGTGCGTATGTACGATAAGAGCGATGGGCTGCAAGGCAACGAGTTCAACTCAAACGGTTACCTGCGTACATCTAGCGGCGAGCTGTATGTCGGCGGGGTGAGCGGGTTCAGCCGGTTTAACCCCGCCGACCTGGGGCGCAACGAGATCCCGCCGCCCGTGGTGATCACCAGCTTCGCGATCTTCAACCGTCCCACGCCATTTCAGTCCCAGGATGAGCAGCCCATCCAGCTCAACTACGACCAGAATTTTATCTCGTTCGAGTTTGCCGCCCTCGACTATCGCGACCCGCGCAAGAACCAGTACGCCTACCGGATGGAGGGTTTCGATAACGCATGGATCGCCGCCGGGACGCGCAGCTACGCCAGCTACACCAACCTGCCCGGCGGCAGCTACACCTTCCGGGTTCGGGCCGCCAACAACGACGGCGTCTGGAACACGGATGGCGTAGCTCTACGCCTGATCATTACGCCGCCCTTCTGGCAGCAGTGGCCCTTCCAGCTAGGGAGCTTCTTGCTGATCGGCGCGATTATCTCCGGGGGGGCGCAGTGGCGCGTGTACGCGGTGCGCGCGCAGAACACGCAACTCCAGCGCATGGTTGACGAGCAGCGGCGAGTCGAGGCCGAGCTGCGTGAGTCGGAGGCGCGCTTTCGCTCGATGTTCGATAACGCGGCGGTCGGCGTCGCACTGATGTCGCTCGATCGGCAGGTGATGCAGGTGAACCAAGCGACTGCCCACCTGACTGGCTACTCCGCAGAGGAGTTGGCCGGTCAGAACCTGTCACTGCTGGCGGTGGAGGAGGATCGGCTGATTGACCAGGTGTGGTTTCAGGAACTGGCGGCGGGCCAGCGGGATCAGTATGTGATCGAGAAGCGATATACCCGCAAAGATGGCGCGATCTTCTGGGGGCGGGTGAACTTCGCGGCAGTGCGTCGCGCCGACGGCACGCCCAACTACACCATCGGCATGATCGAGGACATCACCGAGGAGCGGCGGTCGGCGGAGCGGCTGGCCACGCAGGAAGCGGCGTATCGCCGCATGCTCGAACAGCGTATCGCCGAGCGCACCGATGAGCTGAACCTCGCCAACGAGCTGCTGCGCGAGAAAGCCGCCCAGGACGCCGTCACGGCCGAGCGCACGCGCCTAGCCCGCGACCTGCACGACGCCGTCACCCAGACGCTCTTCTCCACCACCCTGATCGCAGATGTCTTGCCTGAGATCTGGGCCATGAACCCGGACGAGGGCCGCCGCCGCCTGGAGGAGGTGCGCCAGATGACTCGTGGCGCGCTGGCCGAGATGCGTACGCTCCTAGTCGAGCTGCGGCCCAATGCGCTGATCGAGGTGCCCTTGCCAAGCCTACTGCGCCAGTTGAGCGACGCGCTCGGCGGGCAAGCGCCCATCCAGATCCAATTCGACTCCGAGGGCGAGCGCAAGCTGCCGGCCGATGTGCAGATCGGCCTCTACCGCATCGCACAGGAGATCCTGAACAATGTCGTCAAGCACGCCAAGGCCACCCAGGCGGTGGTGACGCTGCGCCTGGGCGAGACGGTGCGACTGACTGTCGCCGATAACGGGGTCGGTTTTGATCCGTTTGCCGTCACCGCAGACCACCTGGGGCTGAAGATCATGCGCGAGCGTGCCGAAGCGATTGCTGCCACGCTGAGTGTCTACAGCGAACCCGGCGAGGGCACGCAGATCTCGGTTGTCTGGCCGTGAAACAAGATTTCAGGTGCCAGATTTATCGGCTATTTTCACCTCAGGAGCCCCGATGGAAACCACTATTCGCATCATGCTCGTGGATGACCACGCCGTTGTCCGCTCTGGCCTCAGCGCCTTCCTGAGCGTCAACCCTGACTTCGAGCTGGTGGGCGAAGCTGAAGATGGTGAGCAGGCCGTGTTGCGGGCCAACCTGCTCAAGCCAGATGTCATCCTGATGGATCTGATGATGCCCGTGATGGATGGCGTTGCGGCAACCCAGGCGATCAAATCGCAGCATCCGAGCATCCAGATTATTGCCCTGACCAGCTTTCAGGAAGATGAGCTGGTGCAGAACGCCCTGAAGGCCGGGGCGATGGGCTACCTGATGAAAAATATCGGCGCCCGCGAGCTGGCGGCGGCGATCAGGGCGGCGAAGGCGGGCAAGATGACGCTCTCACCCGAAGCGGCCCAGGCCCTCGTGCGCGCATCGCAGCAGGCGCACGAGACCGAATCCCTGACCGAGCGCGAGCATGCGGTGCTAAAGTTGATGGTCGAGGGGCTGAACAATGCCGAGATCGCCGACCGACTGGTCGTCAGTATCTCTACGGTCAAATACCATATCAGCAATATTCTGATGAAGCTGGGCGTGGATAACCGCGTGGCCGCAGTAACAACAGCGATCCAGAAGAAGCTGGTCTAATCTCGCATTACCGCTCGGGCGGGGGTGCGGGGGTGGCTTCGCCGCCCCCGCGATTTTTTGTTGTGGGTTTGGAGTGCAGCCCCAGAGACCTTGCCGGGGCCTCCCCTGGTCAACTGGCCATGTTCGGACTCTCCCAGCGGTTGGGGCGTCTCCACGCCCAGAACGGTAGACTGGCATCAGATTGATTGATGTTCCAGCCCGCAGCATCCGCCTAAGGAGAGGCACATTATGCTAGGCAGATGGTTCACGCGCAACGGCAATGCACGCTCATCATCTACAGACGCCAATGGCAGCAGTCACCTGATCGACCTCCGTAATATCGTCAAGACCTACCAGAGCGCTGCCGGCAGCTTCACCGCCCTCAAGAGCGTCAGCATGACTGTGGACGGCGGGGAGTTCGTGGCGGTGATCGGCAAGTCGGGCTCGGGCAAGTCCACCATGATCAACATGGTCACCGGCATTGATCGCCCCACCTCGGGCGAGGTACTCGTCGCCGACACGCCCGTCCACACGCTGAGCGAGGGCCAGATGTCGATCTGGCGCGGCAAGAACCTGGGCATCATCTTCCAGTTCTTCCAGCTCCTGCCCGCGCTGACCGTGGCCGAGAACGTGATGCTGCCGATGGACTTCTGCCATATGTACAAGCCGAGCGAGCGCCGCACCCGTGCGATGGAGCTGCTCGCGCAGGTCGAAATGACCGAGAACGCCAATAAGCTGCCCTCGGCGCTCTCGGGTGGCCAGCAGCAGCGTGTGGCGATCGCCCGCGCCCTGGCAAATGACCCGCCCATCCTGATCGCCGACGAGCCCACCGGCAACCTCGATAGCAAGACCGCCGATGCCGTCTTCCGACTCTTCGAGGATCTGGTGCAGCAGGGCAAGACGATTGTGATGGTGACCCACGACAACGATCTGGCCCGCCGGGCCACGCGCTCGGTGATCGTCTCCGACGGCGAGATCGTCAACCAGTACCTGACGCGGGCTCTGCCGAAACTAAACCTCGACCAGTTGATCAGCGTCACGCGCCAGCTCGACCGGCTCGCCTTCCAGCCGGGGCAGCCGATCGTGCGCAAGGGTGGCGACCCCGACTACTTCTACATCATTACCAAGGGCAAGGTCGAGGTGATCCTCGACCAGCCCGGCGGCGGCGAGCTGATCGCCGAGGTACTCGGCGAGGGCCAGTACTTCGGCGAACTGGCCCTGCTGAGCGACACCGCACGCCGCGCCACCGTGCGCGCCGCCCACGACAACGGCCCCGTCGAGGTCGTTGCCCTCGATCACAGCGAGTTCCACGCCCTCCTGGCCGAGTCTGAGCCGACCCGCGTTGACGTTGAGCGTGTTGCCGGTGAGCGTCTCGCCAGCTAAGACACCAGCTAAGACAAGGAGCTACCCCATGTTTGCACCGCGCTGGCGCAAAGTGCTCGGCGATCTGTGGAGCGACAAAGCCCGCACCGCCCTGGTGGTGCTCTCAATTGCGCTCGGCGTCTTCGCCATTGGCATGTCAACCGGGAGCCGCGATATCCTCGCCCGCGACCTCAATAACGCCTGGAACGGGTCACACCCGTCAAGTGCGACGGTGGGCGGCAACGATATTGACGATGATCTCGTGGCGACGGTGCGGCGCATGCCCGGCATCGAGGATGCTGAGGCATCTAACGATATCGTCGTGCGGGTGCGGGCTGCCTCGGGCGACTGGAAGAACCTGCGCCTGGCGGCCGTCCCCGACTTCCACGACATCCGCCTCTTCCGGCCCACCCCGCTGAGCGGCCAGTGGCCGCCCGCGCACAAGGCTGCCGTCCTCGAACGTGCGACCGTGTCGCAGTTGGGCGTAGCCGAGGGCGATCAGCTGCTGATCGAGCTGCCTGACGGCAAGCAGCACCGGCTCGCCTTCACCGGCACTGTCTACAACGCGGGCGTCCCGCCGACCAACCTGAGCGGCCTTGGCAACGGCTATATCAGCCTCGACACGGTTGAGCAGCTCGGGTTCCCCCGCAGCTTCAACACGCTCCAGATCGTCGTCGCCGAGAATAAGTACGACGAGACCCACGTCCGTGCGGTCGCTGATCAGGTTAAGAATAAGATCGAGAAGAGCGGGCGCACCTCGGGCGGAATCAACACCTACAAGCCTGGGGTCTACCCCGGTGACTCTGCCATCCAGGCGTTCATCCTGCTGCTGACGATCATGAGCGTCTTCGCCCTACTGCTCAGCGGCTTCCTGGTGATCAACACCATCAGCGCCATCCTGGCCCAGCAGATCAAGCAGATCGGCGTGATGAAGTCGATCGGCGCGGGCAACGGCGATATCTTGCAGCTCTACCTGGTGACGGTGCTGGCCTTCGGTCTGCTCGCGCTGCTGATCGGCATCCCCGCCGGCGTGCTGGGCGCCTGGGGCCTATCGAGCTTTATGGCCGTCCTGGTGAACTTCGATATTACCACCGTGGCCCCCAGTGCGACTGTCCTTGGCCTGCAGGTTACGGCGGGCCTGCTGGTGCCGATGCTGGCCGCGCTGGTGCCGATCTTTAACGGTACGCGGGTCAGTGTGCGCGAGGCGATCAGCGGCTACGGGCTCGGCAAGGGCCGCTTCGGCAGGAGCGGGATCGACCGCTTGCTGGAGAAGATCCAGATCCTCTCACGGCCACTGCTGCTCTCGCTGCGCAACACCTTCCGCCGCAAGGGTCGCCTGACCCTCACGTTGAGTACCCTGACCCTCTCCGGCGTCGTCTTCATAGCGGTGATCAGCGAGCGGGACACGATGATGTTCACCATCACCAATTTTCTCGCGGTCTACGATTACGATGTCGGCGTCGACTTGAGCCGGCCCTACCGCACCACCGTGCTCGACCAGGCAGTCCGCGTGCCCGGCGTGACCGGCGTCGAGTACTGGAGTGTCTACACCGGCCGACTGCTGCGCGCCGATGACAGCGAGAGCAACAACACGGTCGGCATCCGCTCGCTCCAGCCCGACGGCCACACCTTCCGCCCCGAGCTGCGCGAGGGCCGCTGGCTGCAGCCCGAGGACGACGGGGCCGTCGTGGTCAACAGCGTCTTTATGACCGATTACCCCCAGACCAAGCTTGGCGACACGCTGCGGCTGAAGATGATGGACAAAGAGCTGCATCTGCGCCTGGTGGGCGTCGCCAAGCTGAATGTCGGCAACGCCACCATGTATGTGAACCGGCTCAGCTTTGACCGGCAGGTCGGTAACACAGACAAAGCAACCGTTGTGGGCCTGATCGTCGCAGGCCGCGACCCAGCGCTCCAGAATCAGGTCGCCGACGCAGCCAAGGCAGCACTGAAGGGCCGGGGCGTTGATGTCGTGTCCACGGAGACCGAGCGCCAGCGCTTCGCCAGCTACACCATGATGACCAACATCCTGATCACATTCTTGTTGCTGATGGCAGTGCTACTGGCGGTGGTGGGCGGCCTGGGCCTGATGGGCACGATGAGCATCAACGTGCTTGAACGTAGACGCGAGATCGGCGTGCTGCGGGCGATTGGTGCGGGCAACGGGGCCATCCTGCGCCTCGTGCTGGTGGAGGGCGTCCTGATCGGCGTGATCAGCTGGGCCATTGGCACGATCCTATCGGTGCCCGCTGGCTACCTGATGAACAAGGGGATCGAGATCGCCTTCGATGACGAGGGGCTGTACACGTTTGTCTTCGCCTACGAAGGGGGCGCTCTGTGGCTGGTGATCGTCGTCTGCCTCGCCGCCCTTGCCAGCTTCCTGCCAGCCCGCAGCGCCTCGCGGATGACTATTCGCGACGTGCTCACCTACGAGTGATACTGCTTGGTTTGTGAGGTGGTGCGGCTTCGCCGCACCACCTCACAAACCAAAGAATCTGCGGGGCCTGCGGCCCCCAAGCTCCAACTGGTACATCATAAGTAAGACATGGTTCAGAACAGCTTTACAGTTTGCGGCGTTCGTAGTAGGCGCTTCAGCGCCAAGCGGCTGAAGCCGCCACTACGAACTGTAAACCTGAAACCTGGCACCTGAAACCTTGTTTAAGGAGGCAACCCGCCATGCGGAAGATCTTTATCGGCACCATTCTGACCGTTGCGCTCGCCGCCGGACTCAGCGCCTGCGCCGCACCGGCCCAGTCTGCGGCCCAGCAGACGCCCACCGCCATCCCCGCCGTCACCGCCGATGGCACCGTGATCGCCGAGGGCAAGGTCGTGCCTGCCGACAGCGTCAACCTCAGCTTCGAGCGCACTGGCACTGTGGCCGAGATCCTTGTCGCCGAGGGCGACACGGTTCAGGTCGGCCAACCCCTCGCTCGCCTCGACACCCGCGACCTGAGCCTCCAGGTCGAGCAGGCCCAGGTGAGCCTGGACCAGGCCAAGGCCGACTACGCCAAGCTCCTGGAGGCCGCCACCCCTGAACAGGTCGCCGCCGCCCAGGCCGAGATCGCCCGCGCCCAGGGTAGCCTCCAGTCCACTCAGGCCAGCGTCACCCAGTCCGACATCACCGCAGCGCGTGCGCAGCTTGAGAGTGCCAAGGCCGCGCTGGCCCAGCTCGTGGCCGGTGCCAAATCCACCGACATCCAGTCGGCCCAGGCAGCGGTGGACCAGGCCCGCGCCGGGCTTGAGTCGCAGCGCAGCGCCCTCTCCCAGACCAAGCTCAACACCGAGTTGGCCGTCACGAAGGCCGCTAACGCCCTGCGTAACGCTCAGGATGAATACAGCCGCACCTACTGGGACAATCGGGAGCTTGAGAAGTTGCCGGGCAACCTGCCCCAGGCCCGCCAGGACGCTGAGGCCGCCGCTCGGCGCGCCGTTGAGAACGGCGAGAAAGATCTGGCCCAGGCCCAGATGGCCATCGAGCAGGCCCGTCAGGCCGAGGCCGCCGGTGTCCAGTCCGCCTCAGCTCAGCTGCGCGATGCCGAGGCCCGCATGGCCAAGCTGCTCGCCCCCGCCGACGCCGACCGCCTCGCCGCCGCCCGGGCCGACGTGGCCACCGCCCAGGCGCACCTAGCCCAGCTGACAGGTGCCGAGCGTCAGGGCAATGTGACCTCTGCCCAAGCCTCCGTCAGCGCCGCCGAGGCCCATTTGGCGGAAATCCAGGCGAAGCCAACTGACGCGACCCTTGCCGCCGCCGCCGCCCGCGTGAAAGGTGCCGAAGTCAGCCTCAAGCAGGCCCGGCTCGCCGTGGAGAAGACCACCCTCAGTGCGCCCATCGCCGGTACCATCGTCGAGATTAACCTCAAGGTCGGCGAGATCCCCGCGACAACGACCACCGCCGTCGTTCTGGCCGACCTGAGCAACTGGAAGATCGAGACCGCAGACCTGACCGAGCTGAGCGTGGTACGCATCCACAAAGGCGATGCTGCCACCATCACCTTCGACGCCATCCCGGGCTTCGAGATCCCCGGCAAGGTGACTGAGATCAAGCTCTTGGGCAAGAACCATCAGGGCGACATCGTCTACACTGTTGTGATCAAACCCACCAGTTGGGACGAGCGCCTGCGCTGGAATATGACCGCCTCAGTGACCATCGGTATCTAAAGAGGGGGTCAATATCTGACGACATCAGCGATATCCGCGACTTCGACGACGGTTATGTCGCGGAGGAGGGTGCGCGCCTCGCACAACTCTAGCTAGAGCACGACATGACCTGGTGCTATCTAGAGCTCTACATCCCACGAGTTGGCTCCATCCTGGAGATCGGGGCGACGACGGGAGTTGTAAAATTCCCTGAATTTTTGAGGCTACATACCGGCTGCTTGTTACGCTTTATAACGGGATATCGTGGATGAAGGTGGAAAGGTTTTCGATGTTGTAAAATTTCCCTGACTTCTTTGAAAATAATCAAAGAAATCAGGGAAATTCCTATGTCATTGGCGTGAGCAGAGGGAGGTCTCCCTCCCCAGCGCAAAAATCGACAGCTATTTTATAGCTTCCTATGTCAGCACCGACGCATTGCTATCCAAGAATGTGCCGATAAGCAGGGATGTGATATACCCAAGGCTAAAGCTCTTGGGCTTCCTGCTTCATCGACTCGTGCCAGCCACAACGGTTGGGCTTACCGGGTCTCCACAGGCGTTTTGTGTCTCGGCGTAGCCCGCCGCGACATGTCTACCAGCAGAACGTGTGTGACCAGCTTGGTTTTCGCAAGGACACAAACGCCTACGTCTACGACGGCAGTATACCAGGTTATTTGTTCTATTGCAAGCGGTTTGCGGCACGAGGAAGCCCTATGGCGAAGCTACAGCTAAAGCCGCTAAAGCGGATGAAGCCCTTATATCCCAGGGCTGAAGCTCCTGGGCTTTACGGGCTATTTCTGTAATCGCGGTCACGGCTGAAGCGGAACTGATGACATGCCCTCCCGGATGAACTACCGTGCGCTTCGGCGCGGGAAGTGAGATGCGCAACTGGTCGTGTGCGCCCGCGCTCCAGCGGACGGTGAAGGTGCCGCTCTGGGGTAGGACGCAGCGGCTGATCTCCGTCCCGAAGGCATAGGGCTGATTGGCGCTACAGACCGCAGTTCCATCCATCCCAAACACCCGCACGTTGGGCCGTAGACTCCCAGCGGTGACGCTCATGCGCAGCAGGAATACCGCATTGGCCGTGCCCGTCGCCGTGTAGGTATAGCATGGCATCACCACAGAACGCCGATCAATCACACAAAATAGCCCCGGATGAGGTATACTTCCTCAATCCGGGGCTATTTCTGTGCAGGAGAAATGCGATGGTACCCACGATAGATCGCCGCCTCCTAGAGCGCATCCAGGCCAAGCGGCACCGCCTTGATACCTTTCGTCCGATGCACCCGATCCTGGTGCGTCGGCTGCATGATGACATGCGGCTGCTGCTCACCTACCACTCCAACGCGATTGAGGGCAACACCCTCAGCCTCGCCGAGACCCAGATGGTGCTGGAGCATGGAATCACCGTGGGCGGCAAGACCCTACGCGAACACCTGGAGGCGACGAATCACGCGGAGGCGTTTACGCTGATCAGTGACCTCCGTGACGACGCGGAGCCGATCACCGTGGCGCTCATCCTCCGCGTGCATCAGGTGGTGATGGATAAGATCATCCCGGATGCGGGGATGCTCCGCAGTATCCCGGTGCATATCCGGGGGGCATCGGTCACGCCGCCGCACCCGCGTGACGTGCCGGACTATCTGCGCCAGTGGCTCGCGTGGATCGACTCTGCCGAGGCATTGGCGTATCACCCGGTCGTGCGTGCGGCCATTGCGCATCACGGATTCGAGGCCGTCCACCCGTTTAGTGACGGGAACGGACGGGTGGGCCGGTTGCTGCTTAACCTGATGCTGATGCGATCTGGCTACCCGCCCGCGCTCATCCTGCGTGAGTGGCGACTGGGATACATCCATGCGCTGGAGGCGGCGAACACCGGCGACTATCGCGGCATCCTGACGGTGACGGGACGCGCTGTGGAACACGGTCTGGATCTCTATTTGGAGTCATGTGAGGCCGAACCCGAGGCCGCGTACCAGTCGTTGGCCGACCTCGCCGCGCAGACGGAATATGCTGCCGACTACCTGGGCTGGCTCATCCGCAAGGGACGGCTCCCGGCCATCAAGCGGAGCGGGCGCTGGCAGACCACGCTGGTCGCCGTGAGCCGGTATCGTGACGAGGTGGCGCAGGGCGTGTACCCGCCGGGCCGACCCGGAAGGACAGCAGGGTGAACCATCTCCCCCTCGGCCCGCCCTCCAGCGCGGCCCGCAGCGCCGCATTGTTGACCTCGGCGTAGCCCATCGTCGTGCGAATGTCCTTGTGCCCCAGGCGGCGCTGCACCACCTCGATCTTATGGCCCTCCTCCCGCAGTTCGGTGGCCGCCGTGTGGCGAAGCTGATGGATGGTGTAGCGCGGCGTACCGTTGTGACATGAGGGAACCGGCGAGCCGACGCGATGTGGTCGGTGTGATCGGCAGGTCACGGAATCTAACCGTGACACCCACACGTCAGGGTCAGGCGGGCAGGCGTCGGCTGGGTGTGTACCCCCGTGTGCGTGTCGTGCGTGACGCGCTGGGCGTGGGGGTCTACCACCACCACATCCTGAAGCGGGTGCCCCAAATAGAACGGCGGGTTGAGGGACTCATCCTTGTACTCATACCCCAGGCTGATGATCTCGATCACCGCCACCGGCAACAGCGTCAGCGCATCGTCTTGCATGGGCGGCGGCGTGCAGAAGATCGCAATGTCGGGGCGTTTGAGTGAGCCATCCGGGAATCGTATCGCCACATCCGCGAGGTGGTGACAGCCGCACGGTACCGCGCCGCCGGTTATCGCCGTGAGCGTGGCCCGGATCTGATCGACCACCATCTGATGCCGGGAACTTGGCAACGCCTCCCATGTCGGGACACCAGCAGTACGCTCCAGCTTGATCGCACCGATCCGCATCAGGTGTTCGAGATCATCACGTGACGGCTGGTAGGGGTTGGTCATCGCGTGCGGCTCCTTTGACATGCGGGCGACCCATCACTGGGGGCATGAACGTCTCCAGTTCGTCCTGGGCGACAAGATAGTAGCCGCGCTGCCGTCCGCCGATGCGCTGGGTCTGCGTCAGGACTCCCCGCTGACACCAGACTTTGATGGTCTGCGGCGTGGAACGTTATTCTCCAGACTGACAGCTACGAACTGATCTCGTTTACGCCCACCACGATCACCGGCCTGAGCGGTCGCGGTACGCCCGGCACGCCCTATACCTTTCAGATCGCGGGCAATCTCACCATCCGGAACACGACGAAGCCCGTTGTTTTTCGTGCAACGGTGACGGCAGAGAGTGCGACCCGCCTGAGCGGGACGGCGACGACCATGGTCAATCGTGGCGATTTTGGGTTGACTATCCCGAATGTGCCGATAGTTGCCAATGTGAGTGAGCAGGTCACACTTGATATTGTGTTTGTGGCAACCGCCGTGTCCTGATCACGTCACTCGCATGGCGCCACGAGACCGTTACGCGGTAGTCTCTAGGACTGGGGGCCGACCGGACAACGATGTCCGGTCGGCCCCCCTGCGCTCACCATAACTGTAGGTAATGCCGCCAAACGCCCGCACACGCAGGCGCGAGCGACTCCATCCGCCGACAACTATCAGTGTTCCGGATCGTACGGAAGCCGAGATCGCCCCCGAGGTGTTGGACAACCACTACGCCCTGTGTGGCCCTAGCGATCCGCAGGCGGGTGCCGCAACACGCGCTACGGTCAGGTCGTGCCCGATCTCTGCGATGATGATCCCGAGCAGAAGCATCTGCCCGTAGAACTTGTAGGAGTAGCCCAGCACCCCGATCCCGCCGCTTATCGCGCTCTCGGTGAAGCTCCACTGGTTGCCGTAGGCTATCAGGGCATAGGCTGTGACAAGGGCGATGGCACGACCTAGCGGCAGCGGGGCGTCGCTGTGAAGCAGGAGTGCGGCAAAGACCAGGATGATCACCGTTTCGTAGTGCATCCACGCCGCTGGCACAGCGAGTACGGTGAGCAGCAGGAATAAGGAAAACTGGAGTGGTGTCGCGATCTTCCAGGTGGCACGGTTATCGCCGTCTGCCTGCATGCGCGGAAGGGCAAGCGCACAGGCCAGCAGCAACGATAGCCCGAAGAACGCGTAGGTTGCCCCTGAGATCAGCGGGGTACCGAATGGCTCTGAGGTAATCTTTGGGGCGAAGAAGCGACTAAAAAACCCGCTGAAGGTCTGGTTCTCAATCCAGGGCGTGGTGCCGCTACCGCCGCCGCCGCCCAGCAATGGCACAACTTGAGTTAGAAATGTCCAGTGGGTTGCCCAGCCAAAAACGGTTATCGTCATGGCCGTGCAGGCTACGCCAGCGAGGATTGCACCGCCTATGGCGCGCCAGCGTCGCTGAACCAGGAAGAAGCCGAAGAGCATGGCGGGGTAGAGCTTGATCAGGGTGAAGAAGGCGATCACCGCCCCAGCGAGTCCGTCGCGGCCACGTAATGCGGCCAGCAGCACGAGTGTGGCACCGAGCAGCAACGCAATGTCAACTTGGCCAAACGCAATCGTATCGGTGGCTGGGCGAAAATTAAACAGCATGAGGATAGCGACCGCAATCGGCCAGTTTGACGCACGACGCACCAGCAGCACGGCGGTGGTGCCGAGGAAGAGGCTGTTGATAATCCGGTGCCCAGCCAGCACCGCCATGCCGTCGAGCCGTGCAAAGGGACTCAGGATTGCGGCGTAAAGCGGCGGCCACTTGTAGGAGAATCCGAATTGGTTCTCCGCGATCCCGGCGAGATTGTACAGGGGCAACCCGTCCCGTATAACGTCGCGGGCCGCTCGAAAGTGGATCCAGAAATCGGAGGCATTGCGGGTGAAGGCAAACTCGATCATGAATGCGGTATGGGCCAGCGACCCGCCCAGCAGGACGGCGATGAGCATCTGCCGATAGCTCCAGCCGCGCTGCGCCGCCACACCGCGCAGGGCTAGGGCACCCAGCGCGGCGATGGTCGTACCCGCGCCAATGTTGATCGTCGTAGGGTGCGGAGTCACGTTACGTGCGCCATCCAGCGTGAGGATGATCTGGAACAGCGGCATCATCCACCACGCTAGCCCAAGGTAGATCGGCAGGTCGGCGCGGTTTAGCGCGAAATGGCCCCCATGCCGCTGCGGGGGTGCGATCCAACGTGCCAGCCAGATCGCGGAGCACACCAGACCAGCAAGGGCGCAGAGTCGATTCAGGAATGGCAGCACATCCAACGGGCGCTGGGCGATCCCGACGGCAGTACCAGCCGTGACTAGCAGTGCAAGGCCCACGGCCATATTGTCGCCCATATCGGCACCGCGCAGCGCACCATAACTAAGCAGGGCGAGGCCCACGAGCGCAGCCATGCTCAGGGGCGGCGGGAATCGCTGCCCATCAATGGTAGGCGTTAGCTGCGCGGTCTGGAACACCACACCAAGCTCACGTGGGTCGCTGGGAATAGTGATCAGGGTGCTGTTGATACGAATACGGATCAACGAATCAAGCGAGGGCGGAAGCAGCAGCATGAAGTGACGGGCGTCACTCCGGCTACGGGCGACGGTAAATACCGCCACATGCTGACGGTCGTTCCACAGAGTGATCGTCGGATCATGCGTGCCATCTGGCCCTGAATTGAGGAGGCCAAGGTTGAGGATCGCTGCACCAGCACCAAGGCGCGGCAGATGTAGGTCGGCCACACTGCGCGTCCAGCGACTAGACGTACCGGCAATCGTCTCGATTGCGTTGACCCCGCTCAGGAAATTTCGGTCGTACGGGCTGACGCCCAGCGAGAGCGGCGAGGCGTGCTGAAAGGCGAGGGTACCGACGATGAGAGTGAAGAGCAGGCAGATTAGCACACTGCGCTGGCGCCACCAGATGGGCGCAGGCGTGGCGATTCGCGGGGCCATATAATGTCCGATACTTGCTAGGCAGTAGATTTCTCACCGCGTTACTTCTGCTCTACTGCCTCTTTTCGTTTTAACAACCCCTTGCCCACCACCTGCGACAATTGACTGAGGGAGACCGGCTTTTCGATCCAAGCAACAATACCTTGTGCCATAAGCGTTGCGCCCCGCTCACCAAGCGGGTAGCCGCTCATAATGATCATCTGTACATCGGGGGTTGTTGCCTTCAGGCGATAGAACAGCGCCGCCCCGTCCATATCGGGCATCATCATATCCGATATCACTAAATCCACCTGCGCATGATTACCTTCAAACTGTGTCACGGCATCTAATCCGTTTGTGGCGATATAGACCTGGTACCCTAACTGTTTTAGCATAGCCGTTGTCACCGCCAGTACGGTGGATTCATCTTCAACAAGCAAAATGGTCTCGCCATGTCCCTGCTTTATGCGAGGCAAATCCGCTACTGCGAGCTTTTCTTTCGCCTCGGATGGTGGCAAGTAGATCGTAAAGGTTGTGCCCTGTCCCGTCCGGCTCTCTACAGTCATATGTCCCCGTTGCTGCTGTATGATGCCGTAGACCTGTGACAGCCCCAGCCCAACTCCCTTGCCAACCCCTTTGGTGGTGAAGAACGGCTCAAAGATCCGGGGCAGGATATCGCCCACAATGCCGCTACCCGTATCGCTGATCTGTAACTGCACCCATACCCCGGTGATCGGGTGATTGCACATCGCGCAGTGAATATTCCCCTCGCATACACCTCGTGACAATCCAATCCGCAATTCCCCACCGTTGGGCATGGCGTCTCTGGCATTGACGGCGAGGTTGGTAATAACTTGCTGCATCTGGGTGGGGTCGGCTTCGATGAGGTAGTTATCGGGGGGAATACTCAGTGTAATCTGAATGTGTTCCGGGATGACGTGCGCTAAAAAGGTAACGGTCTCTTTGGCGAAGGCATCCAGTCTGAGTTGTCGGAGGTGCCGGATCGTTTTTCGGCTGAAATCTAACAGTTGGCGTACCAGATGCGCCGCACGTTGGCTCGATACGCTGATGGCTCTCAGGTCAGATTGTATCGATTCTGGTGTCTCCGGCGATAGTTGCAGGAGTTCAGTGTAACCTAAAATACTTGTGAGAATATTATTAAAGTCGTGGGCGATTCCGGCGGCGATTTGACCTAACGCAGCCAGACGCTCTTGCTGTAACAATTGTTCCTGGGTCGCTCGAAGCTCGGCTAGGGTCGTTTCGAGCTGGTGGTAGCTTTCGTGCAAGATGGCGTCGGCCTGTTTGCGCTCGGTCACATCGCGCTGAATGCCAAAATGGCCGGTAATCCGCCCGTCTGAATCATATAAACAGACGTAATCGCCTTCAATCCATATCTGGACACCATTGAATGTACGCTCATCCGTCTCAACGTGCAGACGCCCCTCATCAAAAAACTGCCGCCAGACCGCCCGGCCCTGGACGGTATCATGCACAAAGAAATCGCCCGGCGTTTTGCCAATAAGTTCTTCTTCGGTTGCGTGATACTGCTCTAGCATGGCCGCATTGATCCGCGTGATGCGCTGATGCATGAAAATATAATCCAGCAGAGCATCTTTATCCACCGTCGCATCCCAGCGTATCGGCTCGTCCAGCATCATAAAGAAGAAGCCATCAATCGCCTGCCTAAAGAGCGCGTTCAGCAATTGCTCACGTTCCAGCAAGACCGCTTCGGCTTGCAGGTGATCGCTAATATCACGCGACAGCCCAAATAGACCGTCCTGACCACTCCATTGACCCTTCACGACCTTGGTCTCAACGGGAATGAACTGGCCTGTTTTGGTGATGAGCGGCACTGGACAGACCGTTGCCTTGCCTTCCAGCATGGCGGCGACAATCGTCCCAGCCTCCTCACGCCGATCCAGCGGATGCACTTCCAACACATGCATCCCGAGTAACTCTTCCGCCGAGTAGCCCAGCCGCCGTTGCACGGCAGGGTTGACCTTGACGATGTTTCCTCCCGCATCAAGAATAAACAAAAAGTCGTTCACCGTATCAAAAAGTGTTTGCAGGTTTTGCAGGCTTTCCTGCCGAGCCACTTCTGCCTTGATTCGAGCAATCACGACACCAATTTGGGCAGCAATCACCTCTAGGGCGTACCGGGTATTCGCTGCAATTACATCCTGTGTATGTGAAGCCAGATTCAGAGCGGCAATCACGTGCCCGTTGTGTAACACAGGTATCACTGCCAGGGCGTGTAAAACTTCTTGATCCTTGTGATAACGCTTATACACCGGCTGTCCGGACATAACGAGTTTGGTTTCGGGTGCGTCAGCCGAGTAATACGTGGCCTTCGTGATAAATTCCGACGACAAGCCTTGGTGCGCTACCAGATTCAACCCGCCGGTACTCATATCCAGCAGATACCCGCCGCCACAATCAATTCCCTCAATGTGAAAGGCAGCGGTCAACACTTGCTGAAAAGCCTCGTTAATATCGCTGGTAGCGCCAAGCGCCAAGATCAAGTCGCGCTGAAGTTGTAAGAGCAACTCGGCTTCTTTACGGTTCGTAATATCCTGGTGCGTCCCAGCCATGCGAATGGGGTTGCCCTGTGTATCACGGATAACAACTTTGCCGGAATCGAAGATCCACTTCCACTCCCCGGATTTGGCGCGCAGGCGATACTCCATCTGGTAGAGAGGGGTGCGCCCTTCCAAATGCTCAGTGAGCATTGCCTGCACAACCGGATCGTCTTCGGGGTGTATCAGGCTCTTCCAACCGCTCATGTTCGACTCGATGTCAGCGGCGGTGTAGCCCAGCATCTCGATCCAGTGCGTGTTCAGGAGTATTTTGTCCGTCCGCACATCCCAGTCCCAGATACCCAGATCTGTTTCTGCGAGTGTCAATTCCAACCACTCTTGCTTTTCACGCAGTGCCGTCTGATCACGCAATTGGCCCGACCGAAGCTGGATCACGCTGGCTAGTTCAATACACAGATCAATTTCCTCAATGGTATATTCTTTGAACGAGGTAGCGTGGTTGAAAACAATGTATCCCTCTGGATACTGCAGATCGCCACAGGGAATAACCAATGATGACGACAGATTATTGGACGATAGCTGCACATAGGCTTGCCCCGAATGCTGTTTAATCATCCAGTCGAGCGCGAGGGCGTCCAATGCGGTATCGTGCCCATCGGCGCACCATTGGACGTGAACGACCTCGTTTTTTCGGTTCTGTCCACACGGTATAAACAGAATAGTCTCGCATGCCAGCACCGGGCCGACAGTTTTTAGTAATTGCCGCACTAATCCCATTTCATCTTCAGCCAACAGGGCCAGCTTCCAGATGTCGGTGCGCAGTTTTTCCAGCGCAATGCCGTGGATTCTGTCGCCTTTTCTTTCGCGATCAGGCTCAGTTTTTTGTTCTTTAATCACGGGTATATCGGTTTCAGGTTTCAGGTTTCAGGTTTCAGGTTTCAGGTTTCAGGTTTCAGGTCGCGCACAACGCCCGATAAAAATGGATCGTAGGGGCGCGTCGCGACGCGCCCCCACCCGACACCCGGCTATTTTCACGTTAGCCTTGCGCCCATCACCCCCTGCCCTTTTCCCGTTCTGGGAGAGGGGATGAGGGGGTGAGGGCGGCGCGAAGATGTAGGTCTTAGCCAATCACCTGGAGCGCCGCCTCGGCCACATGCTCGGCAGTGATGCCGAACTTCTTAAACAGCTCGGGTGCTGGGCCAGATGCGCCAAAGCGGTTGAGGCCAACCACTGCGCCGCGTGAACCTACGTAGCGATCCCAGCCAATCGAGACTCCGGCCTCCACGGACACCCGCGCCGTCAGTTCGGGCGGCAGCACGCTGTCGCGGTAGCTCTTGTCCTGGGCCTCGAAGAGTTCCCAGGAAGGCAGGCTCACCACTTGGGCGGCCACACCCTTCGCGGCCAGGATGTCGCCCGCTTCCAGGGCCAGGCTCAGCTCGGATCCGGTGCCGATCAGGATCACCTGCGGGTTCTCCACGGCCCGTAGAATGTAGCCGCCGCGCAGGGCACCCTCGGCGGGGGCCAGCACGCTGCGATCCAGTGTCGGCACATTCTGTCGGGTGAAGATGAGCGCCGTCGGCCCATCGCGCCGCTCCAGGGCCACGCGCCAGCCAATCGCCGACTCGTTCGCGTCTCCGGCGCGGAACACCACCAGGTTGGGGATGATCCGCAGTGACGCCAGATGCTCCACTGGCTGGTGGGTTGGCCCGTCCTCGCCCACGCCAATGCTATCGTGGGTAAAGACGTACACGACCTGGAGCTTCATCAGCGCGGCCAGACGGATCGCCGGGCGCAGGTAGTCGCAGAAGACGAAGAAGGTGCCGCCGTAGGGAATCACCCCGCCGTGCAAGGCCATGCCGTTGAGTGCCGCACCCATTGCGTGTTCGCGCACGCCATAATGGACATTGCGCCCGCTGAAGTCGTCCGGCGCAATTGAGGCGTAGCCCTTCAGGTAGGTCTGATCCGACGAGTGCAAGTCAGCCGAGCCACCCAGCAACTGCGGGAAGGAGGCGGCAATGGCATTCAGTATCTCGCCTGAGGCCATGCGCGTCCCTTTGGCCTTCGGGTCGGCGGGGAAGACGGGCAGCGTTTCCGGCCAGTTGTCGGGCAGCGCCTTGGCAAACATCCGATCCCACTGCGCAGCCAACTCGGGATAGGATGCCTTATAGTTTGCCAGAGTCGCTTCCCACTCACGCTGCCGCGTCCCGCCAACCTCTAGGGCCGCCCGCATGTGCGCGTACACCTCGTCGGGCACGAAGAAGTCTGGCGTAATCGGCCACCCCAGAGTCTCCTTAGTCTTCACTACATTGGCCGCGCCGAGCGGCTCGCCGTGTGAGGTGTGGCTATCCTGCTTCGGGCTGCCAAAGCCAATGTGCGTCTTACAGATGATGATTGATGGGCGCTCGGCATCATCCTTTGCCTCGGCGATGGCCTGAGCCACAGCGGGGATGTTATGGCCATCTACCGTGGCCACCTGCCAGCCGTAGGACGTGAAGCGCTCGGCGATATTCTCTGAGAAAGAGAGACTGGTTGGGCCAACCAGCGAGATATTGTTGCTGTCGTAGAGCAGGATCAGCTTGCCCAGCTTGAGATGCCCTGCCAGACTCGCTGCCTCGTGCGAGATCCCCTCCATCAGATCGCCGTCGCCGCACAGGACGTACGTATGGTGATCCACCACACTTGCTCCAGGGCGATTGAACGTTGTGGCCAGCCATCGCTCGGCGAGGGCCATACCTACCGCCGTTGCAATGCCCTGCCCGAGCGGCCCGGTCGTTGTCTCAACACCTGGCGTATCGTGGTACTCTGGGTGCCCTGGCGTCTTGCTGCCAACCTGGCGGAACTGCTTCAGGTCGTCGAGCGTCACGTCGTACCCAGTCAGGTGCAGCAGCGCGTAGATTAACATCGATCCGTGGCCCGCCGAAAGGACGAAGCGGTCGCGGTTGGGCCACTGTGGGTCTGCCGGATTGTGGCTCAGAAATCGCGACCAGAGGACATAGGCGACATCAGCAATGCCCAGGGGAAGCCCGGGGTGTCCGCTATTCGCCTTCTGAACCCCGTCAATCGCCAGGATACGGATCGCGTTTGCCGAAAGTCGGTCGAGCTCTGTGGTCTCGCTCATGCGTATCTCCTCAATTCATCATTAGGGCGCTCCGTGGCAATTATACCACTGCCTCATTTTTTATCGTTCTGATGCCAAATTCATATCAGATGCCCATGCAATTCGCGCATAACACCCGATCAAAATGGCCGCTGATGTCCGGCTATCGGCTATCGGCTATTACTACAGTTGTAAATATCTTCGCAGAAAGGCTC
>JBAXMH010000044.1:0-24139 GCA_037134395.1 Chloroflexales bacterium
TAGCTCCCCTCGCGGCGGCCGCCACCATTGCCCTGATCATCGCTGGGCGACCGACATGAAGATAGCCGATAGCCGATAGCCGATAGCCGATAGCCGATAGCGGGACGTTTTCATTGGGTGTTGTGCGCGAGCGGTATGTACTGCCTCTTCAACGTAACTATAGACGGAGCGTGGCGTGAGTACGGGTATGATCGAAATCACAGATCTGTCCAAATCGTACGGGAGCGTTCAGGTACTCCGCAACCTCAACCTACATGTCGCCACCGGCGAAGTCTATGGACTCCTCGGACCAAACGGCGCAGGCAAATCCACGCTGTTGCACCTGATGCTCGGCTTCCTCAGGCCCTCATCGGGGAGCCTGTGTCTCCTCGGCAGCAGCAACCTCGACAGCGTGCGTCCGAAGATTGGTTATATCCCTGAGCGCCAGCGCTACCACACCCGCTACACCGCCCGCGAGTACCTGCGCTTTATCGGCGAGTTCAGCGGCATGGGCGGCTCTGCCCTTGCCGACAAAGTAGATGCAGAATTGCGCATTGTCGGCCTCGCGAATGATGCCGACCGAGTCATGGGAGTCTTCTCAAAGGGCATGCTCCAACGAGTCGGTGTGGCTCAGGCACTGCTCTGCGATCCGGCTCTGCTCCTGATTGATGAACCTACCAGCGGGCTTGACCCAAGCGGACAACGCGACATCATTGAGCTGTTGGCGAACCTGCGAGACCGTGGGCATACGGTGTTTCTCTGCACTCACTATCTGCACGAGATCGAACACCTCTGCGACCGGGTGGGCGTCCTTGCGGGCGGGAAGCTGGTGACTGAGGCAATTGTGCGCGATCTTCGAGCGCCCGGCGGCAGCGTCATCATCGAAGTTGACGTTATCAGCACGGAGTTACGCGGTACCCTGGAGGCAATCGGGCGCGGAGTGACATGCGACCTGCGCACGGTGCGGGTCCGCCAGAATACGCCACACATTCAGGCCATGATTCTACGCCGACTGCTGGACGCCGGGGTATCAATCATTGCTCTAGAACCAATGGAAAGCCCGCTTGAACAGCTCTACACCAAAGCGGTGCAAGCCAACACGTCTCCGCAGGTGCCTGAATACCAGGCTAGCGTCGTTGATCGCACGATACCCCCTTCGCCCGTGAATCCCCCCCCTTCTGCCCCACGACTTCCGGTCGAGGGTGATACTCTGCTCAATGAACTGCTGCGACGGGGCAGCGGACAGGAACCCGAGCAGGGTGCAGGGAACAGGGAGCAAGAGACAAGTGCTGGTCGCGGTGATCCATAAGTATTGAGGAATGAGGGCATATGCGTACCCTGCGGTTCACCGGGTTCACCCTGCTAGAGTACATCCGCTCTGGGCGGTTCATCATTGAGGTTATCGCCACTCTGGTGGTCTACTTTGTCTTCCTACGGCGGGTTGGCTTGGGGATGAGCGCCGACTACTTCTTCAGTGTTACCGGGATCTACACGCCCGCGCTTACGCTCTACAGCACAGCGGCGTTCATTGGGATCGGCGATAGACCACAGGGCTACGTGCTGCTTTCGCGGGGGGTGAGTCGTGCCAGCTACCTGCTAGGGATTTTCTTTGGCACACTGGTGATTGTGTCTGGCTCCTACGGGGTACTCTCGATCATGGCTGCCGTACTCAACCACCCGTCCGATCTTGATCTGCTAGGATGGTTCCAGGGAACCCTGCCGCTGCTACTGAATATCGGGCTGCTCTCGGCTCTGATGATTATGCTCTCACCGATGGTTTTCGCCACAAGCTGGCGGCTGATTGTACTCGGGCTGATCGCCCTAGCCTTCTCCAGTAACTTCATCGGGGGCACGCTGCTAGAGGCGCTACCCGCCTGGGGGCAGGCGCTCCTGCGAGCAATCCAGGCGTTGCTCGGTGGCCCGCTCGTCCCCGCCTTCTACGGCTTTCAACTGGCCGTTACCCGCGACTATACGACATCCACGGCGCTGGTAAATGTGGTTGCCCAGTTCTCGCTGCTGCTCTCGCTCCTCGGCCTAGCGATCTACGCTTTCTCGCGCAGAGATCTGATCTTCAGTCACCAATAGCCCTCACCCTCATCGTACCGGCACAAACGCAACCGCATCAATCCACACACCCCGGCGCTGGTCGCCAGCAAGGGTGCCTCCAACGACCAGGGCGTTGGCAGGGGTAAAATCGTAGGTGCCCAGATCGGCCCACCAGTTGCGCGCAGACTCAGAGTTCATGGTGGCGGCACTTTCACCGCCGCTGTGGCGGATGAGGTAGCGCAGTTCACGCGATTCGTCGAGACCGTTAAGCGCGTAGGGGATATAGGCCAGCACACGATAGCGTCCGGCGGCGGGCAGGTGCGGGCGCCAGACGGCAAAAGCTGGCGGATCGAGGGAAGCCGCCCGCCAGGGCTGGGCTGCGCTGCCAGGGAAGCTGCTGGCCGCGTAGCGCGATCCGCCGCCGTAGCCTACATCGCTCTTCTGCCAGATGCCGCTGCTGCTGAAACCGGGGCCACCATCATCCACCACCACGACGCCAGGGGGAGGTGGGCCACAGGGCGAGGGCATGTCAGCCCAGAGCCAGACACTCACTTGGCCCGCTGGACTCTGTGCCCAGGGGTCGGGGGATGAGCCGCACCAGCCGTAGGGATCCACATCACGACCAAGGTATTGCACCTGGAAGTGCAGGTGTGCGCCGTTGGCGCAGCCACTAGCCCCAGCGACGCCGATCTGGTCGCCTGCCGCCACTGGCTGACCAGCCTCCACGCTGATCTCGGCGAGGTGCCAGTAGAGACTGCGGTAGCCATTACCGTGGTCAATAATCACGGCGTGGGCCGGGGTAGCGCAGCCATCATCGGAGTTACCGGCGAAGATCACCGCACCTTTGGCAGCGGCAAACACCTTGTCGGGCGGCCCCATCGCGTAATCCCAGCCGGTGTGGCCATCGTAGGCAAACGCGGCGTCGGTCTCCTGCCGACCCCAATATGTATCCAGCGCACCGTTCTGGCGCAGGAAAGGTGCATCGTGGTCGAAGAACGAGGTAATCGGCACCAGATTGGCCATAGGCCGGATCATGAAGGGAGCCGCCAGGGCAGGCCAGTCGGTTGGTGGATTGCGCGGATCGCCAAAGAGGCGTGTATAGGCGCTCACCAAGCTCGTGAGCCGTGAATCGAGGCTGCCGGGGCCGGTGGTGGGTGCCAGCACGCGGGCCAGCACATAGCGACTGAAGGAGATGTCGGCGTTAACCTCCTGGCGCGTACCGTCAGCGAAGACCAGCGGCGGCGGCGGATCATGTGAGTTACGCAGGGCGTAATCACGCACAGCGTAGCGCAGCTCGCGAGCAGCCCAGTGAAGCTGGCTAGAGAGGCTGCGCCGCCCGCCGTCCTGGTAGCCCATCGCAAAGGGAAAATTGCCGGAACTGCCCGAGCTAATCAGGCCAGCGTGCAACTCCATCAGCGCCAGCAGCAGCTTCGGGCTGATGCTGTAGAGGCTAGAGATACCCACCAGCACATCTGTGAAGCTCTGCGAACGACCGCCCACCTGGAAGCGTACAGGGGCCAGGGCACTGCCGCGCTGCTCCAGGAACGCCTGGATCTCGGGGCCGGTGAACTGGTAGGCGTAGCTGATGCGGCGCGGGTCAAAGAGCGGATCGCGTGGCGCAGGGGTGACGGTGGGCAGGATGGCGGGAGGCGTGGGGGTGGCCGTAGACACAACCGGCGAAGCCACGGCTGAGGGCGCAGGACTCGCGACAACCACCGGCGCGGGCGTGGATGTTGGTGTAGGAGAAGGCGCGGCGCAGGCCACCAACGCGACAGCCATGCAGATTGACAACAGAGGCATACGGAGCGGCTTCATAAGGCTGCAAGCATACGTGAAGCCGCCCGTTTGGTCAAACAAGACACAGCACGTCCCGTGTTGACGCCTTTGACAAGGTTTCAGGTGCGAGGTTTCAGGTTTCAGGTCGAGCGCATCAAGATGCCACATTCTGGCCTGAACTGTAAAGCACCCACGAACCATGCCAAAGGCACTAACACGGGACGTACATGAACGTCAACGCTGGAAGATCGCCTGCACACGAGCAACGATCTGCTCGACGGTGGCCTGCATCTCGTCTATCGCCACCTGCACAGAACTGCGGGCGTCCGTCGCGCTATCCTCGTTGGGCACAAGTACCCAGAGCGCCAGGTAGAGGATCACGCCAAAGCCGTTTAGCACGGTCAGGACGATGAACGCGATCCGGATAATGAGCGGGTCAATCCCAGCATAACTCGCCAAACCACCGGCGACGCCGCCGAGCAGTCGGTCGCTCTGGCTGCGGGTGATACGCTTAGTGCTATCCATAACCTCTCCATCCTCTCTTGCATCGCCGGCTACCCTGTGGCCACCGGTACCTCGCATCTGCCGGTACGACGGTGGAGGGGCGGGGTTTGTTGCGCGGCCAGCGCGGGTGGTGGTTCAGCGATTTACGACCACAGAAAGACACAGAAGGATACAGAAATATAGCAATCCTTTTGGAGTCGTGAAGGGGAGTTAAGGCTTTAGCCGGCTGAAGCCTTGACTCCATCGTCACAACGGGGATAGGATTGCTATATATTTTTTCTGAGAAGCTGTCTGAAAAGGTCACATATCCCGCGATTCCCCCTCCCCAGCCCTCCCCCGATGGGGGAGGGAGTCCGGCTCCTCCCCCCATCGGGGGGAGGTTGGGAGGGGGGCAGTGACTTTTCAGACAGTTTCTGAGACTTTCTGTGCCCTTCCGTGGCAAAGTATTGTTGTCGGCACCTGGATCTGGCTCACTGCCGGGACGGCGTTCGCCCCTGAGGATCTGGACGCCCTCAAGATCCCGCTCAGCGTGCGATAGGGTGTGGGCGGCTCGCGAGCCGCCCGCACCCTATCGCACTCGCCTAGACAAGCCTTGTCTCAGCGTGATACACTCCCTCTGACGGTTTTTCTACCGCTGAGAAAGGATACGCCCGTGACAAAGCCCGATAATGAGATCCGCCGGTTCGGCACCGTCCTCCTGCTGGGGGTCGTGGCTGGGGCCGCAGCGCGCTACTATATTGAGGCCCGTGCCCGTAGCACAGTGACAACGCCCACGCGCATGATTGATTGGGATCAGGCCCGTAGCGTGGCCCTGCGCGTGGCACAGTGGGAGCAGGCTCCGATCACCGACCGGGCCTTCCGCCACGAACAGTACGTGCGCCTGGTCAAGCAGAGCGAGCCGCTGATTGCCGATTACCTGGGTGTTCAGTTGCCCGCTCCCATCAGCCGGGTGTATGTGGTTGACCGGCGCGAGTGGCTGGAGGCTAACTTTGTCTCCTTTACGCACCTCTTCCGTCCGATTGAGGAGATTTATGATCGCAACGGCGGGGCTGTCGGCGCGATGGCTGTGTTGCTCGGTGGCCTGAATAGCAAGGTACTTGGCACTCAGATCGGTATGCTGCTGGGCTACCTGGCCCGCCGCGTCCTTGGTCAGTACGACCTCAGCCTGCTTTCGCCCGACCCGGAGACCAGCGGCGCGCTCTATTATGTCGAGGCGAATATCAGTCGGGTGCAGTCTAGCCTTGGCCTGAACGATGAGGATTACCGGCTCTGGATTGCGTTGCACGAGACGACTCATGCCTTCGAGTTTGAGGCGTATCCGTGGGTGCGCGCCCACTTCAACGATCTGATCCAGCAGTACTTCAGCCAGCTCAACTCGCAGCTAGAGAGTCTGGGTGGCGGTCTCATCCAACTGGCGGGGCGGGTGGCCCAGAGCCTCGGTACGGACACTCACTGGATCGAGGCGGTGCAGACTCCTCAGCAGCGCGTGATCTTCGATAAGCTCCAGGCTCTGATGTCGCTGGTTGAGGGCTACGGCAACCACGTGATGAACGCCGTGGGTCGCCAGCTTCTACCCAGCTTCGACGACATTGAGCATCGTATCGCCGAGCGCCAGCAGAATCGCACCCTGTTCGAGCAACTCTTCAACCGGCTCACCGGCATGGATCTGAAGCTGGCCCAGTACCAGCAGGGCGAGGCGTTTGTCAATGCGGTGGTAGATTCCCGTGGAATCGCCTTTGCCGCCCGGGTCTGGGAGCGTGTCGAGTACCTGCCGACGATGGAGGAGATCCGCAATCCGCAGCAGTGGGTTGCCCGGATGGATTTGGTGTAGGCCAGGGGCAGGAGGCCGGGGGCGGGAGGCAGGAGGCAGGAGGCAGGAGGCAGGAGGCGGAACCTGCCTCCTGCCTCCTGCCTCCTTTCATATCATCTCCCGCAACCCGGCCTCGTCCAGCACCGGTACGCCGAGTTGCGTGGCTTTGGCCAGTTTGCTTCCGGCGCTGGTTCCGGCTACCACGTAGCTGGTCTTCTTGCTGACGCTCTCGCTGACCTTGCCCCCGTGGGAGACGATCAGCTCACTGGCCTGCTCGCGGCTGAGCGTGGGCAGGGTGCCGGTGAGGACAAAGGTTTTGCCCGCCAGCCCGTCACCACGCCGCTCGCGGGTAGTTCCGCCACTGAGGGTGAGTCCGGCGGCGCGCAGTTTCTCCACCAGGGTAAGGTTCTGCGCATGCTGAAAGAAATCCACTACGCTGGCCGCAACCACCGGGCCGATGCCGTCAATCGCCTCCAGGTCGGCCTGGTTCGCAGCGATCATCGCATCTATGTCGCCGAAGTGGGTGGCGAGAGCCTGGGCGGCCACGCTGCCTACGAAGCGAATGCCTAGCCCAACCAGCAGCCGATCAAGCGGGCGCGATGTTGACTCCGCAATTGCACCCAGCACATTGGCAATCTTCTTTGGACCGAAGCCTTCCATGTCGGCAAAGTGTTCGGCCTTGAGCGTGTAAAGATCGGCTACGTCGGCGATCATGCCGCTACTGACGAACAGTTCGGCCTGGCGCTCGCCAATGCCGACAATGTCGAGGGCACCCCGGCCCACAAAATGTTCAACCCGGCGCACAAGCTGGGCTGGGCAGATGCCGAAGTTGGGGCAGCGCCAGGCTGCCTCGCCCTCCACCCGCTCCAGGGGCGTGTCGCAGGCCGGACAGCGCGTTGGGAAACTCCAGGGCTGTGCGCCACTGTCGCGGCGACTCAGTACCGGGCCGATCACATACGGAATCACATCACCGGCCCGCTTCACCGTCACAACGTCACCAATGCGGATGTCGCGCTCGGCGATGTAGTCGGCGTTGTGCAGGCTGGCGTTGCGCACCGTCACCCCGCCAATCACCACCGGCTCAAGCTCGGCACCGGGCGTGATCACGCCGGTGCGCCCGACATTGACCGTGATGTTGAGCAAGCGAGTGGTGGCCTCGCGGGCCGGGAATTTGTAGGCAATCGCCCAACGCGGATCACGGCCAACGACGCCTAGCTCGCGCTGCTGCCCGAAGTCGTCAATCTTGACGACGATGCCGTCGGCCTCGTACTCCAGCCCGTCGCGGCGGGCCATCCACTCGCGGCAGTAGGCCAGCACCGCGTCAAAATCAACAAAACGGCGGGCGTCGCGGTTCACCGGGAAACCCAGGGCGCGCAGGTAGGCCAGCGCCTGCCACTGGCTGGTCAGCTCTGTGCCCTCCAGTGGGCCAACCTGATAGGCGAAGAAGCGCAGCGGGCGTCCGGCGGTGAGGGCCGGATCCTTCTGGCGCAGACTACCGGCGGCTGAGTTGCGCGCATTGGCAAAAACCTTCTCGCCAGCGGCGGCCAGACCCGCGTTCAGCGCCTCGAAGTCGGCGATCCGCATGTATACCTCGCCGCGCACCTCGATGCTCTGGGGAATTGCAGATTGCAGATTGTAGATTGTAGATTGATCGGTTTCCACATCTGCAATCTGCAATCTACAATCTGCAATCGCCCGCAGGGCCAGGGGTATCCCGCCCACCGTGCGCAGGTTCGCGGTCACATCCTCGCCAACCTCGCCGTCGCCACGGGTGGCCCCGATGGCCAGACGGCCCTCACGGTAGGTCAGGGCGATGGCCAGACCGTCAATCTTCGGCTCGACCACATAGGCGAGAGGCGCGTCCGCACCGAGAATTTTGATCACACGCTCGCGCCAGGAACGCAGGTCGTCCTCATCAAAGGCGTTGCCCAGGGAGAGCATCTGCTGAGGATGGCGCACCTTGGCAAACTGGCTAGAGATCGGCGCTCCAACGCGCTGAGTGGGCGAGTCGGGCGTGAGCAGGTCGGGATGTGCCGCCTCCAGGTCGCGCAGTTCACGCATCAGCGCATCGTACTCGGCATCGCTGACACTGGGTTGGTCAAGCACATAGTAACGGTAATTATGCTCGCGGAGAATCGCGTGCAGTTCCTTGATCCGCCGCCCTGCGTCGGACTCAGTCATAGGTGATACTCCTGCGACAAAGATATTCTCAACCTCTTATAATAGTGTAGACTGAATCCATGTAGACCGCACATACCTATGAACAACCTTCTTGCGAGACTGACAGACATCAAAACGGACGACCCCCGAGTCAGACGTCGTGGGCGCACAGTGATTGTGATCAGTGTCGGTATGGCCGTGGTCTGCTTTCTGCTGATTATTGCGGCGATCATCGAGGAAGCCGCGCTGGACTCAGAGGCCATTATGGCTGCCGCATCAGCGCTGCTGGTCGGCAATGCGTTCCTGGCTCGCTCCGGTCAAACCCGTCTCGCCGCCGTCCTAGTCATCGCTATCAGCGTATCCCTCAATTTAGCCCTGATCATACTCAACCCAACCACGCCCACCCTGCCCTTCTTCCTGGTTCTATCCATCCTGCTCGCCACGGTGCTGCTGCCGCCGGCCTACATCTGGCCCGTGCCAATCGTCTGCATTGTAGGCAATATTCTCACAATCTCACTCTTCTCGCCCGAGTTGCACGCCAACGATCTCTGGTTCGAGGTAAAGGTCAATAGCAGCGTGCTGATCGCCGCTGTTGCCTTCATCGGCTACCTCGGGGCCAAGGAGATCAGAACGGCCCAGGCTCAAGCTTATGCCGCCCGTGCGGAGGCCGAGGCCGCCAGTCAGGCTCTCGCGGCCAGCAACGCCGATCTGGAGTCGCGGGTTGCGGAGCGCACATCCGCCCTGCGCCAGCTCACGAACGAACTCCAGGCCAGTCTCCAGGCCCAGCACGATCTCAACCGCATCGTCGCCGAGATCTCGGTGCCGGTGATTCCGATCAGCGCCGATACCATCGTTGTGCCCCTGGTTGGTACTATTGACAGCGCCCGTATCATCCAGACCCATATGGTGGTACTCGAATACATCGAACGTCATCGCGCCCGCACGGTCATCCTCGATGTCACCGGCGTAGTCATCGTTGATGCCCACGTTGCAGTTGCCCTCATCCAACTGGCCGCCGCCGTCCGCCTCATGGGTTCTGCCACCGTCCTCACCGGTATCCGTCCCGAAGTTGCCCAGGCCATCATCCACCTCGGCATTGATCTCGGCGACCTCCGCACCAGTGCCACCCTCCAGGAGAGCTTGGCACTGCGGTGAACATAGCCGATAGCCGATAGCCGATAGCCGATAGCTGATAGCTGATAGCCGATAGCCGATAGCCGATAGCCGGACACCAGCGGCTCTCTTCATGTGGCAGTGTGGCGCACCAGCTTACACCACCACTTCACCACCGCTGTCGAAAGGAATCTTTCTATGATCCATCGTCTTGCACTTCTAGGACTGGTTAGTTGTGTGCTGATGGGCGGCGTCTTGGCACCGGCACGTGCGGCGCAGGTACACACCGCAGCGGTGGAGGTGCCGGTTCTGAAGTGGCAGTACGGAGGCTGTGCCACACCGCCGCACTACTGTGATACGGGATGGTACGCCTCGCCCGCTGTCGCTGATCTTGATGCCGACGGTAAGCCGGAGGTGATTTGGGGCAACTACGAACTGTTCGCACTCAATGGCGAAGATGGAAGTACCCAGTGGAGCGCAAAGAACGGCTCTCGGATCTGGCCTGGGATTGCGGTGGCCGACATAGACGGGAACGGCTCGCTTGAGGTGGTGGTCGGGCGTGGCAGCGATCAAGTCACCGCCTATTCCGCGACCGGCGCGACCCTCTGGACGCAGCATCCCTTTGGCGGCGGCGAGGTACGAACCCTGGCGTTGTCCGACCTGGAAGGCGATGGACGGTACGAGGTTATTGTTGGCCGGGCCAGCAGTGGCAATACCAAGCAGGTGAGCGTCTACGAGCCAGATGGCAGCTTGCGCCCCGGTTGGCCCGCACGCCACGATAACGAGGCAGGTTACGGTTGGGGCATGTACAACGAGAACATCGCTATTGCCGATATGAACGGCGACGGTAAGCAGGAGATCTTCGCCCCCACCGATACCCACTACATCACCGGCCTCGCCCCCGATGGCAGCCAGCTTCCGGTCAACCCGATCTACGGTGCGGGTAAGGTCTGGAGCCAGGTGGGCGTCCACGTTGACCATGCGGTTGATCTGCGTGGCTATGCCGATTGCGGCACTGAACACCGGCCAAACTTCGCCAATGTCGCCCCGGTGATCGCCGATATGGATGGTGACGGTACTCTGGAACTCGTCGTCCCCGGCGATGTGTATAACTGCGCTATTGGCGACCCCGCCGGCGATATGTACTACCTGCCGTGGATTTTCAAGGTTGATCGCACCCGCTGGAGCGGCAGCGGTTTTGACTGGACGGTGTTGCCCACCCCTGTCGCTAACAGCGGCGCACTCTCGCAAGATTACACCGTGATTGAGAATGCGGTGATGAACGCGGTGGCTGCTGATCTGGATGGCGACGGCAATCGCGAGATTCTTTACCCTTCGTATGACGGGCGGCTGCACGCCTTCTGGCTGGACAAGACTGAACATGGCGCGTGGCCATTTAAGGTGCCAGGGAGCGGCATTCACTTCGCCTCCGAACCTGTGGTGGCCGACCTGAACAACGACGGGCAGGCTGAGGTGATCTTCACCTCGTGGCCCGAGGTGGCCAGCGGGCAAGTTGGCCAGTTAATCATTCTCGACAGCCAGGGACAGCAACTCTACGCCATCAATCTGCCGACGCCGGGTTCTGGCGGCACCTGGAACGGTGGGCTGGGCGCACCAACAATTGCTAACATTGACGCCGACCCCGAACTTGAGCTAGTGATCGGCACCAGCCATAGCGGTGCCGTCGCCTACGACCTGCCGGGCAGCGCCAACGCACGCATCCTCTGGGGCACCGGACGCGGTAGCCAGCTACGCAACGGACTCGCCCCGCCTGCGCAGCCGACGCTGGCGATCAGTAGCACGGTATCAACGCGGGTGGTCGCAGCCGGGGAGAGCGCCAGTTACACGATCACCCTTAGCGGCATTAACGCGCCGATCAGCCTATCGGCTGGAGAAATCAGCGGCCCCGCTCCCCTGCCCACACTCACACTAACGCCTACCAGCCTCAGCGGGCCAGGCCACGTTACCCTGAGTCTGACCGACACACACGCGATCGGCTCAGTCATCCCCGGCGCGGCCTATCACGTGACGCTGACCGCGACCAGCGGCAGCACCACACGGACATTCACGGTGAACATGATCGTCGGCGGCATGAGCAGCTACCTGCCCCTGGTACGGCGGTGAGATTCCCTAGACGCCTCTGCTCTTCTGTGGTAGACTCGCCCGCCATGACTGATACATATTTATTATCTGCGCCCATCCCGCCGCCCTTGCGCGGTGAGGAGATCGGCTCGTTCGCCCACGATACGATCACCCGACGTCTGCCCATGATTGGACGGCGGGTGCTGGACGAGAACGACCTTGCGCCCGAGGCTGCCCGCGCTGTGGCAGCTCTGGCTGACGAGATGCCTGACGCCCTTGTGCGCCCGCTGCGCGACCCCGGCGCGCCCGATGTGGCTCTGTGGGACGGTTACCTCGCGCCCTACGCGGGCCAGAATTGGCTCCAGGTGCCCTGGTTTGTGGCGGAAATCTACTTCTACCGGCGGGTGCTGGAGGCCACCGGCTACTTCCAACCCGGCCCCGGCTACGGGGCCGATCCCTTCGCGCTCCAGAAGCGGCTGGGCCTGGAACACGCACAGCTCGACCACGGGCCAGATGATATGGCGGCTGCGATCCTCGGCGCGCTCTGGGGCAATCAGGCTGATCTGAGTCTCTGGCCCGCTGGCGAGGGTGTTAGCCCCGGCGGCGCGCACCTGCTGGCCGATGATACGGTGGCGGCGACGACGCTGATTGCGGGATTGGCGGCCAAGGGCGCACGCGCCGATATTGTTCTGGATAACGCGGGAGCCGAGCTTGTCCACGATCTGGCCCTCGCCGACGCACTGATCACCGCTGGCCTGCATGTCGTCCTACACGCTAAATCTCACCCGACTTTCGTGTCCGATGCGATGATCTCCGATGTGCGCCTGACGATTGACTGGCTTGCGGCACTGACTAGTCCGGCGGCGGCCATTGGCGCACGCCTGGGTCTGGCGCTGAACACCGGTCGTCTGGAGGTACGCGACGGCTGGTACTGGACATCGTCTCTCCCGGGATGGGATCTGCCGGATGATCTGCGCGCCGACCTGGCCACATCCGGCCTGCTGATCAGTAAGGGCGACGCGAACTACCGCCGCTGGCTGGGCGACCGCCGCTGGCCCTATGATGCCCCGCTGGATCGCATTCTGGCCTATCTGCCCGCGCCCATGCTCTTGCTGCGCACGTGTAAATCCAACATGGCCGCCGGTCTCGATCCGAGCCGTATTGCCGATGCGGAGGCCCGCGATCCACAGTGGATCACTGGTGGTCGCTGGGGTGTGATTCAGCTCTCTACACGCTAACGTGAAAATAGCCGATAGCCGATAGCCGATAGCCGATAGTCGGGCATCAGTGGCCATTTTCATCGGGTGTTGTGCGCGAATCGCGTGGTTGTTTGATATATTGAGGGTGACGTTATGAAACTCCCCGATGCTATCGAAGTTCAAGTAGCTGAGCTATCGGCCCGCTACGGGCAGCCCGCACGGGTATTGGCTCATCTGCCCGACGGCGTATTCGACCCGCTCACGAAGCGTGATCGCATCGGCGAGGCGTGCATGGTGATCCGGCGGCGCAGCGGGCGCATCCTCACCTTTCGCAAAGATGTCTACCCGCAAGGGGTGATGCGTCTGCTCACCGGCGGGATCCAGCCCGATGAACGCATTGAAGATGGGCTGCTGCGCGAGGTGGACGAGGAGACGAGCCTTGATGTGGTGATCCGCCGCTTTCTGGCTGTGATCGCCTACGATAGCCCGCAGACGCCGCCCAACATATATGCTTTCCTCACCTTCGCCTTTCTGCTAGACGAAATCGGTGGCGAACTCGTCGTCCAAGATCCAGACGAACGGGTTGAAGCATTCGATGAGGTCACCGTCGCCCAGCTCTACGATCTGGCGAATTTCCTTGAAGGACTAGAAGATCAGGTTGACCGAGAGATTGGCGGGAGCTGGCGGGCATGGGGTATCTTCCGCGCCGTGGTACATCGCACGGTAGCGGACGAGATGGCACGCGAAGCGCAGCGTGATCATGTCGCTCCAACGGAATACGACATCTGAGCATGCGCGGCCTTATCTGGCCCTCAATTCCCCGGTAGGCTGGGGCGTAGGGCCAGCATCGGCAGTGTCCCGCCACGGATAAGTTTATCGGCCACGCTGCCTAGGATGCTGCGGGTACTGCCACTGCGCCCACGAGTGGCCAGGGCGATCATGTCGGCCCCACACTCCTCGGCGGTAGTGAGGATGGCGCGAGCGGGATGCTCGGCGGCCACGACTGAGGTGTGGGCAGCGTATCCGGCGGTCAGCAACTCGGCAGCCAGACGGCTCAGGTAGAAATCGGCTGTAGCCCGCTGATCGGCGACATTCATCTCGTGAGGGCGATAGAGAGGACTGCGCCCAGAATCGGGAGACGAGTGGCCCTCGACGACCCGCAGCAGGGTCAGTTTGGCACCATCGTGGCTGGCTATTGCCATCGCGTGGGGCAGAATCTGTTCGGCCAGGGCGGAGCCGTCGAGAGGCACAAGGATGTGCCGGAAGGGTGCGGGCGCAATAGTCACGGGCGTGGGACGCAGCAGGAGCATAGGCACGCCCAGGCTATGGAGCAGAGCTTCCGCAACATTACCGAGCCAGAGCTGGGAGAAGCCGCTACGACCGTGGGTGGTGAGTACCAGCAGATTGGCGTGGATCTCTTGGCAGTAACTGGACAGAGTGAAGGCCACCGGCCCGTCCAGGCGAGCGACGACCGGCGCGACAGCGGTGTTCACTGACGCAGCCACCTGGCGCAGGTAGGCCAGTTCGTGGTCGGCGGCGCGTGAGTGCAATTCCTCGTCAATCACGGGCATACCCTCGATGGTGATCGGGGTCGTGGTGTATGGGGAGTGAACGTGGGCGATATGAAGGGCCACTTGGTGATTCTGGGCGAGGCGGGCCGCCGCCGCAAGAGCTTGCTCACTGGCGGGCGAGCCATCGAGGGGGACGAGGATTGTGTGGAACACGGCACAACTTCCTTGCTATGTCTATTCCTGATACTGCTCATTTCTATAGTATACCCAGGGCAGATGCAAAGACATACTGCGGACGACTGAAGTCGCGTCACGGGAACCTATGGCTGACTACCCGTCGCGCCTGCGCGGGCAGTTCCGCCGTCGGCGCAGGCCGACGCCCGGCGGAACGCCTCACAGGCGCGACTTCAGTCGCCAGCCAGAGAGTATTAACTTTACACCAACCCTGAGAATCACCATGCCTCAGACAAATATATGCTACACTTGCCAACTGCAATCCAGATGGGTGCCGCTCGCATAACTCTATGATCAAGCTACTACACCTGGCCGACCTGCACATCGGCGTTGAGAACTACGGTAGGATCGACTCGGCTACCGGCCTGCATACCCGGTTGCTCGATTACCTTGACCGTCTCGATGAGGCGATTTCTATTGGCCTGAGCGCCGAGGTAGACCTGGTGCTGATTGCTGGCGATATTTACAAGAATCGCTCACCCAACCCCACGCACCAGCGCGAGTTTGCTCGTCGGCTCAACCGGCTGCGCTCTGCAGGCGTGCCTGTTTTTATCCTCACCGGCAACCACGATATTTCTTCTTCGCTTGGTCGCGCCCACTCAGTCGAGATTTTCGACGCCCTTGGCATTGAAGGGGTAACGGTGGCCGACCGGCTGCGGCTGCATGTTATCCCTACCCGCTCCGGCCCGCTCCAGATTATTGCGCTGCCCTGGGTGACCCGACATAGCCTGATGACCCGTGACGAAATGCGCGGGGCGTCCTTCGCAGAGATTGATTTTCAGGTGCGCCGCCGCATCGAGAATTTTGTCGTCAAGACGGCGGCGAGTCTCGATTCGAGCATCCCGGCGGTGCTGGCTTTCCACGGCAGCGTGGATGGTGCGCAGATGGGGGCCGAGCGGGCGATCACTCTTGGCCAGGATCTGGTAATGGCCCGCTCTGTGCTTGCCCAACCCGGCATTGATTATGTGGCGATGGGCCATATTCACAAGCACCAGGTTCTCGGTACCGTGCCCCCGCTGGTTTATCCTGGTAGTCTTGACCGGGTAGACTTTGGCGAACGGGCCGAGCCTAAGGGTTGCATCATCGTTGAACTGGAGTGTGGCGCGGCCCGCTGGCAATTCCACCAACTCGCCGCCCGTCCCTTCGTGAGCATCGAGAAAGATGTGCGAGGGAGCAGCGACCCCCTTGACCTGGTGACAACCCTGATTAGTCGCCACGATCTGCGACAGGCGGTGGTGCGGGTGGAGATCCAGGCCACCCGCGAGCAGGCCGCGCTGCTGCGCGAGGAGCAGATCCACGCCCTCTTAGAACAGGCGGGAGCCTTTGTCATTGCCGCCGTAACGATCACGGTCGAGCGTAGCTCGCGCCGACGCTACGGTGCCGAGCCTGAGTTGATCGAAGGCATCACCCCGCGCCGCGCCCTGGAGATTTACCTGAACAGTAAGCAGCCGCCCCTCGCCCCCGCACGCACCGCCGCCCTACTGGCTGCCGCCGATGAGCTGATTGCCGAAGAGAAGCCCTGATCTGGCCTTCCCCCTCGCCGCTCCTCCCGCGATAAACGCTGGGCGGTCGGTTGATGTGCGCTTCACCTGCACCCCTATTGTGGAGGATTTTGTCCCATGTCTATAGGAACGAACGGATTCGCAAGCGGTCGAACTTCTGGTGAATACCTTGCAATTGATAGGGCTGGCATGGAAATTCCAACAACCATCATCAAGCGCGACGGGCGGATTGTTAGCTTCGACATCGAGCGTATTGAGCAAGCGTTGACGAAGTGCTTCGCCAGCTTGAATCGTACATCCCAAGCCTCCATTGAGGATCTTTCCCGGCGCGTGATCAATATCATCGCCGCAAAGTCACTTGGCGCTCCCCCCACGGTTGAGGGCGTCCAAGATATTGTCGAGATGGTGCTTCAGGCCGCAGGCGAGTTTGAGGCCGCTAAGCACTACATCCTCTACCGTGCCGAGCATGCCAAGAAGCGGGTGGAGCGCCCCGTCCCGGAGTACGTGCGTCAGGCTTTTGCCGAATCCGACCAGTATTTCCCGATGGCGCTCCAGAAATTTCAGTTCTTCGACAAGTATGCGCGCTTCAACTACGATCTCGGGCGGCGCGAAACGTGGGTCGAGACGGTTGATCGCACCGTCAGTTTCCTGCACGAGTTGGCCGGATCGCGGCTGCCGGTGGAGACGTACGAGCGAGTCCGCCACGCCATCCTAGAGATGCGCTCCATGCCGTCTATGCGTATGCTCGCAATGGCCGGTGCTGCGGCCCGCCGCAACAATATCGCGATCTACAACTGCTCGTACCAGCCGGTCGAGAGCATTGACTCGTTCGTTGAGGCGCTGATAATCTCGATGAGCGGCTGCGGCGTGGGTTTTTCGGTTGAGGGCCGCTACGTCGAAAACTTTCCGCGCATCCGCCGCCAGACCAACCTTGAGCTGAAGCAGTTTGTTGTTGAGGACTCGGCTGAGGGTTGGGCGCAGGCGCTGTGCGTTGGCCTTGAGACCTGGTTTGAGGGCGGGGACATCCGCTTCGATCTGTCGCAGCTTCGCTCCGCTGGCGCTCCGCTGCGCACCAAGGGCGGGCGGGCCTCTGGCCCCGAGCCACTGCGGGTTATGCTCGACTTCGTGCGCTCGCGCATCCTGGCCCGCCAGGGCAGCTACCTCCGCTCGGTTGACGCCCACGACATTATGTGCTCGGTGGGGAATGCAGCCGTCAGCGGGGGGGTCCGGCGAACCGCGCTCATCTCCCTGTTCGACTACGACGACGACGAGATGCACCTCAGCAAGAGCGGCGACTTCGAGCGCGAGAATAGCCAGCGCTGGAACGCCAACAACTCGGCGGTATGGCCCGAGGGCGGCCTGACCCAGCCCGAGTTTATCAGCCAGTTCCTAGAGATGGTGCAGTCCGGTCGCGGCGAGCCCGGTATCTTCAACCGTCAGGCCGCCAACGTCATGCGCCCGGCCCGCCGGCAGGCCGCAGAGTTCGGGGCGAATCCGTGCGTTACTGGCGATACGTGGGTTGCCGTCGCCGATGGGCGCGGTCGTGTACGCATGGCCGACCTTGTCGCGGATGGCGGCGATGTGGATGTGTTCACCGTCAAGGATGGCCAAGTGGCCATCCGCACGATGCGAAACCCGCGCCAGACCGGCGCACAGGTGCCGGTGTACCGTGTGACTTTTGCGGACGGCACCTACATCCGAGCGACGGCAAACCACCGCTTTGCCCTGCTTAACGGCGGCGAGCGCACAACGCTGGAGCTACAGCCAAACGACGCACTGATCGCGATGAGCGTCTTCTCGTACCAGAAGCGCGGGCTTCCGGCAGCGCGTAAGGTCGCCTACGATCAGTCCGGCAGCTACCGCATGGTTCAGTTCGGCGGCTTTCGCAAGTCTGAGCATCGTCTGATCTACGCACATCACACGGGCGAGCCGGTGCTGACAGGGACTGATCAGCATATCCACCATCGTGACTACGATGGGCGCAATAATCACATCTCGAATCTTGAGCGACTGAGCGCGAAGGATCACGCTGCCCTGCATCGCGAGCGCATGCTTGGTGACCACAATCCTGCGCGCCGCTTGATGAGTCAGCGATGGCGTACCAATCTCAGTCGGGCCGTGTCTGGCGCACGCAACGGTAACGCCAAGCCGATCACAAACCAAGATTTGGAGCAGGCGATCTGCGCATTCATCGCCGATCTCGGCTATCGGCCCTCCATCGAAGCGTACCAGGTGTTCGCGCAAGCCAACGGTCTGCCGCAGACGTTCCAGCAGTACCGACGTGATTACTTTGGCGGCACGCTACAGGAGACTCTGGCCTCGATTGCACAGCGACTCGGCTTCGATGCACCGCCCTACGCGAAGCTCGCCGTAAAGCAGTCGGAATTGCCAATCCAGTATCGCGACGGCATCGCCTACGTCACGCGCACCTGTGAAGTGTGCGGTCAGCCTTTTGAGGTACGGTTTAACCGTCGTGAGCAGGCGACGTGCGGGGCATCGTGCGGTCAGAAACTCTACTACACGCTGCACGGCACCGAGCAGCGTCAGCAGTTGCTCCAGCATGCCCACGCCGAAGCCAAAGTTGACAAGCGCCAGCGTCAGGTCGCTATTTACAATGATCTCGTCTTTGCCCTCGGACGCCATCCGAATAAGCACGAGTGGGTGGCAGCGTGCAAGGAGTATCAGGTCTCATCGGAGATAGCCCGTTCCAGCAGTCCGTTCCGCAGTTGGCGTGACCTTCAGACAGAGTCACTCGCAACGAATCATCGGGTTGTCGCGGTCGAGTCTGATGGCGATGAGGATGTCTATACCGGCACGGTTGACGAGACGCACACCTTCCTCTCGATAGGCACTGAGCGATTCGATACAAAGAACCGTGCTGAGATGGCCTATGTCCTTTCTTGGCAGTGCGGCGAAATTGTCTTACGCCCCTGGCAGTTCTGCAACCTCTCTGCGGCGGTTGCTCGCCACGAGGATAATTTCGAGAGCCTGCGTGAGAAGGTGGAGGTCGCGGCAATCATCGGGACGATCCAGTCGCTCGCGACTCACTTTCCGGGCCTGCGCCCGCAGTGGCAGCACAACTGCGAAGAGGAGCGGCTACTTGGGGTGGATATTACCGGACAGATGGACAGCCCCATCGCGCAGGACGCCGGGGTCAAGGAGCGGCTGCGGGGCATCGCTATCGCGGTGAACCAGGCAACCGCGCACGCGCTTGGGGTCAACGCCGCAGCAGCGATCACAACGGTGAAACCTTCGGGCAATTCTTCGCAGTTGCTAAACTGCTCCTCAGGGCTACACTCGCGCTGGTCGCCCTACTACATCCGCAACGTGCGCGTTGCTGCCCACTCGCCGATCTTTAAGGTGCTACGCGACGCCAGCGTGCCTATGGATCCTGAGAACGGGCAGACCCCAGAGAACGCGAATACCTGGGTCATCCACTTCCCGGTGAAATCGCCCGACAGCGCGATTACACGCCAGGATCGCACAGCGATTATCCAGTGCGAGTTTTGGCTCCAGAACAAGACCTACTGGACAGAGCACAATCCTTCGTGCTTCACGGGCGACACTCGCGTCATCACCGACCGTGGCCTGATGAGCTTCCACCAGATGGAAGATTATATCGGGGACGACCCGACACGCACGCCGCTGGTGCTGGGCAAAGAGGGACAGTGGGTGCAGGCTACCTTCCACAGCTTGGGTGAGCAAGAGATCTGGGAGCTTGTGGTTGAGCGCTGCGGCATCCAGCAGACCATCCGCACAACGAAGGATCACGTATGGCCAGTTACATCGCCAATGCGCCGGTTTCGGGACAGCGCATTAGAACTTGTCCAGACCAGTCAGTTACCCGTCGGCTCGCGCAACTACAAGCTGTTTACGGTGAATCCTCGCGAGCAGATCACGCTTGATCTTGAGGGTATTCTCCACGGTATTACGTTTGGCGATGGGACGCGATCAAGCGGTCACGAGGGCCGCACCCGCTACTGTTCGATTGCGCTCTGCAACGACCCGAACGGTGTTGATAGCCGAGCGTTAGCGCCGCTTTTTGCTGAGGCCGGCTTCAAGCCGAATGTCCGGGAGGATCGGCAGCAGATCCAGTTCTTCGGCTTGCCGGAACACTGGAAGACGCTTCCCGCAGCGGATGAGAGCCCGGAGTATCTGCGCGGTTTTATCGCAGGCTGGTTTGCCGCCGACGGGCATATTGGCAGTACGATCACGATCTCCAGCGTGAATCGCGACGCCCTGGCATGGTTACAGACCATCGCGCCACGTGCCGGTCTAGCGACGCCCACCGACATCGGCGAGCATTTCTCCGAGAGCGGCTTTGCGCCGCTCACCTGGTATACGCTTGCGCTGGTGAAGGAGTCCCTCGACGTTGACTTCTTCTTGCTTGAAGGCAAGCGTGAGCGATTCTCACCGGCCAAGTTTGCAAAATACTGGAAGGTGGCTTCGGTTCGCAATACGGGCAAGCGTGAGCCAGTCTACTGCATGGAAGTGCAGGAGGCCGAGCCATACTTCACGCTGGAGGGTAATATTCTGACCCACAACTGCACGATCACCTACCGTCCCGACGAGGTGATTGACCTGATGAAGTGGGTCTGGGAGCATCGCGACCAGATCGGCGGGCTATCCTTCCTGCCGACCTTCGATGCAAAGTACGACAATATGCCCTACGTCGAGATCACCCGCGAGGAGTACGAGCGACTTGCGGCATCCTTCCCAGAGATTGACTTCTCGAAGATTTACCGCTACGAGGAGGAGGATCTCACCAACGCAGCCCAGGAACTCGCCTGCTCATCCGGCACCTGCGAGATTGATCTGTAGGACAAGGTTTCAGGTGCGAGGTTTCAGGTTTCAGGTCGAACGCAGTCACGCTGAACGAAGTGAAGCGTCCCGATGTGCATTGTCACATTGGGACGCTTTGCTTCGTTCAGCGTGACAGACAACCATGCGATTCGCGCAACACCCAATGAAAATGGTCGCTGGTGTCCGGCTATCGGCTATCGGCTATCGGCTATCGGCTATTTTCGCGTTAGCTCTTCTGCGTAGCCATGATGACGCAGAAGGGCGATGCAACTCTCAGTTGTCTTTCTGCGTCATGTATGATACGATCACGTTATATTGCTTGGTCGTACGCATCACCGTCAGGAGAAACGCCATAGAGACAGTAAGCCTAGCCCGTCGCATCGTCGATCTCGCTGAGGATAAACAGGCCCACGACATCGCGTTGCTAGACATCCACACACAGAGCACGATTGCCGATTTCTTTGTGATCTGCTCCGGTGACAACGAACGACAGCTCCGCGCAATCGTCGATCATATTGACGGTCAGGTTCAGAAACAGTATGGTCTGAATCCGCGTATCGAGGGTTCGTCTGACTCCGGGTGGATCGTGATCGACTACGCCGATGTGGTCGTCCACGTCTTCAGTAACGCCCAACGCGACTACTACCGCCTGGATCGTCTCTGGAGCAAGGTTCCACCGGTCGTCGTGGTTCAGTGAGGCTTTTATGAGCAAAGCACTCCCGAGGCGCAGAGCCGCCTCACGCCGCAAGCGCGTGATCTTCTTCGCTGTCGGTGCCGCTTTTGGTAGCGCTCTCGGCCTTGTGATTGGCTCGTTGCTGACGTTCTGGCTTGGTGAGGGTACGGTACGCGCCATCCAGCGCGGCATCCGCCGGATCACCGGCGATGATGGTCACCCGAGCTTCGATTTGCTGCTTCAGTAGTGGCCCTCGGGGCGCGTGGAAAGTCGTGATCACGCCTGTTGTTCACCACGGGGCGGTTCACCGGCAGCTTGCAGTTCCGCCCACTCAGCATCGGTGAAAACCCGCGAACGGATCAGGAAGCGTAGCCCTTCGGGTGCTTCTACCGAGAATCCGCTGCCGCGCCCTTTGACCACATCAACCGTCAGATGGGTGCTTTGCCAGTACTCGTACTGCGGCCCGCTGATGTAGAAGGGGCAGTCCACGATGCTACCGAGAAAGACATCGCGCTGCCCTATGCGGAACTCGGTGCGGGGGTAGCACATCGGGGCGCTGCCATCACAGCAGCCGCCCGACTGATGGAACAGTAGCGGGCCGTGCAGGGCTTGCATCCGCTCAATCAGGGCGACGGCAGCTTCGGTGACGGAAACACGACTGGGAGTCATAGAGGTTCCTTTCTGATTTTAGGTTTTCGACTGCAAAACTGGTGATAATAGAGAGGGCGACAAAGGGGCAACGTGGTTGCCCCTTTGTCATTCCTGTCTTTAGGCCAACATTGAACGCCTAGAAGAAGCCGAGTTTCTTGGGGCTGTAGCTCACCAGCAGGTTCTTGGTCTGCTGATAGTGGTCGAGCATCATGTGATGGGTTTCGCGGCCAATGCCCGACTGCTTGTAGCCACCGAAGGCCGCGTGGGCCGGGTAGAGATGGTAGCAGTTCGTCCAGACGCGCCCAGCCTGGATGCTGCGCCCCATCCGGTAGGCCGTGTTGATGTCGCGGGTCCAGACCCCAGCACCCAGGCCGTAAAGCGTGTCGTTGGCGAGGTGCAGCGCGTCGTCAAAGTCGTTGAAGGCCGTCACCGAGACCACCGGGCCGAAGATCTCTTCCTGGAAGATCCGCATGCGGTTGTGGCCTTCGAGGATGGTCGGCTGGATGTAGTAGCCGCCCGCCAACTCACCGCCAAGCTCGGCCCGCGCCCCTCCCGTCAGCACCTTGGCCTGCTCCTGCTTGCCAATGTCAATGTAGGAGAGGATTTTCTCCATCTGGTCATTCGAGGCTTGCGCGCCGATCATCGTATCGGTATCGAGCGGGTGGCCCTGTTTGACCAGCACCGTGCGGGCGATGGCGCGCTCCATGAACTCGCCGTAGAACGACTTCTGCACCAGCGCCCGCGAGGGACAGGTACAGACTTCGCCCTGATTGAGCGCGAACATCGTGAAGCCTTCCAGCGACTTGTCCGCGAAGTCGTCATCCTGGGCGAAGACATCGGCGAAGAAGATGTTGGGCGACTTGCCACCCAGTTCCAGGGTCACCGGGATCAGATTCTCGGAGGCGTACTGCATGATCAGCCGCCCGGTGCTCGTCTCGCCCGTGAAGGCGACCTTGGCGATGCGGTTGCTGCTCGCCAGGGGCTTGCCTGCCTCGATGCCAAAGCCGTTGACGACGTTGAGAACTCCCGGCGGGAGCAGGTCGCCAATCAGTTCCACCAGCACCAAAATGCTGGCGGGCGTCTGTTCGGCGGGCTTGAGGACGATGCAGTTGCCCGCAGCCAGCGCCGGGGCCACCTTCCACACCGCCATGAGCAGCGGGAAGTTCCACGGGATGATCTGGGCGACGACGCCGAGCGGTTCGTGGATGTGATAAGCCACGGTCGTGTCGTCAATGACCGAGATCGAACCTTCCTGCACGCGAATGGCCCCCGCAAAGTAGCGGAACTGGTCAATCGCCAGTGGCAGGTCGGCGGCCATCGTCTCGCGGATCGGCTTGCCGTTGTCCCAGGTCTCGACCAGGGCCAGCAACTCCAGGTTCGCCTCCATGCGGTCGGCGATCTTGTTGAGTATGTTAGCCCGCTCGGCAGCTGAGGTGCGGCCCCAACTCGGGCTAGCGGCGTGGGCCGCGTCGAGGGCGGCCTCAATGTCGGCGGCATCCGAACGCGGAATCTCGCAGAATATCTCGCCCGTCACCGGGGTCGGGTTCTCGAAGTAGCGCCCGTTGATGGGGGGGACAAACGCGCCGTTGATGTAGTTCCCGTAACGTGTCTTAAAGCTGAACTTGCTATCTGGCTGGTTCGGGTTGGCGTAGCGCACAGATTCCTCCTTGAAACAGAGCCTTCATTGGTTGGTGATCCGGCGGCGGGCGCGGGACGATTACTCGCCCGTGGTGGGGTCAATGACGGTCTTGACCTCGAAGATATTGTTCGCCGGAAAGCCGCCGCGCTCCGCATGCTCGCGCAGCGCTGCTTCATCCGGCGCGATATAGACACAGAAGATCTTGTCGGTAACGACGTAACTCTGCACCCACTGGATGGTACCCCCGGCGGCTTGCATCCCGCAGATCACCCCGTTCGACTTCTGGGCGACATCGTGCAGGGTCTCCGCCGACCACGTCCCGACGGCGGGGATGTTGCGCTCGATGATGAATTTTGGCATTGGTGTTCTCCTGATATTTTCCGGCAGCGGTCAGTGGTCAGTGGTCAGTGGTCAGTGGTCAGTGGTCAGTGGTCAGTGGTCAGTGGTCAGTGGTCAG
>JBAXMH010000045.1:0-23801 GCA_037134395.1 Chloroflexales bacterium
CTGCCTCCTGCCTCCCGCTTCCTGCCTCCTGCCTCCCGCTTCCTGCCTCCTGTCCCTCCAGCACATCCAGCCGCAGCAGGCGATGGCTGTAATCGAGCGAGGGGCCGAGAATCTGGCCGCCGGGGATGTCTTTAAAGGCGGCGGAGATACGGCGCACCGTGCGCAGTTCGCTCTGGCGCACGGGTAGGGCGTAGGCGATACGCGGCTGCGTGCTGCGGTAAGCTCGCAGGAGCAGCACCGCTTCGTAGAGATCACCGCCGGTCTGGGCTAGGGCGAGTGCGGCCAGATCAGGCGCGTAGAGCGAACCCTCGCCCATAACCCGGTCCACCAGATAGGGCAGATGTCGCTCGATGGATCGTACCAGCATCGCGCTGAGTGGGCCGTTCAGCGTGGTGTGCAATTCCTCTGCCGCCGCAATCGCCTGCTCGCCGCCACGGGCTGCTACATAGGCCATGACAGTACCTCCACAGCGGTGGTGCGCGGCAGGCCCAGCACGGTGTTATCAGTCACCAGGAAGATGTCCCAGCCGAGCGGCGCACGGGCGGTTGCGGCACGCAGCGACCAGAGCGCATCCGGTAGACCGGCGATAAGTATCTCACAGGTACCGGCGATGCCGGGGCCGCTTAGTCGCAGGCGCGTATCCCGACCGAGGGCGCAGCCAATCACAATGGTGGCCGCGAGGTCGGGCGCAACATGAGTGCCCACCGGGGCCGAGGCAAGCAGGTCGAGATTGGAGCGGCTGAGACGCGGGTAAAACTGGTAGGACGCCGAGTCGGCAGGCAGACTCCGCCCGCCAGTCCGAGACAGGCGGGCCGTCAGCATGGCGTCGGGCGTGAAGAAGCTGGTCTCCAAATCTACCAGTGTCTCGCCAATCAGCGTCAGGGCGTCCGGGCCAGCGACCGGCAATCGCACGGCGCGACCGGGATAGCTCAGCGCCCACATGAGCGCCGTGAAGGTGGCGTGCTGACGGGCATCGGCGCGGTTCATGACGGGTACGGTCATATCAGAAAGTCTCCAACTCTACGCGGGTCTGCTCCACCTGCTGGCCAAGAGCCGCATCGGCGGAGTCGAGGGCGGTGGCCTGTGAGTCCACAAACGCCGCGATGCGTGCGCGGTCGTGCCCCGCAGCGTAGGCCGCGTCGAGCAGGGCGATTGCCAGCGCCTGTTCTAGATCGCGGCCCAGGCAGGCTGCGTAGCCCTCGGCACCGGCGATCCGCACATGGGCCTCGGACAACAGCACCTCGCCGAGGTAGAACGCCTCGCCGGAGACGGTCTCCTCCATCGGCAGCATAGCCAGGCCGGTGCGGTTCACAACAACGGTGATCGGCTCCAGATCGGGGATGAAATCTTCGGCAAACGCCTTCACCGCATCGGCGTCGGCGCGGGCCAGGGTGGAAAGCAGGAGATGTTGATCCATATCGGCTTATCCAATAGTGGCGCGGCACAGTGAAGCTGCGCCGCGCCACCCGTAACTACTTCGCCAGCTTCTTCAGATCCAGGTTCAGCAGCTTGGCGATGTCGCGCAGCGAGTCGTAGTAGGAGTCCAACTGCGACAGGCCCATGTCCTTGGTCGGATCAACGTACCACTGCTTGAGACCCTTGACGATCTCGGGATGATCCTTAACCTCCAGCAGAACGCTGCGCACGGCCTGCTTGAAGGACTCGGGCAGGTTCTTGTTCACCGCGAAGGGCGTGTTCGGGATGGGGTCGGAGTAGGCGATGATCGCGATCTTGCCATCGGGGCAGCTATCGTAGACGGCCTTGATCTCGGCGGGGGTGCGTGGCTTGCCGATAACACCGTCGGGGAAGCCGCAGAACTCGATCTGGCCCTGGCTGGCCAAGGTGTAGAGATTTCCCTCGAAGGTGGCCCCGGCCTGAGTGGTGCCGTTCCACACCGAGAGTACCGCCGTCGGGTGGCTGCCCGCGAAGGTAGCCTTCAGGTCGGTGTCGGGGTTCAGGCCCGACTTGACCAGCAGGGTCTTCGGCGAGAGGTGACCCGAGGTCGAGGCTGGATCAACGAAGGCGAAGCTCTTGCCCTTCAGGTCGGACAGGGTGGCGATGCCCGAGCCCTTCTTGGTGATGATCGTGCTGTAGTAGGCGGTGGGTGCGGTCGGGTCGTAGACGACATCGCCCTTGCTGGTGCCGGGGGTTATCACCACAGCGACGGCCTCGGCGTTGGCCTCCTGCACGGCTAGCACGTAGGCGAACGGCCCAACCTCCATGCCCTCGACTTGGTCGGCGCGCATCGCCTCGACCACCGCCGAGTAGCTGGTTCCGGTGGTAACCTCAACGGGGATGCCCAGCCGATCCTCAAGCAGTTTGCGGAATGCCTCGTAGAGCTGGAGGGTAGCCTTAGAGTCGTCGTTGGCGAAGAGTCCGAGGCGGAATTTGGCCGGCCAGCCGGTGCGGTCAGCGGTAATGGAACCAGCGGTGGCGGCTGGGGCAGTGGTGGCAACCGGAGCGGCGGTCGCGGCGGCGGTTGCGGCGACAGTGGCCGCCGGGGCGGCGGTTGCGGCGACAGTGGCAGCCGGAGCGGTGGTCGCGGCGACGGTGGCAGCCGGGGCAGTGGTAGGAACTTTCGCCGCCGAGGCACCGCCACAGGCAGTCAGAATGGTCGTCAGCACCAGAGTCCACGTCACAGGCATGAGCTTACGGAACACGGATCACTCCTTCTTGTCTGAGGTATCTGTACCGAAAAGTCTATGGCTACGGAGCGTGTAGCTCCGGGATCTAGATCCAAATACTCTTCACATAAACCGATCTCATGCCGACCGTACCCCCTCACCCCCTGCCCCTCTCCCACCGGGGGAGAGGGGAGATTCTGCACCAGAGCGCGTTCGGCCCCCCCTCTCCCAGAACGGGAGAGGGGGCTGGGGGGTGAGGGGGTGTTAGATCAATTTCTTCCGCAAGTAGTCGCTCATCCGGTCAATCGCCGTCACCATCACGATGATGATGATCAGCGTACTCATCAGGTTGCGGTACTGGAACAGGCTGATGTACTTCTGGAGGATGAAGCCGATGCCGCCAGCACCTACCAGCCCCAGGATGGTGGCCGAACGCACGTTATGCTCAAAATTCAGCAGCGAGTAGGTGGCGATCAGCGGCATGGCCTGCGGCACCACCCCGTAGATGAATGTCTGCATTGAGCCAGCGCCGGTGGCCCGCACCGCAAGCACTTGCTGCGGGTCAATCTGTTCGATTGACTCGGCGTAGAGTTTCGCCAGCGAACCGACCGCACCTACGCCCAGGGCCAGCACCCCGCCAAAGGGGCCGAGTCCCACGGCGGCCACGAAGATCAGCGCGAAGATGATCTCGGGGATGGCCCGGTTGACGTTTAGGATAAACCGGGTGGCCTGATACACCGCCGGGTGCGGCGAGATATTGCGCGCCGCCAGCAGGCCTAGAGGGAGTGAGAGCAACACGCCTACGATGGTACCCACAATCGCCATCTGGAGCGTCTCGACAATGTAGGGCAGCACCAGCGGGATGGTGATCGTCAGGTGATCTCCCAGCGCACCCTGGAGCGGCGCGGGCACCGCCAGCGGGGTGGGCTGCATATCCCACTTCGGCGGGAAGAGCCGGGTCACAAAATCTGCAATGTGCGGCACGCCCTCAACCAGGGATGCCGGGTTGGCCTTTGAGCCATTCAGCGCCCAGCCAACTACCATGATCAGCACGACCGCTATGATGATCTGGCGTACACCGATCTGCGGCCACGGGGTGATAAGCTGCTCGCGTGGCACCGCCGCAGGCCGCTCCGGCTGCGCGCCTGCCTTGACCTTAGAGGCCATGCCGTTCGTCTCCCTACGCTAGTACAAACCCTACCTCGGCCATCTGGCGCGGCATACGGTCGAAACGGTAAACCCGATCCATGACCGCCTCGCTCAACCCGATGGGTGGCCCGTCGTAGACCACCTCGCCCTGGGCGATGCCGATTACCCGGTCGGCAAAGGCGCGGGCCAGTTCGACCTGATGAATGTTGATCAGCGTAGTCACGCCATCCTCGCGGGCCACGCGGGCCAGGTCGGCCATCACCTGCTCGGCCAGTTCCGGGTCGAGGCTGGCTACCGGCTCGTCGGCCAGGAGGATGGTCGGCTCCTGCGACATCGCCCGTGCGATGGAGACACGCTGCTTCTCGCCACCCGAGAGCCGGTCGGCCCGCTGATTGGCCTTCTCGTACAAGCCAACCCGCTCCAGGTTGCGCACGGCGATCTCACGGTGATCCTGTCCAAAGAAGCCGATCATGCTTGCGGCGGCGTTGGCGTAGCCCAGACGCCCGGTGAGGACATTGGTGATCGCGGGTAGGCGATCCACCAAGTTATATTCCTGCCAGATAAAGCCGATCCGCCGACGTATGGCGCGCAGCCTGCGCGGGTCAACCGCCACAATATCCTCACCACCCAGGTGGATCGCCCCGCTCGTGGCTCGCTGGAGTCCGCAGACACAACGCAGCAAGGTACTCTTACCTGCACCCGAGCGCCCGATGATCGCCACGATCTCGCCGCGCTCTGCACGCATTGAGATTGATCGCAACGCCTCGTGGCCGTTCGGATAGACCATGCGCAGATCACGAATCTCTAGTAGAGCCATAGGGGGCATCCCTTTCAGTCGGCATAACACAACATACGTGAGACTCATTCTGCACGATGCGAGTTAACCGGGTACGATGGGGATGCTAAGTGTGGGTTAAGGCTGGGTAAAGTGGTGAGGTCACTGAGGCCGCACCGAACCTGGAGCGCGCCAACCTCAGCCAGGTGGCGAGTACTCCACATCAGGATCGTCGCGGAAGAAAGACCTTGGTTATCTCTTCGGCAACTGGCGCGATCAGGCCAATGCCTAGCGGGATCACCATTTGACTGAGGCTCAGTCCGTCCATTCCCACCGCTGTATTGGCAATGGGAGTGTAGACAAAGAACAAGGCGATGGTGAGACTGACTCCCACCGCTCCAATCGTCCACCGATTGCGCAGCAGGCCGATCTTCCAAACATGCTCGGTGAGTGAGCGGGCGGTAAATGCGCGGTAGAGCTTCTGGAAGATGTAGGTCATAAACGCCGCCGCACGTGCGACATCGAGCGGGGTGCCCATCACCTTCAAGAAGTAGTAGTACACGCCAATGATCATCAGCGTGGCCACAATGCTCTGAACGGCAATGTGGATCCACATGATTCGGCTAATGAACGGGGCATCGCGCCTGCGCGGTGGTCGCTGCATCACATCTGCCTCGCCTGGCTCGTTTGTCATCGCCAGGGCGGGGAAGCTGTCCGTCGCGAAGTTGATAATCAGCAGGGTGAGCGCGGTTAGTGGGATCGGTAGGTTCAGCAGATAGGCGAAGATGAATGCACCGACCTCGCTGCCGTTCCCCGACAAGATGTAGGAGAGGTAAAGGCGGATGCGGTACAAGACATTGCGGCCCTCTTCCACCGCACTTGGGATGGTTCCAAAGCGACTATCTAAGAGGATGACGTCTGCCGCCTCACGCGCTACATCGGTGCCGTTGCCCATCGCAAAGCCAATATCGCTCTGCTTGAGCGCGATCGCATCGTTCACGCCGTCGCCGGTCATGCCTACGATGAATCCCGCATGCCGCATCGTCTGGACAATTGTCGCCTTATGGCTTGGGGTGACGCGTGCGAACACCCGAACGGTGTGGATCCGCTGGAGGAATGTCGGCGTTGGGTTGTCGAGCTGATCAAGTTCCTCACCCGTGATCACCGCCTCATCGAAAGGCAGATCGTGATCAATAATGCCAACCTTCTTGGCAATATGGTAGGCCGTGATCGGATTGTCGCCTGTTATCATCACTGTGCGGATGCCCGCCTCCGCAAGTTGCTTAACAGCCGATGCGACATCCGGGCGCGGCGGATCCATTATCCCCAATAGTCCCACGAAGGTCAGATTTGACTCTGCTTTGGCGCGGCTGAGCTTATGGGTATGGGGCGTGATCCGCTCGGCCAGAGCAATCACACGGAGTTCCTGGCCCGCAAGCTCTAAGATCGCATCCTGAATCTGTTTTCGGTGCGTTTCCTGCATCGGCACGACCTGCCCGTTAAGCGCAATCTTTGGGCATAACTTGAGTACATGCTCGGGGGCACCCTTGGTGAAGATGTGATCGTCACCGCCGGAACCGTCCGTGCGCGCATGGATGGTCGTCATCCGCTTGAGCGACTGGTCGAATTCGTGTTCGGTCGCACGGGTGGGCATGAGATCGTCAAACATCTCGAACCCGGCCTGTTGAATCCAGCGCATCAGCGCAACATCCGTCGAGTTACTGCTATTGTTGCAGAGCTTAGCGATTCTCGCCGCACTGTAGAGTTCGCGATCATCCTTCGGGTTGACGGTGGTGTTCAGTGAGGAACTCTCCATAATCCGGCCATTCAGGTAGAGATGAGTCACCTCCATCTGGTTGGCCGTGAGCGTCCCGGTCTTATCGGTCAGAAGGACGGTCATACTGCCGCCACCCTCAACCGCCTTGGGCTTACGAATGAGCGAATTTTTGCGTACCATCTGCCGAATGGCGATGGCCAGGGTAATCGTCAGCACTGCGGGCAACCCCTCGGGGATGGCGGCAATGATCAGCGCCACGGCGTTGATAAACGCCTGAAGCAGCATGCTCAGGATGCCCACAAAGGTAAGGGCGGCGATAGTCGTAAATCCGGCAGACTGGTTGAAAAGATCGCGGACAATCCCGAACCCAATCACGATGGCGGCAATCCAGATAAAAATATGGTTCATTGACGCGGCAAGCTGATCGAGTTGCTCATCGAGGGGAGTCTTGTTCTCTTCAGACTCATCAAGGGTCGTCGCGATCTTCCCAATTTCGGTATGTGCCCCGGTTGCAGTGACAACACATGTGACGTTGCCGCCCACGATGGCATCGCCACGGTGAACCATGTTCCTCTGCGCATTGATCACCGTAACTGCCGGGAGCACCGACGGGTCAATCGTCACCGGCATGGACTCACCGGTCAGCTTGCTCGAGTCCTTCTCGGCATTCACGGCGGTGATCACTCGGCCATCGGTGGGGGCAATCGCCCCGTTGGGCAAAAAGACAATGTCGCCGATCACGATCTCACGTGTCGGCACCTCGATGCGCTGACCATCGCGGATGACCAGCTTAGTCGTATCATCGAGCTTGCGCAGCGAGCGGGCCGCGTCGGTGGCCTGGCCCTCTTGCCAAAGACCAAACCCGGCCATAATGTTGAGCATAAGGATGATCGCGACCCCCTCAAGGAAATCGCTTGGCTCAATCGGGCTACTCCCGAGCATGGCCTCGATAAGCGGGATCACGAGGCTGAACACACCGCCGATGAGCAATAAAATGACTACCGCATCGCCGGTGAGTTGGCCCCAGTAGCGTTCCCAGAACGGCTCTGGTGGTTTCTCGGCAAGCTCATTCGGGCCATACTGGGCGAGCCGTTGTGCCGCTTCCTGCGCTGAGAGGCCGCGATCCGCATGCACGTGAAGGCTCTGGAGTACCTTGTCTGCCGGTAACGCCCAGGGCTGTCGTGCAGACTCTTTATCGGTACTCGTCTTGGAAGGGTGTTTTAGGGTTGTGTCTGCGACTCTGGACATTTTCATTCTCCATACCGAGGCGGCGCGACGTCAGTCGTCAGCCGAAGGTTCTTAGCGGTGGCGCATCCGCCCTAGTGATAGGTCGTCCGTGACGCGGGGCTGATACAAAGTCGCCTGCCCCCTCTCCCCCTGCCCCCTCTCCCACCGAGGGAGAGGGGGTATTTCGCACCAGAAAGCGATCTGACTCCCCTCCCCCCGCGTGGGGGAGGGGCTGGGGGTGGGGGTCGGGCGGCGATATGCAGACTTTGTATCAGCCCTGGCAGCGACAGGACAACTAAAAAAAGTCTGTTTCCTTTAGTGCTATAGTACGAGCAGCATCACAATATATCGAACAGGCGACACTATGCGGCGGTGGATGATCATCACGCTACGGCGGCGTTGCTCATGGACTCTACCACGCTTCGCCTCACTCAGTGTCCCGGCAATGATGAATGCATGTCGGGACGATTCGCTTCACTCAGCGTAACAGGGCGAGTTTTGCGATATTTCAGGTAAGCACAATGAATCTTAGAAGTGGGTTCATGTCAGGGTTAGATTGCCTTGTCAGACCACGGACGAAAAATCAGCAACCGGAACATCATCAGGCACGATTATTAGCATGGATGCTCCTGTTCATCATTTTCTTCTCTCTCGCCACCCTCGTCGCGCTACTGGTTTTCAATCCTCATCACGACCCACTCATCTACCAGTACGCCATGCTCATCAGCGGTTTGGCGTCATTCTTCACCCTTGCCTATAGTTCAAACCGTGCTGGACACTACAATACAGCAGCTATGTTGCTTGTTACGAGCGCCATCGTGACACCATGGGCGTCACTATCATTTGATACATCTATTCTTCAGGGTGATTTCGCCCCTCTGACGTATGTAACTTTATCGGTATTGTTGTCTAGTATCCTCTTACCGACATATATCACCATTGTATTGGCGGTGCTTCAGATTGCGGGGTTGGTACTTGTACTCTTCCTTAATTCTGCGACCTCTTCATTCAACTGGTTTAGTTTTCTGGCCTTTGTTTTCTTACTATCAGGGTTAAGCATCCTTGCTAATAGTATTATTCAACGTAATATAAAGCAAATAAACGCACAGGCACGCCAATTGGTGCTGAATGAAATACGCTTGCGCGAATTGTCTGTTCGTGATCACTTAACCAACCTCTTTAACTTTCGTTATCTTGAAGAAATGTTGGAAGCCGAAATTCAGCGGGCGATCCGCCAACAACATTCGCTTGGCATCATTGTGCTGGATGTCGATCATTTTAAACACATTAACGATGCGTTGGGACATGCTGCGGGCGATACGGTATTGCGTGAGTTAGGCACATTCCTCACAAGAAACATCCGACAATCTGATATTGCCTGCCGCTATGGTGGAGATGAATTTGTTATTCTTTTGCCTGATACCTCACAGGATGCCATAAAGGAACGAGCTGAGCAGATACGGGATGGAGTCAGAAACCTTCAACTCCCCATGCCCATCACGATTTCGTTAGGCGTGGCGACGTTCCCCCATGATGGCGCTACGGGCGAGGAGATCTTTAAATCTGCCGATAGTGCCCTCTATCGAGCAAAGCATGAAGGGCGCAATCATGTGATGGTGGCAGACTCGTCTACCCGTAGTATGCCCGTAGCCCACCTGTAGCTGACCTGTCGTGGGACGCCCCGGTTTTTACCGAAAGTGAGCCACCATCAACACCTCAACCTCCGAAACCATTGCGCAACTCCTCGCCGAGAACCAACGTCTGCGTGCCCGTATCGCAGTGCTGGAGGCGGGTACCACGAACACACCCGCGATCATCGGTAACACGTTACCTGTCCCCCTGACCTGGCTCAATGACGCGCCGGTCGGGATCGCTCTACTCGACGCGGAGTTACGCTACCAGTATATCAACACCTCGCTCGCCACCCTAAACGGGGTCGGGGTCGCACCAGAGGATTACCTACGTCACACCACCCGCGAGATATTGCCACCGCCGCTTGCATCTGAGATCGAGAAGCTCTACCTCCAGATGCTGGGTACCGGCGAGTCGCTGCTCAACACCGAGATCTGTGACGAGGATCCGGCACATCCTGGGGTGTTGCGCACCGCGAGCGTTAGCTACTTCCCCGTGCGCAGCACCGCTGGGGTAAACCCTGGCATCGGGATTGTCGTCTTGGACATCACCGAGCAGAAACGTAGTGAAGAGGCGCTGCGCAAGAGCGTGCAGATCCTGCACGAGTCCCAGTCCATTGCCCATATGGCAAGCTGGATGGTAGATATACAGACGGGTATTCTTGAGACCACATCGGAAGGTTCGCCCGCGCTTGCGTGGATGGCGGGCAGACAGACCCTGCAAGATCTGCTTGTACTCGTTCATCCTGACGACCGGGAATATGTGCGATCCGTCTGGCTGGCCGCCATGCACAATGGATCATACGAGACCGAGTATCGGATGATCCTGAACGGCCAGGTGCGCTGGATCTATATCAAGGCCACCATCACGTACGATCAGCAGCACAACCCGATTTTAGCCAAGGGTATGGTGCAGGATGTTACCGAGCGTAAGCAGGCCCAAATCGCCCTGCGCCTGAGCGAGGAACAGTACCACGGACTCATTGAGAGCCTGGACAGCGAAATCATCGTTGTTGATGCCGAAGGCCGCTTCCGCTACATGAACGATCTGGCGGCGGCACAGATGAGAAGCACACCCAGAGCCCTGATCGGTAAGACTATCGCAGAGATGTTTCCCGATCCAGTCGCCTCCATTCACCTGGAATACATCCGAAAGGTGATCAGCACAGACCAAAAGGTGGTTGATGAGGCTCGCATTGATGTGCATGGCAGGCTTGTCTGGTATCGCACCTCAATGCAGCCGATACACGATGAGACGGGTTGCCCCATCTATGTGCTGATCAACTTAACCGACATCAACGACCTCAAGATGGCGCAGCAGGATCTACAGGAGCTGAACCGGACGCTGGAGGAGCGGGTCAATCAGCGCACCGCCGAGGTGCAGGATCTCTACGAGAACGCCCCCGTCGGCTATTACTCGTTAGATGCCGACGGTATTTTGATCCGCGTCAACCAAACGCAGTTGAACTGGTTTGGGTACACCCGCGACGAAATGGTCGGTCGTCCATACACGGATTTTATCACCGAGCCGGGCCATCTCGATTTCTGGACCCGCTTCTCGCTACTCAAGGAACGGGGCTGGCTGCACGACATCACCTACGAGTGTGTGCGCAAGGATGGGACGACCTTCCCCGTACTGCTGCGTGCCACCATCATATGTGATGAGCATGGCACCTACATCATGAGTCGCTCGACGATATTTGACATCACCCTGCGCAAACAGGCCGAAGATGCCTTGCGTGAGAGCGAAGCGCAAAACCGCATGCTCTTTAAGGAATCGCCCGATCCGATTGTCTTGTTTGATGATCGCGGCGCAATTGTGCAAACAAACCGTGCATTCAATCTCCTCACTGGCTATACGAGCGCATACCTCGTGGGCCGCACACCTGATATGCTGGAGATAGTGTCCCACGCGCACATGACCCAATTTACAGCGGCAGTTGCCCAAAGCTTGCTCTCGAACGATACATTCTTCACGACTGAGTTTAGCCTCAAAAACGCCAATGGAGGAGTGTACGAGATGAAGGCGCGGCTCTTCAGAATCACCTTCCAAGGTCGCCCGCACTACCTCACCGCCATGCACGACATCACCACCGAGAAGCAGGCTGAAGCGATCCTGAACCGCGCCAACGCCAATCTCGCACGGGCGGCGCGGGCCAAGGATGAGTTCCTGGCCAACATGAGCCACGAATTGCGCACCCCCCTCAACACGATCCTGGGCCTCAGCGAGTCGCTCCAGGAACACGTCTATGGCCTGCTCAACGCACGCCAGAGGAAGGCGCTCCAGAACATCGAGGAGAGCGGTCGCCACCTCCTCGCGCTGATCAACGACATCCTCGATCTCTCGAAAGTGGAGGCCGGGTATCTTAAACTTGAACCCGATATCGTATCTATCGTGGATATGTGCCAAGCCAGCCTGATGTTTGTGAAAGAACTGGCGCTCAAGAAGGCGCTCCAGATCTCCCTCCACATGGATGACCAACTGTCTGTGATCGAGGTTGACCCCAAGCGCATGAAGCAGATGTTGGTGAACCTGCTGAGCAACGCGGTCAAATTCACCCTGCCCAAAGGCCAGGTGAACCTCCGTGTGACCGCCGACGCTGCGGTGGGCATCATTTTCTTTACCGTAGAGGACACCGGCATCGGTATCGCGCCCGACGGTATCGCGCAGTTGTTCCAACCCTTCCAACAGCTCGACTCACGTCTGAGCCGACAGCACGAGGGCACCGGGCTAGGGCTGTCTTTGGTGCGCCACCTGGCGGATCTCCACGGCGGCAGCGTGACGGTTGAGAGTACGGTTGGTCAGGGCAGCCGCTTCACGATTGCCCTTCCCTATCATCCACCGCACGCGGTGGAGGCGAAGCCGCAGATGATGATCATGCCTGATCCTGATGCTGCGATCTCTCCGCCCCCACAGCGCACGCCGACTGGTGCGCGGATTCTGCTGGCGGAGGATAACGAGGCCAACATCCTGACAATGAGCGAGTACCTACAGAACAAAGGCTACCAGATATGTATCGCTCGCACCGGGCAAGAGGCGATTGATCACGCTGATGCGGAGCAGCCTGATCTGATCCTGATGGACATCCAGATGCCGGTTCTCGATGGACTGGAGGCCACGCGCCGCCTACGGGCCAAGGCCGAGTATGCAGCCACGCCGATCATCGCGCTGACCGCGCTCTCCATGCCCGGCGACCGGGAGCGTTGTCTTGCTGCCGGTGCCAGCGACTATATGACGAAGCCTGTCAGACTCAGAGAACTCGCGGCGGCAATGGAGCGACTGTTAAATAGCCGATAGCCGATAGCCGGGTGTCACCCCTGTGTTAGCGTCACCCCAATATCAGCCGGCGTTCCGAAGTAGGGCCAGGTGGTGGCGAGTACGTCTACGCCTGTCTCGGCAAACGCCTGGATGTTCGCACCAGTCAGGCCGCCAGCCGCCACAAGGGTCAGTGCGGGAAAATGTGGCCGGAGCATCTGCACCACATGGCGCAACTCAGCCACGGGGAGCTTGTCAAACTGGAGCAGATCCGCTCCGGCCTCAGCTACCGCCAGCGCATCGGCGAGTCCCTCAACCTCAACCCCCACCTTATGCCCTCGGCCTGCCCGCTTGATCGTGCGCAGCGCTTGGCACAGACCCTCCAGTCCGCCGAGGAAGGCGCGGTGCTGGGGAAAAATCAGGATGGTCTCGGAGAGGCCCAGCCGGTGGGGAACCGCGCCGCCAGCTAGGATACCCTTCACGGCCAGTGCCTTGGTGCCAGGGAAGATTTTGCGCGTGGTGGCAATGGTGACGGTTGGGTGGACGAGTCGGGCGGCATCAACCAGTGCGCGGGTGCGGGTCGCGATGCCCGAAACATACTCCAGCAGGTTGACCGCGACTTTCCATCCGCGATGCAGCGCCTGCGCTGATCCCTCTGCCACCAGGATCACATCTCCTGGCCCGACCGAGATCCCGCTGCGAGTGGCCCTGATCATGGTCGCGCCGCACAGCGTGAGGAGGCGACCGGCCTCCTCTGTTCCCGCGATCACGGTCGGCTGGCGTGCCGTGAAACTCATCCTCCCTGGCGCATCTCCAATGCCTAGCGCATAGGTGGTCAGATCGAGGTAGGGCACATCTTCGTGAATCAGCCGTGCAAGCTCATCATCGCTCAGACTGCACGGAAGGGTGGGCGCGCTTACGATGATCATCGTGACTCCATTGATGCCCGACTATCGGCTATCGGCTATCGGCTATCGGCTATTTCACCTCAGCGGTGCTGCCGACATCGGCTTCCTCCACTACATCGCTATTGAAGTGGTGCGAACAGGCACACATGTTAAAGAACAGGGTGTAGTCCTTCGTCGTAACCTGATCGCGCCAGAACGGGGCTACGCGCTCCTGCACCCGGCGATGCGCCTCGCTCGCCTCCCACGCCTGCATGTGCGCAACATCCTCCCAGACAAGGAAAATGATCGCGGCATCGGCTTGGTCGGGCGCGGCCATCACATACAGGTGGTTGAACCCCGGCTGGTGCTGGAGCGGATGGGCGGCGGCACTAATCCAGGCGTCAATAAAGGCGAGTTGCTGGCCTGGGAGAGTCTGGATGGTGAGGGTTGTCACGAACATGGGTAACTCCTTCAACTCTATCACACGCGAAAACGACAGGGAGACTAAACGCGGCGGTGCGCTGGTGCCTGTCGTTGGCGAGCAAGTTGTTGGAAAGATGTTGGGCCGGTGGCCGGTGACCGGCCTACGAACTTTCGGGAAGCTGGACTAGTGACTCAAGCGCAGGAAGGGCAAGGTGATCGGCACGTACACCGTGCTGTCGGCCTGTCTCCCATCCGAGGCAAAGACAATCCCAGCATCCACGTCGCCACGGGCAACGGAAGTCAGTACCTCGGTGACACTATCCCCGTAACGCACAACGTTGTGCAGCACGGCTTCCTTCCCCTGGATGCCAAAAAAGCCTCGGCCTTCGATCTGCGTCAGCAGCTCGCGGGTATACTGGCCGATGGCCGTCGCTTCCGAGCCAAAGGCCAGCGTGAGTCCTGGTCGGGCCAGATCGTCAAGGCGGGTGAGATGGGCCGGGTTGCTGCGCAGAGTCACCACCGCAAGCTGATTGGAGGCGAAGGCATAGACACTCTCTGGCCAAACTCGCCCCGCGTCAATCACGAGATCCATTGCCTGCCGGTGGGCGGGGGCAAATACATCGGCCACGGCACCCTGGCGAAGCTGCGCCGCCAACCCCTGCGAGCCACCGAAGGTGAAGTGTACCGCAACCCCCGGATAGACCGTGCCGAAGTTCGCACCAATAGTCTGGAAGGGGCCAGTCAGCGAGGCGGCGGCGAACACATGCAGCGTGCGTGCGGTGCCCTCTAACAACCCAGGTACACGCGGCGGTGCGCGGTCGTCAGGAGACTCAACCGCCGTAGAGAAGCCTGCGCTGAGTAGTACCGCCTGGCCCTGTGGTGAGCGCACATAATCAACGAAGGCAGCGGCCAGATCGGGCTGGAGGCTGTTCGCCATCATCGCGATGTGGTAGGTCACAGCGGTAGCCGTGTGGGGCGCGGCAAGGCTGCGATCCAGCCAGCCCAGGAAACTCTCCATTTGGCGCACGCGCAACTGGAGGAAGCGCCCCGCATCGGGCTGATTGATCCGACGGACAAGCTGAGTGCGCAGATCGTCACGCCAGACCCGGCTGGCCACACGCTGGGCCGTGAGTAAGGTGCGTACCGCAGACGGCCCCGCACGCTCGGCAAAGTAGAGTCGGGCCAGAAAGTCGAGCCGCAGATGCGCCGGGTCGTCCACGGGTGTGGTACGCCAGTGGACAAAAGCAGCGTTGCCAGCCTCGGTCACGTGGAGTACCTTGCGCGGCGGACGTGCGCCCTGAGACTCCAGGGTCGTCGCCAGATAGCCCGCCTGCTCCAGCTTGGTCACTAGGGCGTAGAAGTGACTGAGCTTGAGCTGCCACACCGACCCTAATGCATTTGGGGCAATGAGCTGCTGATAGACCGCGTAGGCGTGCTGAGGCTGCTGGTACACAAATCCGAGCAGGGCGTGTTCAACGGTCAGCGGCGCTTGGTGGCGAGGGCTCATGCGGACTCCACAGTGAAGCGGGGGATACCGGTACAGTTACTAATTTATTGAATAACAGCATTATCAACGAGAGAGAGATCGTTGTCAATAGGCGGGATCGAATAAGGGAGGGCTGTTGCAAAGTCAGTACGCCCCCTCTCCCCCTGCCCCCTCTCCCACCGGGGGAGAGGGGGTATTCCGCACCAGAAAGAGGTTCGGCTCCCCTCCCCCCGCGTGGGGGAGGGGCTGGGGGTGGGGGGCGGGCGGCACCCTGAGAACTTTGCATCAGCCCTGATCGAATAGGGAGACACCCTACTTCCATGCTATCATAGGCAAATATGGTAGCAGCACCGGGCGCAGTGTGTACCCAGGGCTGATGCAAAGTCAGTGAACCCCCTCTCCCCCTGCCCCCTCTCCCACAAGGGGAGAGGGGGTATTTCGCACCAGAAAGAGATCTGGCTCCCCTCCCCCCGCGTGGGGGAGGGGCTGGGGGTGGGGGAGCGGGCGGCAATCTGAGGACTTTGCATCAGCCCTGAGTGTGTACCACACGAGATCGCGTTACGTGGAAGGATTCCGTGCATGCCGATGATCAAGCTTCCGCTGACGATTGCGTATGGACTGCTGGGCTTTGTGCGTCGGCAGCCGCTCCACGGCTACGAGATCGCCCAGCGGCTCCAGGCCACCGAGGCGTTGGGGTTGGCATGGAACTGGAAACAGAGCCAGATCTACGCGGAGTTGGGCTATCTGGAGCAAGAGGGCTATCTGAGCAGTTCGGTCGAGGCGCAGGGAACACGCCCGCCACGGAAGGTCTTCCAGCTTACAGCGGCGGGATCGTCGGCCTTTACTGACTGGATCGCCCGCCCGGTGCCGCACAGCCATGATTTCCAGATGGAATTTCCGATCAAGCTCTACTTTGCGCAGCAGGAAAGTAACGCCGCTGCTCTGGCGCTGCTGGATTGCCAGCAGAATGCATGCCGCAATTGGCTGGAGGATTTGCAGACCCACGATCTACCAGACGGGGGCGACCAATCCTACACTCAGCTCGTGCATCTATTCCGCCTCAGCCAGATCGAAACCATCCTCGCATGGCTTACCACATGCCGCACGCACATCAAAAATGACGAGGGACAAGGATGACAAGGTTTCATCTTGTCATCCTTGTCCCTCGTCAGGGTACTACGCCTCAGTGGCGATCAAAACCTCGGTTGACTTGATGATCGTGCGTACCGCGTCGCCGACCTTCAGGTTCAGGCCATGTACCGACTCAACGGTGATCACCGAGACAATCTCTTCGCCGCCCGCAAGCTTGACCACGACCTCGGCGGTGATGACACCCTCTTTGATTGATTGAATCGTCCCCGCGAGCTGATTCCGTGCACTAAGACGCATCGAGATTCTCCTTAAATTCCGCTGCCACACCGATCCGTGTGGCAACGGAAAACGAACTGTCAAACACACTGGATACACTATTGTCCAATTTGGACGGGGCAATACCTGGAACACGGCTATTATAGGCTCATCGGTATGCTATGGCAACAGAAAGCCATACTTCAGAAGTACCTGCTGGCCCTCTGGGCTCAGCACATAGGTCACAAAGGCTTTTGCCAGGTCGGGAACCTTGCTCTCCGCGAGTGGCGCGATCGGATAGACGGCAATGACATTTAGCTCGTCGGGGATCGTTATCGTGCCGATATGCTCCACATCGGTGGCCGCGTCGGTTGTGTAGACGATACCGGCATCACCTTCACCCAGGACGATCTTGCTTAGCACCGAGCGCACGTTGTCCTCGTACGACACGACATTAGCTAGGACAGTGGGACTGTAGGCGCTGGTGTACTCCGGTAGTTTGCTGGCCTTGGTCAGAAAGTCGAGGGAGTACTGGCCCGCCGGCACAGCCTTGGCCTCAAAGATCAGCTTCAAGCCGGGCTTGGCCAAGTCTTTGAGCGAGGTGATTCCGGCAGGGTTTGCCTTTGGCGTGATCACCACAAGCCGGTTGCGCACAAAGGTCTGGGCAGTGCCGCTGATGATTTTGGAACTGGCGATCACGACATCAATCTGCTTCTTGTTGGCCGAGGCGAAGACATCGGCGGGGGCACCTTCGTTGATCTGGGCCGCCAATTGCTGGGCACCGGCGAAGTTGTAGACGATCTTTACGCCGGGATGCGCGGCCTCGAAGGCGGGCGCGATTGCTTTGAAGGCGTCGGTCAGCGAGGCGGCGGCGAAGACATTCAGGGTTGTTGCCGCCGCCACCGTGGGCGCAGTTGTTGCTACGGCGGTGGTTGCTACAGCCGTAGAGGCATTTGTCGGTGTGGTGATCGCCGCTACAGTTGGCGCCGTCGTGGGCGCGGTGGTCGAGACGGGCAGGCGAGTGGGCGACGAGGCGGCAGGTGCGCCACAGGCAGCGACCAGCAGCGTGAGCAGGATCATGAGCAGGGCAATGGGCAAGCGTTTCACACGAACCTCCATCGGCAACAAGGATACATCCAGCCACGCTCACGCGCACCGTCACACCGATGGTGCGGCGCGGCGCGGCGAACCGCGCATGGGGCAGCAATGGCCACAGATAGGGCAGCGTTGCCGAGGAGGACGCCCCTGACCGCCGTGGGTCAAGACAGCGTCAACACCGAAAATAAACTACTCAGAGAATGAGTATACTATGACATGACTTGAACGTCCTGTCAACTGCGGAGTAGTCACGTGTTGTTGCAAAGTCAACCCGCCCCCTCTCCCCCTGCCCCCTCTCCCACGAGGGGAGAGGGGGTATTCCGCATCAGAAAGCTGTCTGACTCCCCTCCCCTCGCGTGGGGGAGGGGCAGGGGGTGGGGGGGCGGGCGGCAATCTAACGACTTTGCATCAGCTCTACGGAGTAGTCACGTGTTGTTGCAGGATCGCCTTGACGAACCAGAGGATGAGGAAGGAGACCCCGAGCAAGATCAGCGCCAGGGTCAGGGAGAGGTCAATATCCTGCTCAAAGCCGAGGTAGATCGCCAGGGGCATGGTTTGCGTGCGCCCAGGGAAGTTGCCCGCAAAGAGGATCGTCGCGCCAAATTCGCCGAGGGCGCGCGCCCAGGTCATCACGAGCCCGCCCAGCAGCACTGGCCAGGCTAAGGGTACGGTGATCCAGACAAACACCTGTGCGGACGTTGCGCCGTCAATCATCGCCGCCTGCTCAAAATCCCGCTCCACACCGGCAAAACCCGCGATGGCCGTCTTGATGTAGAACGGCGCGGCCACAAAGGTCTGCGCCAGTACCACCGCCAGTATGGTGAAGGCAATGCTGATGCCTGCATCGTTCAGCCATGCGCCGAACAGCCCGCGTCGTCCGAAGGCAATGAGGAGGGCGATCCCGGCAACCGACGGCGGCAGCACCATCGGTAGTTCGATCAGAGTGGTGAGCAGGCTGCGCCCGCGAAAGCGTCGTCGGGCCAGCAGGTAGGCCAGCGGCGTGCCCAACCCCAACCCCAGGGCCGTGCTGCATACCGTTGTGATCATACTCAGCCAGATCGCCTGGCCAACCTCGGGGTTGATCAGGTTGGTCAGGAGCGTGCTGGGATTGATCCGCAGGATCATGGCGAGGAGCGGAAAGAGGAGGTAGGCCAGCATTGGCAGGCTCGCCAGCAGGAGACCTAGCGTCGTAAGCGGGATTCGGTGCCACACCATCGCGGTGCGTAGGGCTGACATCGTGCGCTCCATCAGCCCATCCTGCGCGGGAACGCCTAATCGTATCGGATTGGACACTCCACCATCGCTGATGTGTGCGGGGGTTCTCGCTCGTGACGAATCAACCACCGGATGTGTATCTTTCGTTTAGTCATTTAATAAGTGCCCGTCTACTGAGTATAAATTCGGGCGTAACTCCTGTCAAGGCAACGCGACATATCGCATTTCCTACATTGTCCAGCTCGCCGATAGCGCCTCTGCTTGCTGGAGAACTGTTTGCACCGCAGCATCCTGAAGATCGGGTGGGTAGCCGTATGTGCGCAGGATGCGTTTGACCAGCACGCGCATACGGGCGCGGGCCGACTCGCGATGCGCCCAGTCAACGGAGATGTTTTCGCGTAGGCTTACGAGAAGTTCGTGGGCAATCAGCTTGAGTTTGTCGTCGCCGAGCAGGTCAATTGCGCTTTGGTTCTGCGCCAGGGCGTCGTAGAAGGCGATCTCATCCTCAGAGAGACCCTGTTCTTCGCCGCGTTGCCGCGCCGCACGGATCTCCTTCGCCAGATCAATCAGTTCCTGGAGGATTTCAGCGGTGGTGATTGCGTTGGCGTGGTAGCGTGCGATTGCATCTTCCAGGCGCATGGAGAATGCCTTGGTTTGCACCACGTTTGTCTTGCTGCGCGAGTGGATGCTGTCGTTGAGCAGTTTGCGCAGCGCCTCTAGCGCCAAGTTCTTCTTCGTCATCTGCTGGACTTCGGCCAGGAATTCGTCGGAGAGGATCGAGATGTCGGGGGAGGTGATCCCCGCCGCCTTCAGGATGTCTACGATCTCGGTGGAGACAACGGCGCGGCTGATGATCTGCTGCACCGCGAGGTCACGATCACCTGCGCTGACGCCGTTACTCGCTTCGCTCTTCACCAGCGCGGCCCGGATGGCCTGGAAGAAACCGACCTCCTCACGAATCTGTCGGGCCTCGTCACTCGCACTGACCAGAGCAAACGCCCGCGATAATCCGAGTACGGCATCCTGGTAGCGCCGATGCGCCTGCTTTTTACCGTCGGGCGTGGTTTCTTTTGCCGCGAGTGTTTGCTGGAGATTGAGAATCCACTCAATGGCACCCGCCATCATCACCAACCGCTCGTGCGGCGTGCCGTTAAGGGCCGTTGTATAGTCGAATCCGTGGTACATATCGCGGACCACTTCGTAGCGCTCCACAAGCATTGCAACGGCCTGCGCCTCATCAACGCCGGTCTGCTCTTGGTCGTGCTGCGAGTATTGCTGGAGTGCCGCTTTGAGGTTCTGGGCAATGCCGATGTAGTCAACAATCAATCCGGCGGGTTTATCGCGGAAGACCCGGTTGACGCGGGCGATGGCCTGCATCAGTCCGTGGCCGCGCATGGGCTTATCTATATACATGGTGTGCAGGCAGGGCGCGTCGAATCCCGTCAGCCACATATCGCGCACCAGCACCAGCTTGAGCGAGTCATTGGGATCGCGCAGCCGCTTGGCGAGCAGATCGCGGCGGGCCTTGGTACCGATATGCTCCTGCCACGCGGGCGGATCGCTGGCTGCGCCCGTCATGACGATCTTGATCGTTCCGGCGCTATCGTCGGCGCTGTGCCAGTCGGGCCGCAGGTACACAATCGAATCGTAGAACCTGACGCAGATGCGCCGACTCATACAGACCACCATCGCTTTGCCTTTGAGCGCGGCGATCCGATCCTCGAAGTGGCGTACCAGATCCTCGGCGACCAGCCGCATGCGTTTGTCGCTGCCGACCAATGCCTCAACCGTAGACCATTTGCTCTTCAGGCGTTCTTGCTCAATCTGCGGATCGTCTTCGGTGAGCGCTTCGATCTCGGCATCAATCTTCGGCTTCTCGGCTTCGTCCAGTTCAATCCGGGCCAACCGGCTCTCGTAATAAATCGGCACGGTTGCGCCATCTTCGACCGCCCGGCTGATGTCATAAACATCAATGTAATTGCCAAAAATCGCCGGGGTGTTGACATCGGTCGCCTCAATGGGCGTGCCGGTGAAGCCGATGAATGAGGCGTTCGGCAGCGCATCACGCAGATATTTGGCGAAACCATAGGAAATTGCGCCCGTCTTGGCTTCGACCTTGGCACGAAAACCGTACTGGCTACGGTGAGCTTCATCCGCAATCACCACCACGTTACGCCGGTCGGTGAGTTGCGGATAATTGCTGGCCCCCGTCTCGGGCGAGAACTTCTGGATGGTGGTGAAGATGACCCCGCCCGCTGCGCGGTTGAGGATTGTGTGCAGTTCTTCGCGGTTCTCGACCTGTACAGGTGTCTGACGAATCAGATCGCGGCACATGGCGAAGGTGGCGAAAAGCTGATCATCCAGATCATTGCGATCCGTGATGATCACAAGGGTGGGATTCTGCATCTGCGGGTGCTTGACCAGTTGCCCCGCATAGAAGGCCATCAGCAGGCTTTTGCCTGAGCCTTGCGTATGCCAGATCACCCCCGCACGCTTGTCGCCTGCGATCTGCGATGTCACACTCGGTAGATTATAGAGCGCCGGATCTTCTTTGATCGTCGCTGTACTGGCCCGTAGCGTTGAGGCGACGGCATGTTTGACGGCGTGAAACTGATGGTAGCCCGCGATGATCTTGATCAGGCCGGCTCCGGTTTCGCCAAATACGGTGAAGTCGGCCAGCAGTTCAAGGAAGCGCTGCGGCGCAAAAATACCTTCGATCAAGGTACTCAGCTCTGGCGCTCCCTTTGGTGCCACGGCGCTGCCATCAGTGGTGCGCCAGGGCATAAAGCGTTCCATATCCGCCGAGAGCGAGCCGACGCGGGCCGTAATACCGTCGGAAGTAATCAGCAGGGCGTTGGTGTGGAACAGGGCCGGGATCTGGTTTTTGTAGGTTTGCAGTTGGTTGTACGCGCCCGCGAGGGTGGCGCTACCGCTGCCGGGGGCTTTCAGTTCGATCACCGCCAGTGGCAGGCCATTCACGAACACCACCACGTCGGGACGACGGTTGTAGCTGGTGCCGCCCTGCTTGGCGATGACGACGAACTGACTGACCACCAGCCAATCATTCTGCTCGGGGTGCACAAAGTCAATCAGGCGCGCCTTGCCCGCCGTCAGGGTGCCGTCATCAGCATAGAACTCGACATCAACGCCTTCGGTGAGCAGCGTATGCAGGCGACGATTCTCTTCCAGCAGCGCGGGCAACTCAGAGTGCCGCACCTTGCGCACGGCATCCTGCTGAGCTTCCGTTGGCACACGCGGATTAAGCCGAGCGACCGCCGCCGCCAGACGCTGTGTAAGAATCACCTCATCGTAGCTCTCGCGCTCAGGGTGCTTGCCATCAGGGCCAATGATCTCTTCGTGTGCGCGGGTGTAGCCCAGGGCGTGAAACTGAGCGAGGAGCGCCTGCTCAACGGCGGCTTCGGAGAGAAAGGCCACGTGGGTGTTCCTTGCGTTTCAGCTTTGATGATGCATGAAAAAGCCGAACATCTATATGTTCGAGCAAACGTACAGATCATTTCTCTGTTGAGACAGATACGGGCGGCATGGTGGCAATTAACGCTCGCAGCACCTTCTTTACCGATTCCGGTGTGGTGAATACGTGTGCGATGTCCGGATCGAGGATGACAACCAGGCTTCCGTCGGCGTGCTGCTGGGCAAACCGATTTGGTTTCGCCTTTGTATAGTCAAACTGATATTCGGGTTTCAGATCTTCTCGTTCAGATTCTGCCTGCGTAGCTTCGTCATGTTCCTGATTCGTAGTCATGGTGTTCCCTTGGCGTTGCCCGACGGGCGCTGATAATGCGGATAGATCCGGCACGTTCGGTAAAACAGACGAGAATGAGCCGCTGGCTGATCGAGTGCCCAATGATAATTTCACGCGGCTCATAGACGGAATGGATCTCATCATCGAAGATCGCCGCTAATGGGTCATCAAACACGGTCTCAGCTTCTTCAAATGAGACGCCATGTTTTTGTTTATTGATCTCCGCTTTTATTGTATCCCACTCAAATGGCAATCTTTGCATATGCTTCCTGGTAGCCCTGCGAGACGACTAAGAAAATCTGCCAGAACGTGAGAGGGGGAACCGAACTCATCCTGCTGCGGTATCTCCCCTCTCCCACATGGGGAGAGGGGCAAGGGGTGAGGGAACCGTGCAATAACCCGACACGATGACCCCAGGGGACGAGTACCACGCAAGTAGATTATGATAAAATTCAGGCAACTGTACATCAGTATACACAAAATAGGCAAAGAACAGGGGTTGTTGTGAATACTCCACGGGCAGGGGCTATTTCGGCAGTAAAGTACGAGGTAATCGTGCAACAGGACGGTCGTATTGAGCTTGTTGTGCCATTTTCTCCAGGGCATCGGGTGGTTGTATTTGTGGTCGAAGAACAAATCATGGAGGATACATTTACTGATTTTACGCAAGCATCACAGAGTAGCACGGATTTTTGGGATAATCCTTACGATGATGAGGACTGGAACAATGCGTGAGCAAGGGTCTATTATCCTCATTCCTGTCCCATTCACCGACCTCTCCTCAACCAAGCGGCGACCAGTCATTGTTATTTCAAATAATGAGTACAACCAAACCACGTCAGATATGGTTGTTGTCGCCATGACATCAAACCCAAGTCAAACGCCCTATAGTTTTACCATTTCAAACGAAGATCTTGTGGAAGGGCAACTCAATCGTCCTGGTAAAGTTCGTGTAGACAAGATTTATACGCTCTCGCAATCATTAGCTGTACGCACCTTTGGCAAAGTGAATCTCACAACGGTGAAGCACATCAGATCGATGCTTGGTGACGTGACGAAAATATGCATGTAGATCCTCTTCTTGACGCTTGTCATCGCTGCATAGCCGTTGCCGCGCAGCCCTCACCCCCTAGCCCCCTCTCC
>JBAXMH010000046.1:0-23459 GCA_037134395.1 Chloroflexales bacterium
ACAAACTTTCTGACAAACCGTACCACGTGTCCGGGGCGTTCGCGCTGAGGCAAATGGCCGCAGCCCGACAGCGTGAGCAGGGTCGGTGTGGGCAGGTTGTCGCGGAAGAACTCGAACGAGCCGGCGGGGAGAAAACAATCCGTCTGGCCCCAGATCAGGGCCGTGGGTACGCTCATGCCTGCCAGATCTTCGGGGCTGAGAAAATCATCCTCGCAGGCGGCGGCAACAAAGTGAGTCACCGGGTCACGCAAGAAAAGTGTCTGGAAGCTGCGCTGGCCAAGGTAGAGGGCAAGACGCAGGGGCATCAGACCGAACATCTGGCGGAAGACTCGCCGGACGGTGCGCAAATCGGGTACGGCGACCGTCTGAATAAAAGGCTCCCACGAGGGGCGTCCAGCCAACCTCGCCCCGCCGGGGTCAATCATCACGATGCCACGGGTACTGGCAGGAGTTTCGACAGCCAGACGAGCGGCAATCCATCCACCGAGGGAATTGCCGATCAGCAGGGCCGGATGACCGATTACCTCTGCAATCATGGCCCGCACGACGCCGACGTGTTCATTAATACTCGCGTAGCGTCGGCCCTGGGGGTAGCCGCTCAATCCGAATCCGGGCAGGTCAATCATATAGACCGGGCCGATCTTGGCTAGACCGTGCAGCACAAAGGCCCAGGTGAGAGCACTATCGGCGATGCCGTGGATGAGGATGATCGGCAGTTCTGGGTCGCTGCCGGGGGCACCATCAACCCGATAAAAGTGAACGGGGATACCCAGAAGGGTGCGTTCTTCCTCAATAACCCCGGTGCGCAGCAGCACATTGCGGGTCATCCCGTTCACCATCGGGATCAGGGCGTAGGAGAGCGGGTCAAGGACGGAAGTGTGTTGATGTGTCATATGTGTTAACGCTTCGCCCCGCCTACACCGTCGTAACCCGACTGACACCCTCAGAGGGGCGGCAGACCAAGATCTCGGCGGCGAGGTCGGTCTCTGCTTTGTATCCGGCACCAACCTCGGCCACGAAACGATCCACCGCCGAGAGCGTCACCAGGCTCACGGTGCTGCCGCCGAATCCGCCGCCGGTTAGGCGCGAGCCGTAGCAACCCGGTACAGCGCGGGCCAGTTCGGTGAGCAGATCAATCTCAAGAACACTGATCTGGTAGTCGTCGCGCATGCTGGTGTGCGACTCATTCATCAGCCGACCGAAGGATGACAGGTCGGCTCGCTCCAGAGCAGCGGCGGCATCCAGCGTGCGCTGATTCTCCGTCACCACATGGCGGGCGCGCCTCAGGATCACCGGCGGCAACAGGTCAGCGTGAGCCGTTAGATCAGCGAGGGTTATATCGCGCAGGGTACTTATCTTAGGCAGGCGCGTCTTGAGTAGGCGCACCGCCTCGGTGCATGCGGCCCGGCGCTCGTTATACTCAGACGTACCCAGATTGTGGTGGACGCCGCTGATACAGACGATCACACGCACATCGGGGGGGATGGGCAGAGGCCGATAGCTCAGGTCGCGGCAATCAATCAGTAGGGCGTGGTTCTCACACCCAAGGGCCGAGATGAACTGATCCATAATGCCGCACTGCACACCGACAAAGCTATTTTCGGCACCCTGGGCAAGCAGAGCTAGTTCCTCGCCGGGCAGGGTAATGTTATTGAGCATCTGCACCGCGTAGCCAACGGCCACCTCCAGGGAAGCCGAGGAGGAGAGCCCGCTGCCAAGGGGTACATCGCTACTGATCAGCAGATCCGCCCCAGTGATGGGCAGATCGCGTGCGCGGATACCCTTAACGATGCCGCGTACATAGTTCGCCCACGGCTTATCAGAGCTATGCTCAATCTGGCCGATCTCGAAGCTATCCTCCTGTCCAAACTGGGTGGTGTAGGTGCGAATAATGTTATCGGGGCGGCTGCGGGCAGCCACAAAAGTCTCACGGTCAATGGCGATGGGGAAGACAAAACCTTCGTTATAGTCCGTATGTTCGCCAATCAGGTTCACCCGACCGGGGGCACGAACGATCATGCGCGGGCGAACGCCGAAGCGATCAGTGAAGATATCACGAATAGCGTGGGAGTCTTGCATAACATAGAACCTTTGGCAATGCGCAAAACTGTTCCCTGTTGCCTGCTCCTTAGTCTACCACACTGCACAAGACGAGGGAGATGATTGCGCGGTGCTATAATATTCTCGCCGTTGCGGCCATATCCGCCGCACGACGGAGAGGTGCTATGCCCAGCCTCGCGATTGTGATCCTGAACTATAACCGGGCCGATCTGCTCGCCGATTGCCTGGACTCGATCTACGCTGCGCCCACCCGCTCTACCCTCGCGGTCTGGGTGGTTGATAACGCTTCCCACGACGGCAGTGCGGCCATGGTACGCGCCCGCTTCCCGCAGGTTCGCCTGATCGAGAGTCCGATAAACGGCGGCTATTCCTATGGGAATAATCTGGCCCTGCGTGAGCTATTGCAGATTTCAGATTTCAGATTTCAGATTTCCACAGAGAAAGCCTCGTCTGCAATCCGCAATCTGCAATCTGAAATCGGCAATCCCCCCACCCCCATCCCCGACTACATCATGCTCCTCAACAACGATACTATCGTCCCGGCGGGAGCCCTCGATGGTCTGGTGGACTATTTGGAGGGACACCCGGAGGTTGGGACGGTTGGGCCAAAGCTGATCTTGCCGGATGGCTCGCTCGATCTGGCCTGTCGGCGCAGTTTCCCTACCCCCGAAGTGTCGTTCTACCGCATGCTCGGCCTATCGCGGCTCTTCCCACAGAGCCCGCGTTTCGCTCGCTATAACCTAACCTACCTCGATCCCGACATGGAGACGGAGGTAGACGCCCTGGTGGGTGCGTGTATGCTGCTGCGCAGTTCGGTGGTGTGCGAGGTAGGACTGCTCGATGAGCAGTTCTTTATGTATGGCGAGGATCTGGATTGGGCCTACCGCATCAAGCAATATGGCTGGCGGGTGGCCTACTATCCACGTGTGGTGATCTACCACTACAAACGGGCGGCGAGTACGCGCCGGGCCATCCCCTCTCTCCGCGCCTTCTACGACGCAATGCGGATCTTTCACCGCAAGCACTACGCCGTCACTACGCCCGCAATCCTGAACGCCCTCATCGAGATCGGCATCACGCTGAAGGAGTTTCTCGCCCTTGGCCGCAATTACCTCCGCCCCCCAGCGTCCCGCCGAGTTGGCTAGGGGCCGCGCACAGTTGCGCCCGCGCACGTGGCACGCACTGCTGCGCACGGGCCTCGTGTTCTGCGACGTGCTGGCGATCAACGGGGCCTTCATCGGTGTCTATCTGTGGAACCTTGAGGCCATGAGCGCGGCTGGTCTGCTGCTACCCTCTGATTCGCAGGTCGCCCTGCATTTTCTCGTCCTGTTTAACGTCGCTGCGCTGACGGTCTTTACGTTCAATGGTCTCTATACGATGCGCCGTGGCGCATCACGGGTTGATGAGGCATTTAAGGTTCTCACCGCCATCTCGCTGACTACCGTGATCGCCCTGATCACCAACACCCTGCTGCCCGAGTTTGGTGCCGAGGATTTGCCCTGGAACGGTGACGTGCTGGTCTGGGGCTGGATGATCGCCCTGCTGAGTTGCATCACCCTGCGCGTAATGCACCGCTGGGCGGTTTTCTGGCTGCGCCGCCACGGGATTGACACCCGCCGCGTGCTGATTGTCGGCGCACGCGAACCGGGCCTGCTGGTCTGGCAGACTATCCGCCGCCGCCCGGAGCTTGGCTATAAGGTGCAGGGTTTTCTCTCGGATAGTACGGCAATTGGCGAGATCGTGGCGGGGCTGCCGGTGCTTGGACACACCGCCCAACTCAGCCGTGTGGTGCGGGCAACGCAGGCCGATGAGGTGATCATCGCGCTCTCGGGCCGATCAAGTCAGAACCTGATTGATATTATCAGTCTGGCCGAGGATGAGTCGGTGGAGATCAAGGTCTACCCCGACACCTTCCAATTGATCACCAACAACGAAGTTTCCATTGGCGACCTGAGCGATCTGCCGCTGGTGAGCGTGAAAAACGCCGCCCTCGACAACCCCTGGAACCGCACCCTCAAGCGCTGCCTGGATGTGGTCGTCTCCACGCTCATGTTGCTAATCGCTGCTCCACTCATGCTGCTGATCGCCGCCGCGATCCGGATCGAGTCACGTGGGCCGGTCTTCTTTCTGCAAGAGCGGGTAGGCATGGACGTGCAGCCCTTCTGGATGATCAAGTTCCGTACCATGCGCGTGAACGCCGAGGCGCTGGGGACGTGGACGACTCCAAACGACCCACGGGTGACGCGGGTGGGCCGATTGCTGCGCCGCAGCAGCCTGGACGAACTGCCCCAGTTGATCAATATACTGATCGGTGAGATGAGCCTGGTTGGCCCGCGACCCGAGCAACCGCGCTGGGCCGAACAGTTTAGCCTAGAGATTCCGCGCTATATGCGCCGCCATAAAGAGAAGGCCGGGCTCACCGGATGGGCGCAGGTAAACGGTCTGCGCGGCGATACCAGCATTGAGGATCGCACCCGCTACGACCTGTACTATATCGAGAATTGGTCACTGCTCCTGGATATTAAAATCATCTTGCGTACAATCGCGAATCTCCTGACTGGGAAGCAGGAAAACGCCTATTGACTCAGACTGTCAGAAGGTGTATAATGCGCGCCGGTTGAGCCAATCAACCCACCTTATTCTTGCCCCCCGTTACGTTTCGGGGTCACGGGTTTCGCGTCTCGGGAAGGCACCCGACACACGTAACACGCAACACCGAACACGAAACGGATACCGTCGCCATAATCGCGGTCGCTGGTGACTTGCTAGCATATGTGGCGGCGTCGGGCGGGCTTGTGCGAGGCAGTATGGACGTTTATCATAATTTACGCGCACCCACGCTGTGCCATCCAGACTGCACCCCTGTGACGTCCCCTAGAGGGCCGGAGTACTTGTAATCCAAGTGCTTCGGCGCTAGTCGGCCCCTGCACGCGGTGCAGGGGCCTTTGTGATCTCCACACCCAGCGTGAGCACACGTCAGCCCCCAACTGTGGCGCAATTGCGCCACGGTCGGGTTTTGTGTGCGCTGCGCATCTATCGAATGTCGTGGAATACATCGAGGAGGTTGGGGCGGCACTGCCGCCAATTAGTCCCCAGGAGGGCATTGGTACAATTGAAGCAGCAAACCTACGCCGAGTACATCACGAATCGCCACGGCTTCTCCGGCGAGGGCCGCATCACTGACTTTCTTACCCGCGAGCGCGACCGGCTGATGCTGGGCGGGCGGGTGAATCTTAACGAGCTGGCCGAGAGCCACGGCGCCCCCCTTGAGGTGGTTTACACGCCGCAGATCACGACGCAGGTTGAGCGGATGCACGCGTGGGCCGCCCAGGCCCGCACCTATAGCGAGTACGAGGGTGCGTTCCTCTACGCCTACGCCACAAAGGCGAACTTTGCCGCCGAGGCGGTGGAGACGGCCCTGGCTGCTGGCGCTCACTACGAAACGTCGGCTGCCGCCGATGTGACGATTGCTCACAGCCTCTGGCGTCAGGGTATCTTGCCTGAGAACCGGCTGATTTGCTGTAATGGCTCCAAAGAGCCTAACTATATCGCTGCCATCCGTGACCTGCGCGTGGACGGGTGTGAGTCGGTGATCCCGGTTCTCGACGATCTCGATGAACTCGCATCCTTGCTCACATGTCCGGCACCCTTCCAGTTTGGTGTGCGTGAGCGCGCCGCCGGCAACCGCGATGGCCGTCACCCCGGCCAGGATCGTTTTGGTCTCAGCGCCGCCGAGATCGAGCAGGCCGCCACACAGATCGCCAATAGCCGACATCGCCTCGTCCTCTACCACGCCATGATCGGCAGCCAGGTCGAGGACGAGACCCACTTCCTCGACACCCTGCGCGAGTCTGTTGCGAACTACTGCCGCCTGCGCCGCCGCGTGCCGAGCCTGCGCTACCTCAACTTCGGTGGGGGCGTACCTACCTCTGGCTACCGTATGGGCTTCCAGTTCGACTACGTTGGCTTCCTTACCAAGCTGATGCGGACGATCCGCGATACCTGCGCCACCTATGATGTGCCCATGCCCGACCTGATTGGCGAGTTCGGGCGCTACACCGTCGCCACCCACAGCGTCTTTCTGATCGAGGTAGGCGCGGTGAAGGCGGGACAGCCCGGCGACCCCGACTGGTATCTGGTAAACAGCAGCCTGATGGTGAGCCTGCCCGACAGCATCTTGGTCGAGGGCCAAGAGTTCGTCATCGTGCCGCTGAACGGATGGGATCGTCCGGTACGCCCGGTGCGTCTGGCCGGTCGGCGTACATGCGACAGCGATGATGTCTACCCACGACCGCACCAGGCTCCGCTGATGCTACCCGATATGGGTGCGGGCCTCATCTTGGCAATCTGTGGGGTAGGTGCCTACCAGCAGATGATCTCCGGACGCGGCGGAGCGCACCATTGCCTTAGCCCTGAACCCGCCCGGGTAATCTTTAGCGAGGCAGCGGGTCGGTTGCGCTCGCGCTACGTGCCTCAGCAGGATCAGGCGACGATCATGCGTCTGCTCGGCTACCCGCCCCAGCACATGACGATACCCATCCCTTTTGAGCGACTGACCACGCTCCCTGCGCCGCGCCCCCTGGCCCTGAGCGCCGCAGCGGCTCGCCGCCGTATGCGTGAGCGAGTCGTGAGAGTGCGCTAGGGCCAATTTTCCTGCCAACCTTGCCCCCTCACCCCCTGCCCCTCTCCCACACGGGGAGAGGGGAGATTCTTCACCAGAGCCCGTTCAACGCCCCCTCTCCCCTCGTGGGAGAGGGGGTTGGGGGGTGAGGGGGCGTACTGACTCCGCACCAGCTCTGTCTCGCTGATTACGACTATGGCACGAGTCGTAACTTTCTGCTAAAATTGGAAGCGAGAAATAGGTAGATGGTCGCCTAATACGATACATTCCACACTCCTGCGCGCAGAGCAGTGGCCACGAGGGGACAGAGGTACGAGATATGCGTATTCTGGTAGCCGACGATGACATTCCAAGCGTAAGATTATCCTCATTTGTCCTCGAAGAGGCGGGGTATGAAGTCGTCAAGGTATACGACGCACAGAGCATTCTCCAGGCTGTTGAGCAAAACAATCCTGATCTAATCTTGCTTGATGTGATGATGCCCAAGTCGAGCGGATTCGATATTTGCCGCCAGATTCGCCGTACCTCAGATGTGCCAATTATCTTTCTCTCCGGGCGATCTCAGCTTCAAGATCGAGTAATGGGTCTCCAGATCGGGGGCGATGATTATTTGGTGAAGCCCTATGAGCCATCCGAATTGATCGCCCGCGTTGAGGCGGTGTTACGCCGACGCAGTAGCGATACGCTCAATCCCTCATCTCGTCTGACCCAGGGCGACATGACCCTTGATCCAGTAGAGCATAAAGTTCTCTTTGCCGATGGTCGGGCGGTGGAACTGACCCCTCTTGAGTTTCGCTTGATCTACTACTTGGTAAAAAACGCGGGTCGCGTCCTCAGTGTGAGCCAGATCCTGAGCAAAGTGTGGGGCTATGATTATGAGGGCGAGAGCAACCTAGTGGCCGTCTACATCCGTCGCCTGCGCTCCAAGGTCGAGAAAGACTCCGAACATCCCCGCCACGTCATCACGGTACGCAACCTGGGATATAAATTTGAGGTGTGAGGCATCGTATCTGACATCTCTCCCACGCAGATCACACCGCGACGCAAACGAGCGGTAATACGGAGAGGCGGGTAATGGCTGCGACCGATTCGCTCTTCGCATGGGCTGAGCCGTGGCTGCGCGCAAACATCCGTGATGGCGTGCGTGTCGTGCTGCCTCTGCCAATCCTTGCTCTGTCGTGGTGGTTTAAGCGGCTTCCGGTTGAGCCCATCTCGGAAATCGGGCTGCTGGTGTACGCGGCATGCAACCTGATCTTGCTTATAACCTTGTACCACGCCCTCGTCGGTAGCCGTTGGCGGCAGCTTACGGCGCTGATGATAGCCTCGATTGTAGGCGACGCCGCCCTCGTCGCATGGCTGCTGGTTGCGGTTGGCCCCTTTACCCTCAGTATCTTCCCCATCTATACGGTGTTTGGGATGAAGGCGATCCTCTACCGCCGTCAGTTTTTGTCGGTACTTATGGTGCCGGCTCTTCTCGGCCCGCTCTACCTCTCTTCAATCCACTTCATGGGCCATGTGAACATGAACCTCTCTGCCGACGAGTCTCTGGCCTACGGCGGACTTGTTGGCGGGAGCTGCATGTTCATCGGGCTGCTGCTGGCCCTCAGCGAACGCCGCCTGCGTCAGACCCGTGATTTGCGCCAGCAGATCAGCCAGATCCGCTCTGAGCATGACTCGCGGATGGCGGAATTGGAGAGCATTAACACCGACCTGCGTGTCCGTATCCGCCGCCAACAGTCCCTTGAAGAGAGCTTGCGGGCGATCACCGGTACACTCAGTCTGGACGATGTACTGAGCCAGATCCTCGACAGTATGATGCAGATGCTCGGCACCCCGCGTGTGAGCGCCGTTGGGCTGACTCTGGTGAGCAGCACGGGATTCACCCATCGCACAATCGGCCTCGATGGGGTGGTGCCGAGCAGTTGGGCCGATCCACTCGCTCAGCGTGTGGTGAGTACCCGCAGCCCGGTGGTGGTGAGCGATACCCAGCTTGAGCGGGATTGGCGCGAGGTGCAGCACTGCGGGGCGATGTCGGCAATCAGCGTGCCCCTGATTGACTCGAATAACCACGTTATCGGTGCCTTGACGGTGGTAAGTATCCAACGCCAGGCATTTACGCCGAGCGAGGCGCGCCATCTAACCTCGTTTAGCATCCAGGCTAGCGTGGCCATCCACAACGCCGAATTGCACACGCAGCTCGCTCGCCAGCAGGCAATGCTTGAAGCCGTGCTGCGTGATATTGGCGACGGCTTGATCGTGGTTGATGAGCAGGGCACGATGATTATGTCGAATCCGCTGGCATATCGGACGCTTCAACTGAGCGATAAGCTCGGCGGCAGGCTGCGCGATAGACTCAATGATGTCACTCGCCAATTACGCGCCGATGGCTCCACGATGATTGAGCGCGAAGTGCGGATGGGCGAAGCGGATCACGAACTGGTCTACCAGATCTTTGCCTCGCTGGTGCGGGTCACTCCCAATGATGAGAGCTATGTGGCGATTGTCCTGCATGACATCACCGACCATAAGCTCCAGGAACGCCAGCGCGTCGAGTTTATCTCGATGGTCTCCCACGAACTGCGTAACCCCATCAATACACTTAACGGATTCCTAAAAGTAGTACTCCAGGGCCGGGCTGGACCGCTCAACGATCTCCAGCAGGAGTTTCTCGGACTCGCAGACAGTCAGGCTGAGGCACTGAAGGGCCGGATCGCCGAGCTATTGGAGTTTAACCGGCTTGATGCCGGGCGGCTACGCCTCCAGATCCAGTGGGCGAATCTGACCGACCTACTCCTGAATGCCAGCGCACGCTTTCAGATCCAGGCTGAGCAGTTTGAACTGAGCATTGATGCTGACGTGCCTGACATTATTCCCGACCTACTGATGGATAGAGAGCGAATTGCGCAGGTCGTGACAAACCTGATCGAGAATGCGATGAAGGCGACTCCGCCCGGAGGGCACATCAGGTTGCGTGCGCAGATCCATGAACACGAGGTACAGGTACAGGTGTCCGATACAGGCGTCGGGATTTCACCCGACCAGCGTGAGAAGATCTTTGGCCGCTTCTACCGCCTGGAAAACACATCGTCGAAGCACGGTATTCACCTTGGCCTGGGCCTCTCAATTTGTCAGCAGATTGTGGAAGGCCACAACGGGCGGATCTGGGTGGATAGTGAGGTGGGCGTGGGGAGCTGCTTTAATTTTACACTCCCGCTCGTGCGGCGGGAGCAGTTGATCAGTGAGCCGGTAATATCCTGAGAGTCTCCCCCTGCAAGAGCGAGGTTCGCGTGTGAATATAGCGTTGATTGCACTTCCGTGTCTCGGCAAACTGCTTGCGCCACCATTGACGCTGGCCTATGTTGCGACGCTGCTTGAACAGCGGCGGCATATTGTGCGAATCTATGACCTGGCCCTTGATCCCGGTGCCACGCTAAGTACGGCGTTTCAGCCACTGCGCTCGTTTCGACCGCAGATGCTGGTGGTAGCCGGTGATGAGCCCGAGATGCTCTCTGCCGCCGTCTATGCACTGCACGAAGATCACCACCACCACGTGCTGCCGGTGCAGATGAGCCGTAACGGCCTCGACGCAAACCGAATTTGTGCAGGGACGATCCAATGGATTGATCGCCAGCACGACAACGAGAACGTCGAGCCACCCGAGGAGCTGGACGAGATCTACAGCGTGGACGACCTGCCCTTCCCGGCACGACATCTGCTCTCGCTGGAGAGCTATGAACTGCGGGCGGTCGGTGGCGAGCTCCAGACGATGGTTCTCGTTGCGGGGACGGACATTTCGGGCAACGGGGCGATCACCCTACGTTCGCCAACGCAGATTGTGGCTGAGTTGCGCAGCGTCTCGCATGAATTTGGGCTACGCCACTATCTCTTTCCCGATGTGTCAATCACAGCCAACCGGGCCTGGCTGGTGGATCTGCTCACGCATCTGTGCGAGGCACATCTGAACATCGGGTGGGAGGCGAACGCCGACGCAGATCAGCTCGATACGTTGCTCAGCGCACATATGGTGAAAGCTGGGTGCGAGGCGATCACGCTGCACCTGCGAGCGGCGAGTGTGTTTGAGTCGGCCAGTGTACGTAACCGGGTGCGTCAGGCCGTAACAACGGCGCGCAACCAAGGAGTCTTTGTACGCGCCCACGTGCGGCTAGAGCCTCCCTATGAGTCGGTGTCACATCTGGTGGATGTAGCTGCCACCTTTAACCTCGATGACGTGCGCTTCGATGTGGTGGGCGATGGCGTGCAAGTGCGGGAGCTGGCCCTGCAAATATACGATGCCGGACGTGACCGTCAGCGATTCATTAACCGCTTCGGCCCTGCTCTTGGCACCTTGATCTGGCGGCTCAGCGGCCCGCGCTCAGAGTAGGGAATCTCGCCCCCTTAATTAGGGCCAGAGGCAATAGGGACACTCGTTGACGCGCCCACCGGATCACGGGCGGCCCTTCACACAAGGTCTGAAAAGCTACTGCCCCCCTCCCAACCTCCCCCCGATGGGGGGAGGAGCCGGACTCCCTCCCCCATCGGGGGAGGGCTGGGGAGGGGGAATCGCGGGATATGTGACCTTTTCAGACAGCTTCTCAGGAAGTGAGTGACGAAACGAGACATGTGATGCACCGAGGCGCGGGGTATTCTTGCCGCCACCTGCAGGGCGAGGCGATCCAGGGGGAGCCCGCTGGGTGCCAGTAGTATGGTTTGGCCGCGCCGAGGCTTTGCCATCCCCGCAAGAGATGCCTCGGTCCTTGCCCGCAGCGGCGGGAGCGAGTAGGATGGATGTGTGTTTGTGGCTAGTGTTGGGGCGCAGCAGCGTGGTGCTGCTGCGCCCTTACGCTGGGCGCTCCTGTGCCCAGTGTAGCGCATATGAGGTTTGTCGTGCAGAATCAGAGAGAGATTATGGACGGGGTGCGGCCACGACTGTTGGCGGTGCTAGCGCACCCAGATGATGAGAGCTTTGGGATTGGCGGGACACTGGCGTTCTATGCATGGTGCGGTGCGGAGGTGCATCTGATCTGCGCGACGGGCGGCGAGGAGGGCGAGATGGCCGCGCAGTACCTTGAGGGCTATAGCTCGACGGCGGAGCGACGGGCGGCGGAACTGGCTGGGGCGGCACAGGCGCTGGGCCTGACGAGTGTGACGATGCTGGGCTACCGCGACTCGGGGATGCCGGGGGCGGCGGCGAACCATCATCCGCAGGCGCTGTTTGCTCAGCCACTGGAAGATGTGGCAGCGCGGGTGACGGCAGAGATTCGCCGCATCCGTCCGCATGTGGTGGTAACATTTGACCCGATTGGCGGCTACCGTCACCCCGACCATATCGCCATCCAACAGGCAACGGTGGAGGCGTTCTATGCGGCGGGCGACCCGGCCCGGTTTGCGGGGGAACTGTCGGCCTACGCGCCGCAGAAACTCTATTTCCAGACCTTCTCGCGGCGCTTCTTGCGGCTGGCGGTGCGGCTAATGCCGCTGTTCGGGCGTGATCCCCGACGCTTTGGGACGAACGGGGACATTGATCTGGCATCGCTGGCCGAGGTGGAATACCCGATCCACGCCGAGGTTGACTTCTTGCCGGTGACGAAGGCGCGGGAGGAGGCCGGAGCCTGCCACGCTAGTCAGGGCGGCGGATCGGGGATGCTGCGCGGGCCGGTAGGCTGGGTGTTCCGACTATTCGGTGGGCGCGAGACATTTATGCGGGCCTTCCCAGAGCCAACGCCGGGAGTGCATGAGCGGGATCTGTTCGCGGGGGTTGTGTGGAATCAGGCGTGAAGGAGCTTCGCACCGGAGTGACGCAAAGACGCGAAGACGCAAAGAATTCAGAAAAGGCAGTAGAGCATAAGTAACGCTGTCACGCGGAGCGAAGCGAAGCGTCCCGGCATCCGTGTCGCCCGCCGGGACGCTTCGCTTCGCTCCGCGTGACATGACGCCGGGATACTTAAAAATTTCCACATCCCTAATATTCGCCGGGACGCTTCGCTTCGCTCCGCGTGACATGACGCTGGGATACTTAAAAATTTCCACATCCCTAAGTACCTCTCACGCTTCTGTGATGACCGTCAGGCCAGGGATCTGCTGGAAGTCGTCGGGATTATGCGTGATAAGAGGGAGACCGTAGCGCAGTGCGGTCGCGGCGACCCAGGCATCCTGTGGGGAGATTGGCATGCCAGCGGCACTGCGCGATGCCCGCACCGTCGCCCACTGACGGCAGGTGTTGATGTCCACTGGGAGCGTTGTGTAGTGTTCCAGATACTGCTCCAGCCGTGCAATACGCGCCTCTCCCCATCTGCGGACGGCGGCCCACTGGAACAACTCCGCCACCGTCATTACCGCGATGGTGAGCTCCCGATTGCGCAGATGCTTGGCATAGCGTTCAGCCCGCGTGTCCTGTTTGAATAGATACGAAACGATATTGGTGTCAAGCAGAACCGTGCTCATTGGTCACTCAACCGATCATCAGCGCGCTGCCGGGCGACAAAGTCGTTAATATCATCAGCCGTCTCGTCCTCAGGCCAGAAGTCAGCCGCCAGTTCAGCCAGATCTCTGACAGGAGCCGTCCGACGCAGCCCGGCGGGAATGGCATCGCCAGGCATCTGATACCCCTGCTCCAGCCCACGCAGCAACTCCCGGATCAACTGAAACTGCTCAACCGGTGGGAGTCGCCGCGCTGCCTCACGCACCTCTTCGATTGTGGTCATCATGGCTCACCTCCTGTTGCGATGACTTCATTATATCGCCCTCGCGTTGCAGTCGTTGCGTAGTCGCAGCCCGTTTCGGGTCGCGCTGACTCCTTCGCATAGAAGAACTCTTTGCACGTGTTGTTGTCGCAAGTAAGATCTTCTGTGATGCCATGCGAACACATAGACGAGAACAAAACCAGGAGAAGCTACAGCTTCTCCTGGTTTTGTTCCCCCACCCCTATCCTACGCCGTTACCTTGCGCCGTGTTGGGCGCTTATGCGCAGACTTGCGGGTTAGCCCAATGATCTCAACGGCGGTCGAGTCATGGCCGTATTGCGCAATCACCTGTTCTTTCACGCCAAGACCCGTGTTGTGTAGGGCGTGGGCTGTCTCGATGGCCACAGTGCGGGCTTGCTTCAGCTCCTCCTCCAACCGAACGATGGAGAGTTCTGCCTGGGTCAGACTTGCCTCTTGCATCTGCATAGTGGCGATACTGTAGACGCTGTTGACGGGCTGGTAGTCGCCAAGGCTCTGGATGGCTCGCAGGAGTTCGCGGTCTGCGGCGGTGACGGATGGTGGGAGGCGATTGAGTTGTGTGGTCACGCAGTCTGTCCCTTTCTCCAATGGAGGCTATGTTGTGTGACGCCCGGTTGCGCACGGGTATATGGTATATGCTCGGTTCGTTGTTGTGAACTCCCCCATTGGTACATGTATTGAGTAGTACCTGTGAGGTGGATTGCAGATTGCAGATTGCAGATTGCAGATTTTAAGCAATACCGCAAAAGTAATACTGTCATAACTATTGTCACGCTGAGCGAAGCGAAGCGTCCTGGAGTCTATATCGCTCGCCGGGACGCTTCGCTTCGCTCAGCGTGACAGTGTTACTTTTGCTCTATATACGTATTGTGCTTCATGCAGACGTGCATGCATACCATGCGGACGTGCATGCCTATCATGCGGGGGTGCATGCATACCATGCGGAGGCGCATGCATACCATGCGGGGGCGCATGCCTATCATGCGGACGTGCATGCCTATCATGCGGACGTGCATGCGTACCATGCGGGGGCGCATGCATACCATGCGGAGGCGCATGCATATCATGCGGACGTGCATGCATTGAATCGTGAGGTTCTCTGCCTCTTTGCGTCTTTGCGTTAAACATGATCCTCGTGTAACGCAAAGGTGCAAAGGGGCGAAGGCGCGAAGTTTTTTTTGGCGACGATTGCACACCTCTGCGCAGATCTTGCCCCATTGGCGACTCGCACGGTGGCACCATCGGGCGGCGGATTTCCCGCATTCCCTCGTCTTGGCGAGAGTCGTGCCTGGTGGCCGGCTGAACTGGGAACTGCCTCGGCGAGCGGCGCACAGAACGGCGTGCGCTACGCCTACTTCGCCACCGCGCGGCGTCTGGCCCTGGAGATCGCAGGTCGGGTGACGATCTATGATACGCTTGACCACATCATTTCCGGTGTCTCCCAGCAGCAGGGCGAGGCCAGTACCCTTCGTTTCCAGAGCCACCATGGCATCGTCACGCCGGGCCATCTGCTGCGCGTCGCAGAGTATGATCTGTGATCGCGTACCCTTTCCCCGTGGTCATTCTCAATCACGGCTACTACCCGCTCGATACCTACCAGACCGGCAACGGCTCCACGCTCGCCGCCGACTACCTAGCCCGCCAGGGCTTCCTGACCATCGCGCCGGATTTCCGCAGCCACGCCGGTTCGGATGATGCACCGAACGTCTTTCGCGCCGGCCATGTGATTGATACCCTGAATCTCATTCCGCTGGCTCAAGCTCTGCCCGATGCGCGGCCCGGCAAACTGCTGATGTGGGGCCATAGCAACGGCGGGGCAGTCACCGCCAAGGTCATTGTCGTCAGCGACCAAATCGCCGCCGCCCTGATCTACTCGCCAGCTTCATCAAACATCGCGGAGAATTACGCCTTTCGGGCTCATCGGACGCATCTGCATACGGGCCAGCCGGCCGGCCAACGTAGCGGTGTGATTGACCAAGTGACCATCGAGTTTCCGGTGACGCCTGACGCCTCGCCTGAGCTGTATACACGTCTCTCCCCGCTCGGATTCACCCACTCTGTTACCGCACGCACCATGATTATATGGGGCGATCAGGATGAGACGGTGCCGCGCCTCTGGCCGGAGGCTCTCTTTCAGAGCCTGCGTGATGCGGGAAAGCCGGTCGAGTTTGTGGTGTATCCGGGTCAGCCACACTCCTTTACCGCAGCGGGGAACGCCGCGTACCTCCCGGCGATGCGCGACTTCTTCCGTGCCGCACAGGGAGACTGAGTCTGCATGCGACGCAGGCAGGCAGGGACTTGCGCCACATTGTCACATCGACAGATGTGAACTGAGTACCTGTCTCCATTGAGGCATTGGTACACTCTCGCGATGGCGGATACTCAGTTCAGATCTGCAACCGCACTGCGATGGAGTGAGACCCTATTTGTGTATCGTGTCACGGATCCAGTCCCATTCGTGCGCCGCACGCCATTGTCCGCCAAGGCTAAGCGCGTACACGGTTTGCGCCATAAGCGACGACCATCCGCTCCCCACAACGTACGTGCCGTATCCTGCACCATTGTCGTGAAGGTATTGGTCAGTCCCCTTTTTACCAGTTCCCTTCGTGCGTTCCTCGCGATCCATGCCCAGGTGCTACTGGCGGGGGTCAAGGGCATCGCGCAGACCGTCGCCGACAAAGGTGCAACTCAGCATGGTGAGGGCGATGGCACTGCCGGGAATCACCACGAGGTGTGGGTAGCTAAAGATCGCTGTGAAGCCCTCGTTCACCATCAGTCCCCAACTGGGCATCGGCGGTGGTGCCCCGATACCGATGAAACTCAGGGTCGCTTCGAGCAAGATGAACTGCGGCACGCCTAACGTCACCGTGACGATGATCGGTGTGAGCATATGGGGCAGGATGTGGCGCAACACGATCTGCCACGTAGGGACACCGATCACTTCGGCGGCCAACACAAAGTCGTACGTGCGCAGACTGATCACCTGAGCGCGCACGAGCCGTGCTAGTGTCGTCCAGGTGATCAACCCCATCGCCACAGGCACGTAGAACACGTTGCGCCCCAGCACCGACAACATGACAATCACGAAGAGGAGATCCGGAAAGGCGTAGATAATGTCGGTGCCGCGCATGAGTATCTCGTCGCGCCAGCGTCCACCCGATCCGGCGATGAGTCCAATGGGCATCCCGATCAACAGCACGAGCAGTTGGGCCAGCGTGGCCACACCCAGCGAGATCCGGGCACCGTAGATCAGCCGACTGAGCAGGTCGCGCCCCAGTTGATCGGTGCCAAGCAGATGCCCCGGTGTCCCGATCGGTTGGAGGGTGGCACTCATGTCCTGGAGATCATAGGGGGAGGGGGCACATCGCTCGGCACAACTGGCGATCGTAGCGACCAGGAGCATGGCCATGAGCCCGAGTATGGCGGCGTGGTTTCGCCGCAGCCGACACCAGGCATTGCCCCAGAGGGTGCGGGGCTGCGGAACTCGTGTTGTGTTGCGGTGGATGGGAGTCGTCTGCGCCTTCATGCGCGTCCCTGGGTTGTGTCCACGCGGGGGTCAAGCGCAACAGCGAGCAGATCGACAACCAGATTGAAGATCGCCACGACGACGGCGTAGAGCAGCGTGGTGCCCATGATCAGCGGGTAGTCGCGAGCGAAAATTGCACTGATGTAGAGCCGACCGATCCCTGGGATACGAAAGACCTGCTCGACCACAAAGGAACCCGTGACGAGAGCCGCCATCATCGGGCCAAGCACGGTGATGATTGGCCCGAGCGCGTTGCGCAGCATGTGTCGGATGATCACGACATGTTCGCGTAGACCCTTGGCGTGGGCCGTGCGAACGAAGTCGTGGTCGCGCACATCAAGCATACTCGCCCGGGTGTAGCGGGCCAAGATGGCGGTTGGCGCGGTGGCCAGCGTGATCACCGGAAGGACGATCTGAGCCGGGCGGCCCCAGCCGCCCGGCGGTAGCCAGCGCAGTTCAACGGCGAAGATGACGATCAGGAAGAGGCCAAGCACAAAGGACGGAGTGGTGTAGCCGATGATCGCGACAAGCATACTCAGATAGTCGGCGGGCCGGTTTTGGCGCAGGGCCGCAAGGATGCCGAGCGGGACGCCGGTGACCACGGCAACTGTGCCTGCCAACATGCCCAGTTGCACCGTTGCGGCGATGCCCCGCCCAAGCACCTCCTGTACGCTGTAGCCGGGGTTGCTGAAGCTCACCCCCAAATCGCCGCGTAGTAGCCCCAGCAGGTAGCGACCAAACTGGACTGGCAGTGGCTGGTCGAGGGCGTAGTAGGCGTTCAGGTTCGCCCGCACGGTGGGCGGCAGAGTCCGCTGACGATCCCAGGGACCACCGGGCGCGAGGTGCATCAGGGTGAAGGTGATCAGGGTGACGAAGAGAAGCACCGGGATCAGCTCCAGCAAGCGACGGAACAGGTAGTGCGACATCACCGGCTCCTCCTCCATTTTTCGCGCAGGTGGTGTGTGGTCAGGGCTGCGGCAACGTCCTCGCACCGTGTCGCCGTGGGGGCGAAAGAAGCCAATCACGCCCCCCTAATGCGCTAGAATCTGCACGTCTTTGTAGAAGAATGCGCCGAAACTAGGATCTTTAGCCGTGGAGGTGATACCACTCACCCAGGGCTTCACCAGCCATAAGCTCCCGTACCAGTAGAGGAAGACCGCTCCGGCATCCTTGGCCAGCACCTGCTCGGCCTGTTTGTAAAGCGCAATGCGCTGATCTGGGTCGCTCGACTGGTCGGCTTGGGTGAGCAGCCGCGAGAACTCGGCGTTTTCCCAGCGACCGAAGTTCATCGAACTGCCCGGCCCGAAGACCATTCGATCCCAGTTGACCGGGTCAGGGAAGTCGGCCACCCAACTGCCGCGAAAGAACGGGGGCGGGTTGCTCTGGATCTCGTTGAAGTAGGTGGTAGATTCCCGCGAGTCGAGTTGCACCGTGATGCTCAGGGTGTTCTGGAGATCGGCTTGGATGCGCTGGCCGATCATGTCGTTCCCGGCCCAGTTGTTGTAGGCCACACGGGTGGCCGGGAAGCCTTGCCCGTTGGGGAAGCCGGCCTCGGCCAGCAACTTCCGGGCCTGCTCAGGGTCATAGACCTGGGCGGCATCACCGGCCTCCTCACGAGTCAGGTGGCCGGGCATGCCGGGCGGGATGAGGCTGTAGGCCGGGGTGTGCAGGCCGCCGAGGAGCTGGTCGGTTATCGCCGTCCGGTTGATGGCGAGGGCCAGCGCACGCCGCACCCGTGCGTCGTTGAAGGGCGGTTGGGTGACGTTGAAGGTGTAAAACTCCGTGGTAAGCTGGTGACCCTCGTGGATCTCGCGTGGAAAGCGAGCGCGAACCGCAGGGATCTCCGTCGGTGGGACGCCCGCAAGATCGATCTCGTCCGCCTGGTAGTTGGCATACGCGATGGCGTCATCAATAATGAACTTGAAGACCAGGGTTTGGAGCGTGGGCGCGCCCGCGTAGTAGGTTGGGTTGGCGGCCAAGGTCATCTCACTACCCTTCGTCCATTGCTTGAGCGTGAAGGGGCCATTGCCGATCAGGGTGCCAGGCTCGACCCAGCGCTCGCCGTGCTGATTGACAAGGTCGTGGCGCACAGGAGCCATCACGCCCAGGGCGACGATGCTCGGGAAGTACGGCGTGGGTCTCACAAAATCTACCTGAAGGGTTCGCTCGTCGAGGGCGCGGACGCCAAGGTTGGTGAGCGCGTGTTCAACCGCCGCCGCATCGCTGACCGCCGTCTGGTTCAGTTCGGTCGCCCCACGGATGACTCCGGTGAGCAGCGAGACGTAGGGCGCACGGTTGCGCGGGTCGAGGAATCGCCGCCAACTGTAGGCGAAGTCCTCGGCGGTGACCGGCTGGCCATCGCTCCAGGTACTCGTGCGCAGGTGGAAGGTGATCTGAGTCTGGTCGGTATCGTACTCCCATCGCTCGGCGACGCCCGGTACAACGGTGAGGTTCTGGTCGAACCGGGTGAGCATGGCGAAGAGCTGGAGAATCACCGCCTCCTGGCTGGTGTCCATATCCTGAAGTGGGTCAATACTCGATGGCTCGCCAATCTGCACCCGGAACAACTGCTGGTCGGGTGGGGCCACCTGCCCCTGAGTGGGTCGGGTCTGACTCGGCGTATTGGGCGCTGGCGTGGTCTCCCTGGCGGCACTGCTGAGCGTGGTCGCGACGGGAACGGGGGTGGCGTTGCCAGGGGCGGCGACGCGGCCCTGGCCGCACCCGGCTAGGGCCAACGTGATGAGCAGCGTCAGCAGGACACGTGTGATTCGGACAGCGGATGTGTTGCCGTACATCGTGAGAATGTCCTTTCGTTCTGTGTTTCGTGGGGTGAACCCACGAATTTGCATTGCGGTCGTTCCTACATGCGACAGGGCAGTTGCTCAGATACCGCCGACCCGCCCCTCGTCCCGCAGTAACTCCCGGACGACCGTATCGAAGTCGAGCGCCGCCCCACGGGCCACCCCGGCCGCGAAGGTTGCCTCGTCAATGTCCCAGCGCGCCCGCGCCCCTTCCAGATCGCGCCGCGTTTCTCCGTTTGTGGCTTCGTGATGGATAACAACACCGTAGAGGGACAGCGCACGTGACAGATCGCCCGTTGCGTAGGCAAGCAGCGCAAAGAAGGCGACCGCCGCGAGTACCATCGGTACCACCCCGAGACGTTGCGCACATGCGAGGGCAGACCGCAGCTCCTGGCGGGCGGACTCCCGATGTCCCATATCAATGTCAAGCTCAGCCAGGTTGAGATCTTGGACGATACGAGATTCTTGATTCCCTATCTCCTGGGCCAGCGTCAGGGCTTGTAGATATCCGTCACGTGCGGCGACAAGATCTCCGCGCTCATATGCGACACATCCCAGATTTCCACTCGCCCATTCCATCAGCCTACGGTTGCCGATGGCCCGTGCGCCCTGAGAGACCGCACGAAAGCGTTGCTCCGCCTCATCGTAGTGGGCATGTGCAAGCGCGACCAGTCCCAACCCATTCAGTGCGGCCAGTTCATGGTAGCGATCCCCCGCACGATGCGCCTCTTCACAACACGCCTGAAAGCGTTCCTCCATCACGGCGACCTGCTCATGATGCCAGGCGAGTTCCGCATAGGCGAAGCGCACGCGCACCCGGATGGCGGCGTCACCACATGCCTGCGCGAGCCGTAGCGCCCGTTCGAGGAGCGGCCCCGCACCCGCGTAATCACCTTGGAGCCCACAAAGTTGACCCTGGGCCGCGTAGGAGAGCGCCCGATCCGTGTCGTTCCGCGCCGCGTCCGCAGACGCCCGCAGCGCCTGCGCCGCTGCCGGGTAGTCCGTGAGCCCCATGTACGTCTCTCCCACCATCCGCGCGGTCGTCGCGTACTCCTCGTCTTCCGGCGCAAGCAGGGCGAGCAGTGCTGTGAGGGAGGCCACCGCCGCCGCACAGTTCCCCTGGGCGAGGTGGGCTTCACCCGCCCGGCGCAGGTACTCGCGCCGTTTGGCATGGTTCGCGCTCTGGTTGTAGTGATAGGCCAACAGATCCAGCGGCGGCGGCTCGCGTCCCTGTCCCTCCAGCCAGCGTGCCAACTGCTCGTGCAGCGCCTCCTGCGTCGTGTGTGGCAGGCTCGCGTACGCCACCTCCTGGGTCACGATATGCTTGAACAGATACACCAGTTCGGGTTCCTGCGCATCAAGCGCCGTCAAATCCAGATGCGTGAGCTGATCGAGATCTGTATTGACGCACGCCTGCGATCCGAGGTCGGGCACCATGCCGGGCAACCATGCCGCCGGGAAGATCCGCCCGATCACGCTCGCCACCCGCAGCGTGGCCCGCTCGCGCTCGGTGAGTTGGTCAATGCGGGCGAGCACCAGGCGGTGCAGGCTGTCCGGCAGTTCGAGCGCCTGAAGTGCTGCCGGGTCGTACGGGTTGATCCCCCGGTCGTGGAGGTAGCTCACCAACTCCTCGGTATAGAAGGGGTTCCCCTGGGTCTGGGCGAAGAGCCGAGGCACCAACCCATCTGGGATGGCACCGGCGCGGGCGGGAATGAGCTGGGCCAGCTTGGCCCGCACCAGATCCGTGATTGCCGCGCTGTCCAGGCTCGCTAAGGTCAGCCGCGTAAAGTAGGGCAGTGCCTCGACCCACAGGAAGGGGGCGGGGGCCTGGGGCCACGGGCGATAGGCGAGCAGGAGAAGCAGTGGCAACTCCGCCGCCATAGCGGCAAGGGCGGCGAGCAACTCCAGGGTCAGCGGGTCGCCCCAGTGCAGATCCTCCAGCACCAGCAACAGCCCGCCCTGGGCCTCGCGGGCCGTCTGGGTGAGTAAATCAAACAGCAGCGCCTCCAGCGTACCCTTCCGCTCGTCGGGGGCCAGGGTACGGGTGAAATCGTTCTCCTCCAGCGGCAGGTCGAGCAGTGACCCCAGGAGCGGGAGGGCGTTCGCCCGTTCGGGCACCCGATCCTCCAGTTCGCCCTGGATCTGGCGCATCTGGCGCCGCAGGGGCGCGTCGGGATCAAGGTCGAGCAACGCCTGGACGACTGGCTTCCAGGCGAGGTAGGGCGTGGCCGTTCCGGTAGACTCCGCCGCGCCGCCGTAGCCGCTGAAGCCACGCCGGTGGGCCAAACGCACGGCCTCCGCCACTAGGCGTGACTTGCCGATCCCGGCCTCGCCGATGAGGCCCAACACCTGGCCTTCGCCCTGACTCGCCCGCGCCAGCAACGCCTCAACCCGCGCCAGTTCGGACGCCCGCCCGATCATGGGCAGGGTGTAGGTCGGCTCCTGGAGTCGGACGGCGCGGCGACGGGCGGGACCGGTGAGGGCGAAGACCGGCAGCGGCTCCGCCTTGCCCTTCAGCGCGAGGGGATGGCGCGGTTCATAGATAAAGGTGGGACCCAGTTCCTTCTGAAGGTACCCGCTGAGCAGGGTCTCGCCCGGGGCGGCGGCGGTCATCAGGCGAGCGGCGAGATTGACCTCATCACCCAGCGCGCCGTAGGTGTGTCGGGTGCGCCCGCCATACGCCCCCACGCGCAGTACGCCCTGGCTAAGGCCGATCTGAACCGGCGGGAATCCCAGGGACACCACGGCAGCGTGGATGGCGAGGGCCGTCTGCGCGGCGCGGCGTGCGTCATCCTCGTGGGCGACCAGAGCGCCGAAGGCAGCGTAGAGATACGCGCCCTTGTCGCCAATCGTGAGCTGGAGCAGAGTGCCCACGCGGGCGGCGATGAGGTGCTGAACACGCTGAATGAGGGTGTCGAGGCGCGAACCGGCATGATCATCGGCGTCGTAATTAATGCCCCCAAAGCGCAGGAAGAGGACGACGGCGGGACGTAGCTCGCTGAGGAACGCATCAAGGCCCGCCGCACAGCGTTCGGCGACAATTGGGAGGATCCACGGGCGCACGACCGCGTCCGGCAGATCCACGGGCGTCCACGGCGTGAGGACGGGTGCCGCCGCGAGGGCGACCAGCTCGCGGAAGTGTGCGCCGCTTGTCGGATCCGTTCGCATGGCACCGAGGGTGGCCACCGCGCCAAGGGCCGCGACAGCCGCAGCGTCGAGCAGCACGTCACCGGGGCGGCTCAGGTGTTCGCCTGCGGCAACACGGGCGAGGGTGGCCCCCGCGAGGGTGTCGAGGCGCTGGATGGCCGGATCACCAACCACAAAGCGGCGGGCAGGACCAGCGGCAACGGCAACCTTGAGAGCGAGGATGGCGTGACCACCGTCGGGGAGTGACGGAGCCTGTAGGCACCCCATCGCGGACTGCATAGCCAAAGCACACGCGGCGGCACGGAGGACGGATGCGCCGTCGGCATCATCAAACCAACAGGTAATCGCGTCACCGGCGAAGCTGATCACACTGCCGTGGGTGGCATCCACCTGGGCGATCATGGCGTCGTAGACGGTGTTGATCTGGGTGGAGAGGTGCTCCGTGCCGAGGCGGGGACCAAGGGTCGTGACAAGGCGATCAGCGAGGGGGGTGAAACCGGAAATGTCGGCGAACAGCGCCGCGCCGGAGGTGCGGTCGGGAAGGGGGGTACCGCACGCCAGAGCGTGGCAGCGATCCTGGGGGA
>JBAXMH010000047.1:0-23428 GCA_037134395.1 Chloroflexales bacterium
GAGATGCCTGCCGAGCGGCTTGAGCCTGCGCCGTTGCCTGAGATGCCTGCCGAGCGGCTTGAGCCTGCGCCGTTGCCTGAGATGCCTGCCGAGCAGATTGAGCCTGCTGGGTCGACTGGACGGCATTGGCCTCAATAGTTGCTTGAGCTGCTGCTTGCTCATTGGCTGTTGCCGTTTGCGCCTCTTGCATTGCGATTTGTGCGGCTGTAGTCGTGGCGGCGGCAGAATGTGCGGTCACTGTCTGCGCTTCTGCCAATATCAAGGCAGTTGAGGTGCCCTGCGCGACTGCCGTCGCAGTGAGCATCTCTGTGACAGCGGCTGCTGTCCCAGCAAGCTGCGCTGAAGCAGTAGCGCCTGACTGTATCGTTGCGGCATGATCAAGTGATTGCTGCATCTGTGCCGTGATCGACAACTCCTGGGCCTGGGCCTGCGCGGTGGTCGTGCTGTTTATGTATGTCGCCGCCTGAGTTTGGAAGAATATACCCAGGCTACTCAGCAGCACCACTACAAGCACTGCGACCAGCACTAGCGGCCAGACCTTGCGCCGCCGCTGCGGGCGATCCTCCGCAGGCGCAACGACCGACGCGGCCCGCGACACCCCCTGAGTACCTGCGGGCCTATCCTTCGCCAGGTCATCGATTAACAGGCGAATCTCGCTGGTCAGCCCATCGTCGGGCGGCAACAGGCTAAGGGCCTGCCGATACGCGGTCAGCGCGCCATCGCGGTTGCCCTGGGTGCGCAGGGTATCGGCCAATCCCAGCAGCGCCCGCGCCCCATCCATCGGCGCGGGCGGCATCCCTGGTGCCACAGAAGTGGGAGGCGCGGCATTCGCCCGTGGCGCATCGGGCAGTGCTACCAGCCACTCGCCGAAGGTCGGACAATCCGCCAGCGTCGCGCTCTGCCATGCCCGCTCAAACAGCCGGGCTACACCGGTGCCCCAGCGGTCTTCTAGGCATCTGAGCAACTCGCTGTAGCGCTGCCCTGGCTGCTGCAGTTCCTCCGGCTCAAAGTAGCTCTCCTCCCCGGCGACCGCCCGCACCTGTGGGTCGCTCCAGCCCAGGATCTCCGCCAGAAGCATCGCACCGGCGAAACGGTCGCCAGATGCGCTCCATCCACTCTGGGCTGCGGTGTGGTGAGCGTAGCCTGACGACCCGGAGACCACAACCTCCGGTCGATCCAACCCTGGGGCGTAAAGCTGCTCGACGTCAACGAGCGCTGCCGGTGGCCCTGCTTGCGGCTGGGCCAATGCTGGAAGAAGGAGGTTTGGCCCTGAAAGGTCGCCGTGGGCGATGCCACGCTCCTCAAGGGTGGCGAGTAAATCGGCCAGCGCACGGGACAGCGCAAGGCTCTGCTCGGCAGTCAGTTGGCGACGGTCGAGGATACAGTCCATCCAGGAGGGCCCGGTAATCCAGGGCATCAGAACGGCGTACGCTAGGTCGGGATGGATCCGCAGCAGGAGCGTATGCTGGCGGGGTGTAAGGATGATCCGTGAACAGACCGCAAGGCCGGGGATGTTGGCAAAAGCGGCGAGCCGAAGGGAATTGGTGACAAGCGCAGGGATGCGGAAGCGCGGCTTGAAGACCTTGAGCGCTCGGCATGTACCATCCTGGGCGATCATCTGGAAGACGATGCCCTGCCGCCCCTCCTGTCCGTAGGGCATGCCGGGAGCAGCGGGGTGCGCCGCAACCCGGTAGCTGGTGTCGTCAATCTCTAGCACATCGTCGATGTTGGGGCGGAATGCCATCGTGATGTCCCTTATTTTATATCGCTGGGCTACCGTTTCTGCGCGATCTGATCGACCCACTCGGGTAGTTGGATCGCGCCCACGGACATACTTGTAGATATCAATTTGTCAATCATCTCACCACCATTTGCCCAGTCATACCAGCAGCATAATGACCGGGGAATGTGCAGAGGAAGGTGTAGGTACCGGCAGCAGGAGCCTTGAACGTGACAGTACCCGAATCTCCGGCGTTGACAATCGGCATGGCCACGAGCAAACCCTTCGTGTCTCCCGGAGGCACGGCACCCGCAGGGTTACGCGCCTTTGCCATTGCGGCGCTGGCGGCGGCAACAGCGGTATCAACACCATTGTTTTCGACCAGCACCCAGTTGTGCTGCACAGCGATGGAGTTATTCTTGAAGTTTACTGTGTAGGCTGTGCCTGCGGTGGCATACAGCGCGATTTTATTGAAGGCAAGCAGGTCGCCGTCCGAACCGAGATCCAGAGGAGTACCGGTGCCGGTGGCGAGGGCCGGGCCGACTGGCACGGTTGACACGCCAGCGAGGGGAGTGGGGGTCGCTTGTGCATCGATGGGTTGTGTCGATAACGTTGGAATGATGTTCAGAGCAACCCGGAAGCCAATGTATTGATTATTGTTTTCAGGCGATAGGTAGATGCGGCAAGTTGAGGAAAGGAAGAATGGATCCTCAATCCATGCACCACCACGAATTACAAAGGATTTCTTCGCCGGGTCACGTGTATCCTCACGCCCGTCTGACGGGTTATACGGATAGGGTGCAAATATACTCCTCGTCCACTCCCAGGCGTTGCCCGCCATATCAAGTGCGCCATAGGGGCTAACCCCAGATGGGTATATGCCCACGGGTGCGGTTATGCCAATACCTGACGTTTTGCTATTGGCTCGACTATCCTCCCATGTATTGCCCCAAGGGTAGAATCGGCCATCCGTACTCCGCGCTGCCTTCTCCCATTCGGCCTCGCTGGGCAGGTGAAATTTCATTCCCGTCTTTGTACTCAACCAGCGAGTGTAGGCCAACGCCTCATACCACGTTATGCATACTACGGGTTGAGTGTCGCGGTTAAAGTTTGGCTCGCCCCAACATCTAGGTTGGAAAATTTTGTTTTCCTCTCGCCACTGCCAGCTAGCCTCATCCCAGTAGTCCCGATTGGTATAACCGTCACCCTCGGCGAAGAGCCGGAACTGCGCGTTGGTTACTTCTGTCTTACCGATCCAGTAGGTGGGTAGGATCAGCGTGTCTTGAGGTTTTTCATTCACTATCCAATCCGAATTTGCCCCCTGGCCTATCGCATCGGCGATCTGCTGATCCGTACTGCCCATCAAGAATGGGCCAGTTGGTACTTCGACTAACTCTGGGACCCAGGTAGGCAGGGCTGATAGCGACACGCTGGGTGCGGCGGTCGGTACCGTACTGGAAGCCTCGCCGAAGCTCCCAGTACGGGCTGAGATGAGAATCGCGGTGCTAGCGAGCAAGATAATAAGGACGCCACCGGCAATGATTTGCCAGATTTGCAACCTGTTGAACCATGGTTCAGCGTTTGAAGATGCCGTTCGGAAGCTTTGTTCAAGATCGCCGCTATGGGGTACTTTCGTCGGATCAAGTACCGCGATCATGGAGCGAATCTCATCATCCAAACCACTCCCCGCCGGTACGAGCGTTAACGCGCGCTGATAAGTCTCGCGCGCCCCATCGTGAATGCCTTTGCGCCGCAGATCATCGGCGAGCGCCAGCAGTGTCTGCACAGCATTATCAGGCTGATCTGTCGCCAGCGGCATGGATCGGGAAATGCTTGTTCCTCGCACCGGTACTTCCTGTGGAATCACCACCAGCCACTCGCCGATGGTCGGGCAATCGGCGAGGCTTTCGCTCCGCCATGCCTGGTCAAGCAGATGGGCAACCCCGCCGCCCCAGCGCTGCTCTAACACGACCCGTAGCGTATCGTAGCGCTGCCCCGGCTGCTGCACCTCCCTGGGCTCAAAATAGCTCTCCTCGCCAGATGCCACACGCACTCGTTCGTCACACCATCCCAGTAGCTCGGCCAGCAGCACCGCACCGGCGAAACGGTCGGCGTCACGGCCCCACAGCCCCTGGGTCGCCGCCCGATGTCCATAGCCTGCGGATCCGCTCGGTAGAGCCTCCGGACGCTCCAGCCCGGGGCCATACATCCCCTCCACATCCACAAGCGCCACCGGGAATCCGCTCGATGCGGCGGCAAGGCCCGGCAGCAGCACGTTGGGGGCGGAGAGGTCGCCGTGGGACAGGCCACGCTCCTCCAGCGTTGCCAGCAGGTCGGCCAGGGAGCGGGCCAGGATGAGGCTCTGCGCGGGTGTGATGGGGCGTCGCTCCAAGATGAGATCCATCCAGCTTGGGCCAATAACCCAGGGCATGAGTACGGCATAGGAGAGATCCGGGTGTTCGCGCAGCAGATCGGCGTGGCGGCGAGGGGAGAGGACGATCCGCCGACAGACCTGCAGTCCGGGTATCTCAGCGAAGGAGGAGAGCCGGTCGGTCAGGCTCACCAGGCCAGGGATGCGGAAGCGTGGCTTGAAGACTTTGAGCGCTCGACATGTGCCATCCTGAGAGGTCAACTGGAAGACAATGCCCTGCCGCCCCTCTTGTCCATAAGGCATACCGGGGGCGGCAGGGTGCGTGGCAACCCGGTAGGTGGCGCCGTCGATCTCCAGCGCGTCGTCGATGTTGGGACGGAATGCCATCGTAATCTCCCCTATCTTATATCGCTGGGCTACCGTTTCTGCGTGATCTGATCGACCCACTCGGGCAGTTGGAGTGTCCCTGTCTGGCAGTTCGCGCTCTGGAAGAGTTGCTGTAGCGCACGCCGCTTATAGTAGCCGCGACCGGCTACGAAGATCTTGCCACGCTCCTCTGGCTGGAGCTTCAATCCGAAGGTCTGCACACTGTCAGCGTCAGTGCCGCCAAGCAGGATGATGCTCCCCTGATCTTTGAGCGCCTTGCCGAGTTCATCACCATAGAAAGACTGGAAGTATGACGCCGGTGATGCGGCGAGTATCGCCAGGCCGAAGCGGCGTCCTAGCCGCAGGAACTCTCGCCACGTGTCGTCGAGGATCGTACTCAACGCACTGCGCGCATCGGGGTAATCGTCAATTGCGAGGACGAGCGCTGGGTAGCGTGCGGCAAATGTGCGCTCATCTGGCGCGCGCCCGCTGCTCCGCTGCTCCTGCTCATAGTCGCGGCGGCGTTGGTTCAGCAGCGAGAGTAGCTCGGTGATCGTGTCATTGAGCTGCCCGCTATCTTCGATGTATGCCTGCACGTGCGGCAGGCGGGCGAGGGGCTGGAGCTGCATCCCTGTCAGCCCACTCAGGTAGAGCTGCATCTGGCTTGGTGCGTGGCGCTCGGTAAGGGCGAGTACCATGCTCTGGATCATGGTTGTCTTGCCGCTCGTCGGCGGCCCTACGATCAGGTGGTTCTGCGCCTCTGCTAGATTCACCAGGAGCGGGCTCATGGACTCGGCTTCGATCCCGATGGGGATGCTCACATCTGTCTGTGCGCTCCATACCGGCGCGGCGGTCAGCAGGACATCGAGGGCGATGTTATCTGGCAATACGGGGATTGATCGGGCCTTAGATCCTGTCCATGTGCGTGCAATCTGATTAATCTGATCGCGCAGCCCATGATCGCCGGGCACATCGCTCGGCTGTGCTGCCTGAAATTCGAGCGGTGGCGTCGCACGCAGCAGCCCACGCCCGCGTATCCCCTTTGCGGGCAGCAGGCCGTCCGTGCGTCCGACAATCGTCGGGTAGTCGCCGATGTCATTGAGTTCTAGCGCGATCGCCAGTGCGAGGCTATTGGACAAGCGCATTGGGATCGCGCTCGACGTTCCTGCCGCGATAACGAGATGGATGCCAAGGTTCCCACCTTCACTTGCTACTTTGATCAGCTCGTCGGCCTGCTCGGGATACTCATTCGCAAACGCGGTGTAGTTGTCGATGATGACGACCATCGCCGGTGGTGCGCCCGCGATCTGGTGATGGTACGCGGCGAAGCTGGTCTCTCCTGCGCTGACAAGATCGTCCTTCCGCCGCTCAATCTCGCGGAGCAGCAGGTAGAGTAGGCGTGCGACCTGTTCATCGGCCCCTGGCAGCACAACACCCCCGATATGAGGCAGTGGCTCAAATAACTTCAGGCGTCGCCCGCCAAAATCGAGCAGGTACAGGTTCACCTCATCCGGGGTGTGATCGAGTATCAGCGACAGTGCAATAGTCTGGAGTAACGTCGTCTTCCCGCTCCCCGGCGCGCCGTAGATTCCAAGGTGCCCCCCCGCGAGGTCGATCATGAGCGGCTCCTGTGTACGCTGGGCTGGGTTGTCCAGGAACCCAATCACGGGCTGGATCCAGTGTGTGCTTTGCTTCCAGCCTTGCCCATCCCACCCGGCTGTGCGCCCTGTCCGGGCGCGGCGGAGTGATAGCTGCTCGGGAAGGGGCGGCAGCCATGGGGGGGCGAGCGGGGCTATTCGCTGCTGATCGGCCAGCAATTTGAGATGGGTGACGAGTGCCTGGAGTTGGCTCACGACCGTGTTCGCTCCACTGCCTGTACTCGGTGCCGCTATGGTCTGGAGGGCGTTCCGACCACCGTCGAGCCGCACGGTAGAGACCGTGGATCGCGTCGCGACTGCGCCCGGTGCATACGGTGCGCCGCTGTACGCCGACTGAAACAGTTCAAAGATTTCATTTTGCCCGACCTGTAGGTAGCCGCGCCCGGGTCGGCTATTCGGGATCTGCGCTGCGTCGGGGCGTTTGAGCAACTCCTGGCTATCCTCGGGCTGGGCGACGCGGAGGCACAGCCGGAAGTTACTGTTGCTCCAGATCTGATCATTGACGATTCCCGCCGGCTTCTGGGTCGCCAGCAGCAAATGCACACCCAGGCTGCGACCGACCCGCGCCACACTAATCAGCCGATCCATGAGTTCGGGCTGGTTCTGTGCAAGCTCGGCAAACTCATCGGCCAGCACCAGCAGGTGCGGCAGTGGCTCAGATACCTTTTTGGCGCGGTAGAGAGGCTGGTATGCGTCGATATTGTTGACGCCCGCCTGATCGAGCAACCGCTGGCGGCGCTCATTCTCGACCTTGAGCGCGTTGATTGCACGAGGTACCAGGCTGGCCTCAAGATTGGTGATAATGCCTACCTGGTGCGGCAGATCACGAAACGGCGCGGCCATACCGCCACCCTTGTAGTCAATCAGCACAAAGGCTAGCTCGTGGGGGTGAAAGCGTGTTGCCAGCGAGACAACTAGCGTCTGAAGTAGCTCGCTCTTGCCCGCGCCGGTGGTCCCCGCCCCAAGGCCATGCGGCCCGTGGCCGCGCTCGTGGAAGTCAAGCATCACCAACTCCCCGCCGGCGCGGACGCCGACCGGTGCAGCCAGACTCTTGAACGGTAGGCTAGATTGCCAACTCTGGAGGACGGGCAGATCCTCGACCTGACGGACGCCAAGCATATCCAGCAATGTGATCATCTGCGGCAACTCGGCGCTGGCGCTGAGGTTCTGCGCACGCAGCGGCGCGAGGGTTCGCGCAAATCGCTCGGCATTAACGGCATCAATGCCGTCCGGTGTAAAGGCGATCTCCACTGACGGCGGGCCGACGATGCGCAGGACGTTGCGCGCAAGATCCACGATAGCCCCGCACTGTTTTCGCACCTGCTCAGCGCGGTCATGCAGGAATAGTGCGCAGGCACCGAGCGTCGAACCGCTTTCGAGCAGTGTCAGTAGTTCCACAATCGCCTTGGCTTCGTTGCCATGGAACAGAGCGGAGTCGGCGAAGACCACGACATACAACGGCAGTGACGGTGGCCCCTGGCCGTCACCACCCTGGCGGGCGAGCTGACGCTGCTTCAGCACACCGGCCATGCTCACCAGCATCTGGCGTGCGGCCTCGGGGGTTGCGGCGATCATGCGCTGGCTGCGGTCATCGCTCCACACATGGGGTAGCCAGCGTGCCCAGTCCCAAGCCGCCGCCTCCTGCTCAGGGTAGCACAGGACAATTTTGACTTCATTCGGAGCGTGATGCGTCGCAAGCTGGATGAGCAGTGCGCGGGTGAGGCACTGGAGGAGGAGGCGATCACCGACGATCCCGGCCATTCCCACCTGCGCGAGCGGTAACGTGACCGGCGTATCGCTGATGCTTGCGTGTGCGTCGGCAAGCTGCTGTGCCAGATCGCGCAGCGAGTCGGCGTCGATTTGGAACCCCTGTGACGGAGGCGCTTTCGCAACGAAGGTTGCCGCAGTTCCTCCGGTGCCAAGTCGTAGGTCAAGCAGGTCTCGCCCGAAGTCTCGGTCAGCGGATCGCTCCCAGAGTCGGCGATCGCGGCGCTCAACCCGCTGGAGACACGCACTAAGCGGTGGGTGTGGTGTGAGGGCGGCGGCGCGCTGAAGCTCCTGGAGTTCCTGGAGGCGCTGGCGGCAGGTGTCGATATAGGCGCGGTAGCCCTGGTCGCGGCGATTCATCTCGCGCTGGTAGCGTCGCGGCGCAGCAAACTGCTGGGCGATACCGCCAATACTGCCGAGCGTCCCGAGTCCCGAGAGCAGCGGGAGCCACCAGAGCTGGGACATCGGGTTCGTCTGAGTCCCGACCGGCACGTTCTGGGAGGATTGGTAGGAACTGTAGGCGTAGAACCCGATCCCTGCGACGCTGGCGAGGGCGACAATGATCGAGAGCACAAGTGTCCACTGTGCAGTTGATGGTGCCATCGGCATCGCCGGCGGCGCGCTAATCTCCAGCGTGTCGTGCGGCGGCTCGACGTAGGCGCGCGGCGCGCGCTGAAACTGCGGCGGGCCAGCGGAGAGAAACGCTGAGGCGTCGGCGGAACCAGGAGGCGGAGGGGTCGGCGTTGAGCCGACTACCACTGTGGTTGGCGGTGATCCCGACACACCGCCTGAGAGCGGTGCCCAGCCAAACAGAGGCGAGTCAGAGGATGATGTCATAGGGGACACAATTTCGTCAGTTGTTCATGGGTGGTTTGCGATAGTCAGTCAGACAAAGAATCTGGAAGATGCCACTTGGCGAGCGCATCTGGAAGTGGTAATTTTGCGACCTTCCAGATTTTTTATCTGACTGACTATCGCAATGTCCCATCAACGGGCCTGCACAGTCAATCCTGAGAAGAAAAAGCAAGGATTGCCCGGCATCGTGTCTCGGACAACGATGGATGTGAGGGGGAGTACACGTAAGTCGAACGGCACAGTGATGCTGATCATATCGATCACTCCCTTGTCTTCCTTAATACTCTGGCCCTCGTAAACAACCGCGCTATCCTTACTCTTGATTGTGGCGACCGTGTCCGGTACTTCAATACGCCACTCGCGGATATTGTCTCCGAGTACCAGATCATAGGTGAAGAGGGAACCATTATTGAAGAGTAGGTCTACTTCACCAATTTTTTGTCCGTTGAATCCAACGGTATATCCCGCGTTTGCGAGCAAACGTACACGCTCCACACCGGTCAGCCCACTCACCGGTATACTTACCTGGCTAGGCCAGTTCGGGTAGGTGCTGCACTCGGTGCTAACCTTGCTAGTACCATCTCCAAGATCAAACTGGATATTGCCGAAAGACACCATGCCCAACGGGATTTTCGGCAGAATATTACGAATATTGTCATTGGCGAAAGGTGCCAATGAGATCGGAACATCTCGTAGTTGAGGGATCAAGGTAGCCGTTGGCGGCACTGGCGTGGCCGTTGGCGGCACTGGCGTGGCCGTTGGCGGCACTGGCGTGGCCGTTGGTGGCACTGGCGTGGCCGTTGGCGGTTGAGATGTGCTGCTCGGTACTACATTCAGTGTTGCTGTACTCGGTAGCAGGGTAGGCAGGAGGAGAGTCGGATCCACCGCCGCAATCACAGCGGTTGGCGGTATGGGAAGCGTAGCGTTTGGTCGCATGGCGGCGTATGTCACAACGCTTGCACCCACCAAGAGCAACACCAGACTCAAAACTGCAAGCACCCACATAGGCGCTCGCCACCGGGGCCGATCAACCATAACCGGAAATGGTGCCGTACCTGATGGAATCGTTGCTGCCACATCGGTTTGAGGGAGTGCTGCCCCACAATAGGGACAGCGTACCCAGCTTGGTTGGATGCTCTGCTTACAGTTTGGACATTTCCCGATTTCTGGTGTCAGCTTTGCTCTCGCGGCAGCGATGATCAGCGCAATCTCATTGCGCAGCGCGCCCGCAGGCGCGACCTGCATCGCCCGCTCATATGCCGTCAGCGCAGCGGCGATATCGCCTGTCGTCTCGTACGTGGCTCCATGGGACAGCAGCGCACGTGCGTACGGCGCGGCGGCGACCTCAGGTGCCAACTTATGCGCCTCTGAAAACTCGTTCAGTGCCTCAGCGGTACGGCCAAGCTCGATGAGTGCCTCGGCCCGTGCAAGGGTTGCGTGCGCCAGTCGTTCTTGCGGTGATCCAGGATTCGTGAGTGGAGATACCGTTAGTGTGACAGCCAGGAGTTCGGCCCAACCAGCTAATGGCGGGCAGGCGTCCAATGAGGAACTGTTCCAAGCATCCGTGAAGGCAGTTGCCAGTCCTTCGCCCCAATGTTTGCGCAATACCTCGACCAGTAATTGGTAGCGCATCGATGGCTGATGCACCTCTTCCGGGTCGAAGAATTGTTCATCCCCAGTTACCGTGCGCACCCGTTCGTCACACCAGCCGAGGATCTCGGCGAGCAGCACGGCTCCGGAAAAACGGTCGGCAACAGGACTCCACAGACCCGAAGGTGCAGTGCGGTGGGCATACCCAGGTGATCCACCGGGAAGTTTGTCAGGTTGTGGTAACCCTGGCGCGTAGATCTCTTCAAGATCCACCAACGCTACATGCACAGGGCTGGTTGTCAAAATGAGGTTTGGGCCAGCGAGGTCGCAATGGGCAATGCGGTGTTGTTCCATTGTCGCCAGAACGCGTGCGAGATCACGTGCCAGCGCGTAACATGTCTCAACGCTCAGCGGACGTCGACTCAGCACCACCTCCTGCCAGGTCTCGCCAAGAATCCATGGCATCAACACTGCGTACTCGAGGTCAGGGTGCTGACTCAATAACGGAGCATGCCCATGGGATGTGAGAACCGTCCGGGAAGCGGCCTGGAGGCCAGGAAGTGCAGCAAAAGACGCGAGACGCTGCGCACTCTCGACGGTGCGCGGGGTGCGGAAGGCGGGGGTAAAGACCTTGAGTGCCCGGACAGTATCACCTGCTCGTAGCTGGTAAACCGTCGCCCGTCGCCCGGTCTGCCCATAGGGCATCCCTGGCGCAGATGGATGTTCGGCAATGCGGTAGGCTGCACCATCAATCGTGACAATGTCGTTGATATTCGGGCGAAAGGGCATCGTGCCGCCTCAGTTGTGGATGAGATACTTCGGTAGGATACTAAACCCTAAACCCGATATTTTTATGGTTCAGGCTATTGGAGTTGATAGCTCCAGCCTGCACCAATACAAGATCACCTGTGTTGTTAACCTGCGCTGAGCCTGGTATAGCTTCCGGGTAATCTTTTTCCAGTTCAGCTCGCTGGCAAGCAGCCTGAGCGCACAACCGAAGCAAACGCCAGGAAATTCCGAGGAGCCGTAGATGTGGCAGATAAAATATCAAACCTGCTGCGGCACTCCCGACGAGTCTGAGGTCGATGGCTTCTTGTCGTAAATAAAGTCGATCCCGGGAATTTTACCCTTTTTCGGATCGATTAATAGGCCATCACTTGTAACCTGGATAGTTTGTTTGCTCTCCGCTGTGTGTTGACCAAGAATAGCGATTTTCTGTCCCTTCTCATCTCGGATGGGAATGCCATTAACGTCCTTCTCGTAGTTGGGATTTGCTTGACTGATAGTAACACTATAGGTTCCATCAGCATTTTGGGCCACATTTTCTACATAGGAAACATGGCCATTTTTCGAGTCAACACCGCCAACGCCTGGTTGATATACGAGAATAGAACCCTTTACCGGTACTGACCCAACCTCATATCCTGCTCTTATAGCTTGATTTTTCCATTCATAAGCGTTACCTGGATGTCCTGGCTCATCTTTGTTATTAGGCCAATATCTGATATCTCGCTTCTCTGCAACATAATTCGTACATCCAGCGGTTCCTCTTAGTAGGTCATTCGGAGTGGGGCCATCGGGCGTAATACCCTGCTTGATGTCATTTTCAAGCCCTTGTTTCTGTATAAGAAGATTCGGCAACCTCTCGATGTCGGACAACATACGAACCGCCTTCTCGCGATCACTTTTGAGGGTCTCGAGGTTTCTTTTTGTTGTCTCGAGCGCCCGATCATAACTATCGTGCGTTCTAAGAATATTTCCAAACCAATTGTCTTTTTCTTTCTCAAGACGTTTTATTTCTTGCTCGGTCTCGTCAATGAGTTTATCGTAAAATTTGATCGAGTTCTTCAGGTGATCGGCTGTAATGCCTCGATTGATTTGTGATTGTAATCTAGCTATCTCTTGGTCGAGTTGTTTTAATTCCTCGAATTTCTTGCTCCATGGTTGCTTACGATAGAACGCCTTCCACTCTTCAGTTGTTGTAGGGTTACTCACTTGACTTGCTGACTGCTGTGATACAACAGCAACGGTAGTAATAGGGAGATGTGTGCTGACCCCTGATGACGCTAACATCCCGAGAAACATCAGATCGCCAACCTGGTTAGGAATAGTTTGCGGTAATTCTTTGATACTTACTTGCAGTGCTTCGATGCTCGACGCAATCCCACGCAACCCCTCAAACCCAGCCCGATCCGCCTGCTCGAAAGCGTTTGCCTTGGTCTCAAGGTAGGTCGCCAGCCGCATGGCCTCCTCCGCGAGTGCCGCCGCCCGGCTCTGCGCCTGGCGCACGCGCCCGCCGACGCCGGCGGCGCTGCGGGACTCGGCATCCATCTGGTTGTAGGCGTTGCTCACCCGACTGCCGCTATCGTGAATCTTGCTGCTCGCCTGTCGAAGCTGCTGGGCGCTCTGCCGAAGCTGATCTGGCTGTACCCTGATGCGCTGGGACATATGCTCTACCTCTGAACGAACAAATAGCAGATTACAAGGTGCGTCGCACCCCACCGGTAACTGGTGGGGTGCACCATCGTTCTCGGTCTAGCTTGGCCGGTCGGCCTGCTCAAAGCGTGTAGCGATTGCGTCGAGCTGACCACCAATATCATTGAGCAGTGCTACAAACTGGGTCATTGTGCCCTTCCATTGCTGAAAGTCCTGAAAAAACTTCTGTGATGCCATGCCTTCCCACTCTGACTGCATCCCGTTCATCTGCTGCGTGAGCCGCGAAACCATATCATTACTCTGCTGACTCGAACTCTTGAATTGGCCTGCCGCTGACCGAATCTGCTGGGGTGTGACCTTAATTCGACTCATGGTGATGGCTCCCTTGTGATGAATGCCGCTTGTGACCGCGAGACTAGCGCACCTTGCGCGAGAAATATTTACGCGACTTGCTTCCAGACGAACCCCGATCCGGGGTTTGGGCCGTCGGTGCTAGGTATCTCAGATGACGGCGGTGTCGCCGTGGTGTGTTGGGGGTGAAGCACAAGCCATGTCGCATCCCAGACCTGGGCCTGCGCGAGGGTCTCGTCGGGTCGGAGGAAGCGCCCCGGCGGGTGAGCCTCGACGACGTAGGTCACCGACTGTCCCTGGTCGTCCGTATCCCAGCCGAGTCCTGCCGCGAGGGTCGCACAGAGCTTGCATACCGGCACATCAATGGCTAGCTCAATATCACGCACCTGTGCCTCGCCGAGACGCTTGACGGTGACAATGACGTATCCCATGGGCTCCCTCTTACACGTTGTCTGCCGCGCTGATCGTATGCTGGAGCAGCCGCTCGACGCGCTGTGTGAGACCTGCTGCCGATTCCGGCGCTACCTCTACCCACGGCGCATCGTGATGCTGAAACGCACGGAGCCGCCAGAGGGTCGCTGCGCTCTCTAGTATGGCGACCCCACGAACATCCCAGCCTGCCGCACCGCGCCGCATCGCTGCGAGCGACCCGTTGGTTTGTGGGTCATGGAGCGCGGACGCAAAGGAGGCTGCGGTCTCAGCAGGTGCGCCGACTTCGCTGAGTAGGGCGGCGGCGGCGGCGGCATCGCCCGCAGCGTCGCGAGCGGCCAGCAGCGTGGATTGTTCCAGCCTGAACGGCACCCCGGGTGCGGCGATCTGATCGTGCAGTCCCCACCAGTTGCAGATGTCTGCTGCGATAGCAGATTCAGTCATTGGCTCAAGCTGGTAGTGTTGCCCGCTCTGCGAGAGCTTTACCGTACTCGCATGGCCAACATGATAGGCTCGCTCTTCCAGGTCATGTCCAGGATGATGGAGAGTCACCATCACCGCGATGTGTGGGACGGTCAGGGCAGTGATGAGCGGCGCGAGCGAGGGTTCGACCGCCGCACCCGTGTCTCGTACAACCACATAGCCGCGCGCGTGCAGGTCGCCACGTACTGACTCGAGTTTCTCGACGATCTCTTCAGTCAGCCAGCCGATGAACGGGTCTTGCACCCCGATCAGCGTCTCACCGCCGGTGATCGCGCTGAGCAGGTAAAGCTCTTCGCCACTCAAGATAAAAGCGGTCTCCGTACCGATCACGGCAATTCCATTCCTAGCGTCGAAAGAGGAGGATTCCAACTATCATCAAGCCAGCCAGTATGAGGAGGAGCGGCCAGCGTTTCATCAACGCATTCTGTGTTCCTGGCGGGTCTGTTTGCTCTGATGCACGTATCTCCGTCACAGGTATGCTCGGTGCAACGGGTACGATGCGTAAGTCTCCCGGAACTTGCCCATATGAGTCATCTGTATCCGTCTGATGCGGAGTTGCGGGCGGTAGCACTTCGGCATCTGGCTGTGGTTCAGACTGTTGCGGTAGCACTTCGGCATCTGGCTGTGGTTCAGACTGCTGTGGTACCCCTTCGGCATCTGACTGTGATTCAGACTGTTGTGGTACCACTTCGGCATCTGGCAGTAGTTCAGACTGTTGCGGTACCACTTCGGCATCTGGCTGTGGTTCAGCCTGCTGCAGTACCACTTCGGCATCTGGCTGTGGTTCAGCCTGTTGCAGCCATATCTCAACAAGGCTTACATCGTCACTGGTGGGGGCGTTGCCTACATCTTCAATCAGCACGTTCAGTTCTTCGTTTGACAATACGTTGTCACCCTGATGATCAAGCTGTGAGAGGCCATCTGAATAGATCAACAGTCGTGTGACATCGGCGAGCGTCAGCACAGCGACGTGTGGAGAACCAACTGCACCGCGCCGACTAGACCAGCGCTCGGCAGTATGAAACGACTCACCAAACTCGCGTGTACGCTCCGCATCTATCCCCCATAGTCGCAGGCGTGAGTCTCCCATCCATGCTAACACCATTCGCCCCATAGTAACATCGATCAGAACAGCAATAAAGGTACTTTCGCTCCCGAGTGCCCGTTTTTGCTCAAGCACATCACGAAGCATCGGCGGGATATCGTCGGGGAGCATGAATCCGTCAATAGCGGACTGCGCTTCAGCGACTAGCACCGTGAGTCGATCCGTGAGCGACTCGATGACCGTTGCGCTGCTGCTCTCAACGGTAGTACTCAGCCAATCAAGCAGCGCATCCGCGAGCATACGAGCCGCAAGATCTCCGACAAAGGACTGGCTCACACCATCACAAAGCACCAGCGAGATCTGCTGATCATCAATCCGTAGCACCAAGCGATCTTGGCCAACATCGTTCGTAGCACGGCTATCAGTCGAGCGGGCATAGGCATAACGGCACCAATATCCAGTACGCTCAACCATGGTCGTCGGCGTTTCACAATCCTGAGGCACACAGATAGTCGTGCTGTCCGCCATATTGTTTCTCGGTTAGCGCGCCACAGGTGTTGCCGTTGACATCACAAACCCCATCTCGACTAGTTCTGGGCTGACGCCGGGGAGCATCATCACGGCGTCTGCTGCCAGTTGGTAGCCAGACTCGAGCATCATCACCCGGTAGCCTTCCGGCAGGGGTGACGAGATCGCACGGAGCTTTTTCGCGTAGTCGGTGGTCAGCTTCGTCCCTGTAGTAATACCCTGCCACTGATTCGGATGGGCGATTTGCTCGTCCGTGATGGTGTCAGAGATATAGATGTTCTCAACGAGTACGTTCCCATCGTCATTCGCCAGTTTCATGATCCGTCTGGCGATCGGCTCGGGGTCTGCACCGGTATACTCACCATCAGTCATATGGCAGACCAACGGTGCGGGGCAACCAGCAAGGTTGGGCATCTCTTTCTGGAGCATCTGCTCGACGTAGCTGAACGCCTTGGCGGTGTCAGTGCTGCGCTGGGTCTGGAGCTTTGGGACTCCGAGGCTGGCGACCTGTTCAACGGTTTTGATGCCATCGAGCAAATCGAAGACGCCATCGCTATAGGCGAGCATCGCGAGCCGGTAGCGCGGTGCGACGCGCGTCCCCTTGGTTGAGCGAAAGACCATCTGGCGAACCGCCGCGTCAAGCGCCTTGATCACTGTATCGAGCCGACGGCTCGCGCCGATCGGCATCTGCATGGAAGCGCTCACGTCGAGGACGTAGATGATGAGCGCCGGGTTTTTGGATGTCGCGAGGATGGTGTAGGGCATATTGTTCCCGTTAGTTATTTTACCTTTGATGCGCTCCAATTAAAGGTTGTGTCAATGTTATAACAATTAGACGGAGTCGAATACTTCAAATAATATGTTCCTTGTGCTTTATCGGATTCGAAGGAACCATCTATTTTAATTGTTACGTCTTCATTGTCCCACTTCACTTGATAGTGGAATTGGTTTCCGGAAATAGATCCATACACATAGCGACCGTCTTTAAGTGTGGGTCCGATTCCCAACGGCCCACAATGATCCTCTAGCGTAATTGAGAAATCTATGATGAGACCTCGATCAACCCAAAAGCGAACCCTACCACCACCAGAATTTGGCCCGCTCCATTCCCCATTCAAAGACGCCAGAAATGCCTCCTTTGTCGCCTGCACCTGAGCTTCTGCTGCCTGAGATGTCGCAACTGATTCTGCTGCTGCCGTTTCTGAAGCAAGCACTGCTTGTGACGTTGCCTCTGCCATTGCTTGTGACGTTGCCCCTGCTACTACAGTCATCTGTTGGTTCGCTTGATTGACTGCTGCCGCAGTCTGTGCGATCTGTGCCTTGGCAATGGCTGTACGTGCTTGGGCGGTTGCACGATTGGCCTTCGCAGATGCACTAGTTGCTATGGCCAGAGCTGTCTGAGTCGACTGCTCTGCCAAGATCTGGGCGGTTGCAGTTTGGACTTGCTGTGCTTCTGCCTGGGCGGTTGCGATCTGTACAGTCGCAGTCTGCGCGGTCGCGATCTGCGCGGTCGCAGTTTGGGCCTGCTGGATGCTCACTGCTGATTGTGTCTGCTGGGCCTGGACGGACTGCGCCAACTGGGCCGTGGTGGTTGCTGTTGATCGCACATTAGCCGTAGCAACGATGGCTACTTGATATGCCTGTTGAGTGTTGGTAGCCTGCTCATATCCGGCCTGCGCCGCAGCGGTTGCTGCGGTCGCTGATTGTGCGGCGACCTGACCCTGAAAGAGTGCGACCCCTCCACCAATGAGCATGACGATGAGCATCGCGACAAGTACCACCGGCCAGCGAACCAGTCGCCGGACGGGGCGATCCTGATCCGGCGGCATCGTCGGTATTTCGCGTGGCGCGCTCGCTGACGTAGGCTCTAGCGCTACCGTCGCGCCGCGCTCCACATCGGCAATGAGCAACTGGATCTCGTAGCGTGTCCCGTCGCTGGGTGCAAGCATCCCGAGGGCCTGCCGGTAGGTGGTGATCGCCCCATCACGGTTGCCCTGGCCGCGCAGCATTGCCGCCAACTCCAGCAGCGTCCGTACGGTATCTGGCTGCGTCGACGCGGAACCGGTAGGTACGCCGGTCGGGGCTGGTGCGTCGTCAGTCACGGTATCGGGCAGAGCAACCAGCCACTCACCGAAGGTCGGGCAGTCGGCGAGGGTTTCACTCTCCCATGCCCGTTGGAAGAGATGCGCCACCCTCGCGCCCCAGCGCTGCGTAATCTGGGCATGGAGCACATCGACGCGCTGCCCGGGCCGCTGAACATCCTCCGGGTCAAAGTAGCTCTCCTCGCTAGATGCTGCCCGTACCCGTGCATCGCACCAGCCCAGAACCTCGGCCAGCAGCACCGCACCGGCAAAGCGGTCGGCAACCGGGCTCCAGAGTCCGGCGGGCGCAGTACGGTGGGCGTAGCCAGCCGAGCCGCCAGGCAGCGCCTCGGGGCGATCCAGCCCTGGGCCATAAAGTTGCTCCACATCCACCAGGGCGACGGACGGCTGGGCCGGGGGGGCGAGCAACCCGGGCAGCAGCAGGTTCGGTGCCGAGAGGTCGCAGTGAGCCAGCCGGCGCTCCTCCATTGTAGCGAGCAGGAGCGCCAGGCTGCGTGCGAGGGATAGGCTCTGCGTCGAGGTAAGGGTCTGTCGGCTGAGGATGACATCCAGCCAGGTCGGCCCACTGACCCAGGGCATCACGACGGCGTAGCTTAGGTCGGTGTGCTGGCGGATGAGGTCGGCGTAGCGGATGGGGGAGAGTACGGTGCGCGCACAAACCTCAAGCCCAGCGATAGCAGTGTAGGGGGCGATTTGTTGGGCTTGGGCCACGAGCGCAGGGGCACGAAAGCGAGATTTGAAGAGCTTGAGGGCCGCAGGTCGCCCGTTATCGGCGAACAACTGAAAGACGATACCCTGCCGTCCCTCCTGGCCGTAGGCCATCCCAAGGGCGGACGGATGTTCGGCGACCCTGTAGACCGTTTCATCAATTGTCAGTTTGTCGCCGGGTGTTGGGCGGAATGGCATAGGGGTGGATGCTGTTTCAACTCAAGTGGGCTACGTGTTCACGCTCAGGAATCCAGTACACCTTACGCCCATGGTACTACGCACAATTTCCATGCAAGTGTAGCATAGATGGTGGTCTTTTTTGTAACCACATCGGGTAGTTTGACTCACCATTGGCTTTGCGCCGCCATGCTGGGCAACGAATCGGGGGAGTGTGAAGGTTCTGGAGGAGCGGGCGTTAGGAAAGGGCCTTTCGGCCTGACGATCATGCTTGTCGGGCCAAAAAAAAAGGAGTACGAGCCGACGACAGACACGGCTCACGCCGCTGCTCGACGGCATCATTTCCGCACTGCACCACTATGATGAAGAACCCTCGCTCGATGTTTGCCAGCGCATTGCCGAACCACTGGGTATTGGCGCACTGCTCGTGATTGCCTGACGGACAAGAAGTTGAGCGTACTCGGGCCGCACCCCCTGGTTCATCTATTCCGCACAGGCGTCCAATGGAACCCTGCGGACGACGCATGCGATGCCGGGGATATTTGCATTACGGAGACGCTAGGCCAGTTGACGTTGCGCGGCGAGGTCGTGACATTACGTGCCACCCCAGTCGTGGATTAGGAACAGACACCCGAGGGAAATGATGCTACACGATTTCGATTATGCTTGCTCGTTCCTTTTTAACACGGTGCCCCCAAAGACAGCACGCCTCTTTGTAATCTAGACGATAAGCATACTAGTATGCTAGTATGCTAGTATGCTCCGCGCTTGCGGCACCGGACTGTGAGCGATGGGTTACCAGGTGGTAAACTATGCGAGACGACAGAACAGTTTGCCTGCCAGTCATCAAGATGACAGACAAGCACGCCTGCCAGCCGTCAAGATGATCCGCATACAAGACTGCCAGCAATCAGGAGGCGGTTTATGGCCCTGACTATTGCCCTGGCCAACCAAAAAGGTGGAGTTGGCAAAACGACGACGGCCGTCAACCTCGGTGCGGCACTAGCCAGCCGTGGGCGGCGCGTACTCGTCGTGGACGCCGACCCCCAGAGCAACGCGACCAAGGGGCTTGGCATTGACCCCTACGAATCACGGCGCACAACCTACGATGTGCTGCTGAACCCCGAGGCCGGAGCGGGTATTGCCATTATGGCGACCGCATTTGGTCTCGACCTCTTGCCCTCGACCATCGATATGGCGGCCGCAGAATACGAACTCGTTGGCCAGATCGCCCGCGAGTCGCGACTGGGCGAGGCGCTCGCTGCCGTGGTCGACCGCTACGATTATATCCTGATCGACCCGCCACCCAGCCTGGGGCTGTTCACGATGAATGCCCTGGCCGCCGCCGACGATGTGCTTGTGCCGCTCCAGGTGGAGACCTACGCTCTCACCGGCCTGACCCAACTCCAGCGCACGCTCAAGCTGATGAGCAAGGTCAACCGGAAACTCTCGGCCGATAGTTTCCGGGTACTCTGCACGATGGTGCGCAAGAATGTGATCCTGAGCCGTGAAGTGGAAGGTGCGGCGAGAGAGAGCTTTGGCGACCGCGTCTACCGCACGACCATCCCCGAAAATGTGAAGTTGGCCGAGGCTCCCACCGCAGGCAAGCCCATCACCTTCTATGACCCCGAGTGCGCTGGTGCGCTGGCCTACCGGGCGCTAGCCGAGGAGATCGATAATGGCTAAGAATCAATTGGGCACCCTCGTGCGCAGCGAGCTACGCAAGGGCGCGGGGCTTGATGCGATGCTGTCGCCGCAGGCCGAAGAGGAAGCAACTCCCGAGGCGGAGCCGAAGGCCGCGAAGGCGGAGCGCGAGCCGATCTCAACCCGGCTACCCAAGGGCTTCAAGAAGCGCATGATGTTGCTGGCCGTCATCCAGGAACGTGATGTGCAGGATCTGTACGAGGAAGCCATTCGGGCCTATCTGGAGACGCACGAGGCGAGCAATCAGGAAGGCTAGCCATCTTGCCTGTTTGTATGCGGGTAATCTTGCCATCTTGCCTGCTCATATGTGAGGAGGAAGACACGACTGCCAGCCCTCACCGGCTTCCTTGCCGACCTCGCTGACTGTTCGTTCTGCCTCGCTCCATCAGGTGGATTCAGGGTAGACTCGGTCAGCCAGAGGTTTGCAACGCGCCTCGCCTGTCATGCACCGTTTCATGGTCTTCCGTTTGGTCGGATTGAAGAGTATTGCTGAAGAAGGCAGGGCTGTTGCAAAGTCGTCAGATTGCCGCCCGCCTCCCCCACCCCCAGCCCCTCCCCCACGCGGGGGGAGGGGAGCCGAACAGCTTTCTGATGCGGAATACCCCCTCTCCCCTCGTGGGAGAGGGGGCAGGGGGAGAGGGGGCGCGTGACTTTGCAACAGCCCTGCTGAAGAAGGCCATGCTGCTGCGGGATGCTCTCCATAACGGGTATACTGAGAGGATAAGGAGGTACACGCATGACCGTAACGAATGCGACAATTACCATTACGGGACAGGGTGGCCGCCCCCTTCGGCCCCTGATCGAGGCGGCGATTCAGCGCGAGATCGAACTGCTGGGAATCGGTGTGCGGCGTGGCGAGCAGCGAGTCGCTGCCTTCGAGCAGCAGCATGGCCTGACCTCGGACGAGTTTCTCCGCCGCGTTCAGAATGATGAACTGGTCGAGACGCGTGACACCATCGAGTGGATCGGTGAGTTGCAGATGCTCGATCGTCTCCGTGACAAGGCGACCACGCTCCGGGGGCTCCACAGTGCGGATTGATGAGTATTTCCTATGACCATCCCCACCGGCACGCAGGTGGTCACTCGTGAACCCGTGCGTGACGCGACTGGCCCCGAGATCGCTCCCGCTGGTGCGGTCGGTGTGGTCGTGGCCGTCCCCGAGCGTGGGGATGGCGTCTATGTCGTGCGCCTGCCTGACGGACGAGAGGTCACGCTGCGCCGGGAGCAGGTACGCATCCATAGGGAGCATCAGCCTGCCGGTGCCCTTCTCCCTTCCCCCGACCCTGAGAGCCTGCGCTCCTCCATCATCTACCGCTGCGTGGTCGGCTCCCGCGCCTTCGGTCTCGATGACGCGGACTCCGACACCGACCGGCGCGGGATTTACCTCCCTCCCGCTCATCTGCAGTGGTCGCTGGCCCACCTGCCTGAACAGATCGAAAACCATGCGGCCCAAGAGTGCTACTGGGAGATCGGGAAGTTCCTCCGTCTCGCCGTGAAAGCTAACCCGACCATTCTGGAGTGCCTCTACACCCCGCTGGTTGAGTACGCCACACCGCTCGCCGAGGAATTGCGCGCCATGCGTGACTGCTTTCTCTCCACACACCTCTACCAGACCTACAATGGATACGTCCTCTCACAGTTTCGTCGCCTGGAACACGATCTGCATACCCACGGGACGATGCGCCATACGCACGCGATGCACCTCATCCGTCTGCTGATCAGCGGTATCGGTGCCCTGCGCGAGGGGACGATCTCCGTGCGCGTGACGGAGTACCGTGAACGGTTGTTGGCCATCAAACGCGGCGATCTCTCCTGGGCCGAGGTGGACGCTTGGCGCCGGGATTTGCACCGGGAGTTCGACATGGCCTACGCGACCAGTGCGCTCCCCGAGCAGCCCGATGTCCTCGCGGTTGATGCCTTTCTGATCCGCGCCCGCCGCCTGATGGTGGAGGACTAAATGCCTGACGCCGACGCCCTCCTGCGCGCTGTTGTTGCGGAACAGCCTTACCCGCTGCTCTTCGCCACCATCAGCGGTGCCCACCTCTACGGATTTCCCTCGCCCGACTCGGACGACGATCTGCGCGGTGTCCACGTCCTCCCGCTGCGCGAGGTGGTCGGGCTGAACCCACGCCGCGAGACCATCGAGGTCACCACCGAACGCGACGGGCGGGAGATTGACTTGGTCACCCACGATGTCGCAAAGTTCTGCCGACTGCTGCTACGGCCCAACGGCTATGTGTTGGAACACCTCTGCTCGCCCCTGGTTGTATCCACCACGCCTGCCCACGCCGCGCTACGCACCCTGGTTCCGCAGCTCATTACCCGCCATCACGCCTACCACTACCTGGGCTTCGCCCAGACTCAGTGGCGGCTGTTCGCGGGCGAACGCCAACGGCGGGTCAAACCGCTGCTCTACGTCTTCCGCGTGCTGCTGACGGGTATCCATCTGATGCGAACCGGCGAGGTCGAGGCGAACCTGCTCACGCTGAACACGATCGTCCGGCTCCCGTACATCTCCGAATTGGTGGCGCGTAAGCAGGCCGGGTCGGAGCAGGACACCCTGGAAGACGGTGATATCGCCCTGTTCGCTGCGGAGTACACCCGGCTGCGCAGCGAACTAGAGGCCGCACGTGACACCAGTCGGCTCCCCGACCAACCGAGTGCCAAGGCCGCCATCAACGACCTGCTCGTGCATGTGCGGCTGGGGTAGGTGTGAGGGAAGGACGTGATCGTCAGAACGCCGCCGTCCAGAACAGGAAAGGAATCATCATGGCCATCATCGCAGTGCGTGAAACATCCCGTCTTCGTCTGCGTCCCCTCTTCCTGGCTGACGCTCCGGCGATTCAACGACTCGCGGGCGTACCCGAGGTTGCCGATACCACTCTGACCATCCCCTTTCCCTATCCCGATGGGCTGGCCGAGCAATGGATCGCGGGTCACACCGAGGCGGCCCACAAAGGTACCAGCCTCACCTGGGCGATCACGGATCGGATGTCTGATGGTCTGTATGGCTCCATCAGCCTCGTCATATGCTCGCAGCACCAGCACGCGGAGCTGGGATACTGGATGGGGGTGCCGTTCTGGGGGCGAGGTTACACCACCGAGGCGGCGGCGGAGGTTCTTGCCTATGGGTTCCGT
>JBAXMH010000048.1:0-23418 GCA_037134395.1 Chloroflexales bacterium
CCCCCTACACCAGGGTTAGTGCCACGTCCCCCTCGTAGCTCGGGTATACTTCATCGTAGAGAATGGGCACAGAACGTGTGGCCATATCTAGATTGAGCCACTACCGAGGCACTTTATGAGTAACATCACCGACCCAGACCAGCAGGCGGACGAGCAGCGCCGCCTTCGCATGCATCGTAGCCAGATCTTGCTCACGTCAATCCCCGACCTTATCTTCCGCCTGAGCCGCGAGGGCGTCATTCTGGACTACACGGCGCCAGAGACCCAGTCTCTGTACGCCCCTCCCGACGTCTTCATCGGTCGGCATATTTCGGTGGTACTCCCCCCGCATGTCTGCACGCTCACCCTGGAAGCCCTCCAGGCAGCGTTTGTGACCGGCAGGCTCCAGACGTTTGAGTATCCGCTCATGATGGGCGACGAGGAGCGATCCTACGAGGCCCGCGTGGATACGCAGGCCAGCACGGACGAGGCGGTGGTGATCGTCCGCGAGATCACCGAGCGCACACGGGCCGAGAATGAGCGTCAGGCGCTGCTCCAGATCATGCAGGGCGCGGCGGCCATTTCGGAGATCCACACCTTCCTGAAGCTGGTACAGCAGGCCCTAGCGCGGGTCATCGCCGCAGAGAATATGTTCGTCCGGCTGCTCGATCCACAGACGGGTGCCGTTGACAATGTCTACACGGTGGACAAGCACGGCCTATCACTCGTCCCGACCCTGATGGCGCACAGCCGCGCCGCATACGTCTGCCGCGTCGGCCACGCAGTCATCTTCACCCCTGAGTCGTTTGAGGAACTGCGGCTGCGCGGCGAGGTAGATGGCGGAGTTACGCCACCGGCCTCGTGGCTGGGCATACCCCTTGCCATCGGCGAGCGCATCATCGGTGTCATAGCGGTCTTCGACTACAGAATGCGCGACCGCTACACGGAGCGTCATAAGATCTTCCTGGGCTCGGTCGCCGCGCAGGTGGCTCTGGCCATCGAGCGCCGCAAGACCGAGGACGCCCTGCGCGAGAACGGAGCCCGCCTTGAGGAGGCTCAGCGCATCGCCCATCTTGGCGTGTATGAACTCGATCTGCGCGAGAACTGTGTGAGTGGTTCGGCTGAGGCATGCCGCATCTTCGGCATCGAGCCGGACACCTTCCCCATCACCCACGAAGCGTTTTTGGCGATCATCCACCCCGACGACCGCGCATCGCTCGTCCAGATCCACCGCGAGTGCGTCGCGGCCCACCGGCAGTTCGATATGGAGTACCGGCTCCTCTTACCCCACGGCCAGGTGAAGTACATCCACGCCCGTGCCCGCGCCTCCTACGACGAAGACGGTCGCCCCACACGCTCGCTTGGCACGGTGCAGGATGTCACCGAGGCCAAGCGCTCCACCGAGGAGATCACCCGTCTCTCGCGCGTCGTCGAGCAGATGGAGGATATGGTCGTCATTACCGATGTGAGCGGAGAGATCCAGTATGTGAACCCGGCCTTCGAGCGCCAGTTAGGCTACAGTAGGGCCGAGGCGATCGGCAAGACACCACGGATCATCAAGTCGGGGATCGAGCGCGCGGAGTTCTACGAATACCTATGGGCGACCATCCTGCGCGGCGAGTCGTTCCACGCCGAGATCTGCAACCGGCGCAAAAATGGCTTGCTGATCTACGAGGACAAGACGATCACGCCCATCCGCGATGAACGCGGCGTCATCACCCACTTTGTCGCCACCGGCAAGGATATCACCGCACGCAAGCAGATGGAACACGACCTGAAGGAACGGCTCAAGGAGCTGACATGCCTGCGCCAGGTGCAGCGCATGTTGGAGGCGGCCCCGCCCCAGGATGAGATCTGTCGGCAGGTTGTGGCCTATCTGGTTCCGGCGATGCAATTCCCTGGGAAGGCGGTCACGGCCCTTGAGCTAGACGGACAGCGTTATCGCTCGGTATCCGACGAAGCACCCCTGCTGCGCGGGCTGTCGGCACCCATCATGGTCGGCGGTGCGATCCGTGGGCATCTGTCCGTCGCCTACACCGACGACAGCCCCTTCATTATCCCAGAGGAGCAGAACCTGCTCGACGGCATCACCCACTCGCTCGGCCTCTGGTTTGAGCGCCAGCAGGCGGAGGATGATCTCATCAAAGAGCGCAATTCTTTGGCGCGCCGGGTTGACGAGCGCACAGCCGATCTCAGCCGCACCAACATGGAACTGGCGCGGGCGGTACGGGCTAAGGATGAGTTTTTGGCCAACATGAGCCACGAGCTGCGCACCCCCCTCAACGCTATCCTGGGCCTGAGCGAGAGTCTCCAGGAGCAGTACCGTGGCCCGCTCAATGAGCGCCAGCGCGATATGATCGGCCATATCGAGACCAGCGGTCGCCATCTGCTCACGCTCATCAACGATATCCTCGACCTGTCCAAGGTGGAGGCTGGTCGCATGGAGATGCGGCGCGAAGTTGTCGCAATCTCCGAGATATGCGAGGCCAGTATGCTCTTTGTGAAGGAGCAGGCGCTCAAGAAGCAACTCAAGCTGGCCTTCCGGCTAGACGACCAGATGGCGAGGGTGGAGGTTGACCCGAAACGCCTCAAGCAGATCCTGGTGAACCTGCTCACCAACGCGGTCAAGTTCACCGATCCGGGTGGCCGGGTCAGCCTGGGTGTCACCGTTGACGACGAGGCGGGCGCGGTCCGCTTTGTCGTACAGGACAGCGGCATCGGCATCGCGCGGGAGGATCTCGCCCAACTCTTCCAGCCCTTCGTTCAGCTCGACTCCCGCCTAAACCGCCAGCATGAGGGTACTGGGCTGGGGTTGGCGCTGGTGCGGCGCCTGGCCGAACTACACGGCGGCAGCGTTACGGTGGAGAGCGAGCCAGGCAAGGGCAGCCGATTCATCATTAGCTTGCCCTACACCCCTCCCACGCCGCTGGACGTGAAGGGCGTCATCGCGCCGACTAGTAACGCCAGCGCACTGCGCTCGGCGCTGGTCATCGAAGACTCGGGCATCGCCAGCGAGCAGCTTACGCGCTATCTACAGGAGATTAATATTCACGCGACGGTCTACGAGCAGGGCGAGGGCGCTCTGGAGCGGATCGCTGCCCTCCAGCCCGATGTGATCTTCCTAGATCTCCAGATTCCGGGTCTGTCGGGATGGGAGGTGCTGACCCGTCTCAAGACATCCTCCGATCTGCATGGCATCCCGGTGATCATCGTATCGGTGGTGGACGAGCACGAGAAGGGACTGACAGCCGGCGCTGCGGAGTATCTGCTCAAGCCGATCTCACGCGACGATCTGCGGCGGGCTCTGGCCGTGGCTGCGGCGACTCAGAATGCTCCCCACGAAGCGGCGATCATCGCGCCGTCGGCCCTGCCGCCAGCCGTCGCCGCCGCACGCATCCTGCTGGTCGAGGATAACGAGATCAATATCATCGCCGTTGGCGACTACTTGCAGGATCGGGGCTATCACCTGACGGTCGCACGCAATGGGCGCGAGGCTCTGGCAATGGCGGAGGAGGTTCGTCCGGATCTCATCCTTATGGACATCCAGATGCCAGAGATTGACGGGCTAGAGGCTACCCGCCGGCTACGAGCCAAGCCCGCGTTCGCGGCTACGCCGATCATCGCCCTGACCGCCCTGGCCATGCCCGGGGACCGTGAGCGCTGCCTGGAGGCTGGCGCGAACGAGTATCTGACCAAGCCCGTCAGTCTGAAGGGTCTGATCGAGGTGATTCAGCATCTGGTTCACCGGCCCGCCCGCCACTCATAGAGCCAGACCTGCCACCTGGTAAGCGGCGTGGCGGGCCGGATTCGACTTGTAGGTCGGCCCTTTGTCTTCAGCTAGGCTCACTACTTTTCACATAAGCCGTCAGTCTGCGCTCTTCCCTTTGACATCTGAGCAAGCGGTTGCTATACTTCATGACGCAGTGTGTAATATCGCACGCTGCTTTCAGCACTCAAGGCTATCAAGGAGGCCACGACGATGGAGTACGAGCATACCGATGAGATTAAGATGCTGCGCCAGACCATTCGCGATTTCGTGGACAAGGAGATCCGCCCAATCGCCCATGATCTCGATGAGGAAGAGCGAGTCCCCTTTGAGGTGCTGAAGAAGGCCGGTGAGATCGGCCTGATGGGAGTGCCCTTTCCCGAGAAGTACGGCGGGCTAGAGATGGGCATTACCGGCTACTGCGTGCTGATGGAGGAGCTCAATCGCTCATGCGCCAGCACTGCCACAATCATCGGTGCCCACGCCCAGCTCGCAGCGATGAGTATCTTTCTCGGCGGCACCCCGGCCCAGAAGGAGCATTACCTCACGGCGATGAACCACGGCCAGTTGATCGGCGCATGGGCGCTCACTGAGCCGGATGCTGGCTCCGACGCCGCTCACCTTCAGACCACCGCCACGCACCAGGGCAACGAGTGGGTACTCAACGGCCAAAAGATGTGGATCACCAACGGCAGCTTCGCCGATGTGATCATCGTCCACGCCGTTACCGATCAGGAAAAGGGTGCCCGTGGCGGTATCACCGCCTTTATTGTCGAGAAGGGCACGCCTGGGTTCCGCGTCGGCAAGGTTGAGCATAAGATGGGTCTGAAGGCATCCCATACGGCGAGCCTCTTCTTCGAAGAGTGCCGTATCCCGGAGGAGAACGTTCTTGGCGGTGCCCACCGCATAGGCCACGGCTTCCAGATCGCCATGAAGACCCTCGATATTGGCCGGGTGGGGCTGGGCGGCAGCAGTGTGGGTGCGGCTAAAGAGGCGTTTGACATTAGCCGTAAGTACGCCATCGAGCGCCACCAGTTCGGACGCCCCCTGGCCGACTTCCAGGCCATCCAGTTTAAGCTGGCCGAGATGGCGGTGAAGATTTACACGATGGAGCAGATCGCCTACGATTGCGCCAAACGTGTAGACGCTCACCATCCCGCCACGCTGGAGAGCAGCATCGTTAAGCTCTACTGCACGGAGATGGCCAGCCAGGTGATTGACGAGGCACTCCAGATCCACGGTGGTATGGGCTTCTCGCGTGAGTTGCCCCTGGAGCGGATGTATCGTGACGCCCGCGTCACTCGCATTTTTGAGGGTACCAACGAGATCCAGAAGAATGTCATCGCCCGCGAGTTGCTCAAGGAAGTCGGCTACAGGATGAAGATGTAGGTACCTGTCAAGCACTTACGTGCGCAGGACGGCACACATAAAGGGTCGAATCAATGCCGCTGTCTTGGTATAACCAGGGCAGCGGTATTTTGTTCTCTGCGACCCGGAGCCACTTATGGCGAACTTACGCGCACCTCACATTCTGCTTAGCATTGCTCTGCTGCTCGGTATCTGCGCCGACCTGTTTTTCTACGGGCATGCGCTCGGTATCTCGGTTCCTCTCTTCGTAATCCTCGGCCTGTTGGCCCTGTCTCTCATCAGCCAGATTGAGGATCGTCCCGGCGCGGCCAACCGCTGGCTCGGAGTCGCCGCACTCAGCTTCGCGGTCTGGCTGGCTGTGCGCGATGAGCCCATGCTCGTTGCCCTCAACCTGCTCGCCTTGATTGGCCTGTTGCTGCTGCTCGCCGTCAGCTTTCGCAGCGACGCCCTGCACCGCCTGCCTCCCGTCCGTCTCGCTAGGCGCGCTTTCCAGGCTCTCTTCGAGATCGGCATCCACCCGACGATCCTGGCTTTCCGCCAGATGAGTCGGCTACGGATCGGCGGCGACCAGATGCGTGCCCTGACCCCGGTAGTTCGTGGGGTGATCCTGGCCACGCCGCTGCTGCTGATCTTTGCTGGCCTGCTCACCGCTGCCGACAGCATTTTCGCCAGCTATATGACCCAGTTACTCACCCTCCAGTTGCCCTTCAGTCTCTGGACAGCCATCGTCCACGCGATCATCATCATCTGCTTCGCCTGGGGCGCGGCGGGTCTCCTGATTGTCGCTCTGGCCGAGGGCGTGCCGACTTTGGCCGAACTTCCCGCCGAGGGCGACACCGAGCGTCTGGATCGCAGCAGCATGGCCTGGCGCTTCCTGGGCAGCACCGAGGCGATTACCGTGCTGCTGCTGCTGGATCTGCTCTTCGCCGGATTTATGGCTATTCAGGGTGCCTATCTCTTTGGCGGTCTCGACAGCCTGACCCGTAGCGGCATGACCTACGCCGAGTACGCCCGGCGCGGATTCTTTGAACTGCTCACGGTGGCATGCCTCGCCCTCGGTCTGCTCTGCACCCTAGCCCTCGTGACGCACCGCGAAAACGCGGCCCGACGACTGGCCTTCAACGCTTCTAGCTCGGCGATGGTGCTGCTCGTCCTCGGCATCCTGACCTCAGCTTTCCAGCGCATGTGGCTCTACGAACTGGCCTACGGCTTCACCCGCCTGCGCCTCTACACCCACGGCTTTATGATCTGGCTGGCTGTGGTGCTGCTGATCTTTGTGGCCGCGCTGATCTGCGCCCGCCCACGAATCTTCCTATCCGGCGGATTCGCCTCGGCCCTGATCTCCCTCACCATCCTTAATATCATCAGCCCCGACGCCCTGATCGTCCGCGAGAATATCGCCCGCTATCAGGCCAACCCCTCCGCCTTGACCCGCAGTTCCATCACTGGTCGGTATAGCAATAATGAAGGGATTGATCTGGACTACCTGCTCTCGCTCTCGAATGACGCGGTGCCCACCATTGTCAACGCTCTGCCGATCCTCAACCCGATGCAGCGTGATCAGGCAACCCGCCAACTGATGGACAGGAGGCAGCAGTTGTCTGTCTCAGATGACGGATGGCAGAGCTGGAACCTGAGCCGCAGTAATGCCACTATGGCGATTTCGCAGGTGATCTCCTGTAAATTGATTTGCGATATGCCACGCAGCAGCGCCACTATGGCGATTATGCGGGTGATCTCGCCCTAGCCGCACAATCCCGCCAGGCTTGTATAATACTGGCCAACAACACGACTACCCACGGGATCGCCCATGATCGCCCGCACGGCCCTGCGCGCCGCCCAGATCGGCCTCGCCATCATGATGGCGGCCTACCTCCTTTACTTCGCCGATCACGCCCGCCAGATTCTTGGTTTCCCGCACCCCCTCGATTATGGCGAAGGGCCGCTGCTAGCCCAGGTGGAACAGGTGCGAACCGGCACGCCGATCTGGCAAATCTACGCCGATCCCGCGAATCCTCCCTACCTGATCATCAACTACCCGCCGCTCTACCTGCTGCTCTGCGCCGGACTCTCCACGATCACCGGCTCGGCCCTACTCGCCGGTCGGCTGATCTCGCTGCTCGCCGCTCTGGCGGCAGTAGCGGCTATCGCCACGCTCGGATCGGAGGCAGGAGGCAGGAGGCAGGAGGCAGGGAGCCGGAAGCCTGCTCCCTGCTCCCCGCCTCCTGCCTCCTGCCTCCCTGCCCCCTGTCCCCTGCCTCCTGCCTCCTGCCTCCTGCCCCTTCTCCTCCTCACCATCCCCATTGTCCGTGAGTGGGCTGTGCTGATGCGGGTTGACATGCTTGGACTTAGCCTTGGCCTGTGGGGGCTAGTGGCTCTAAGCAGGCGTCGTCCGGCTCTCGCCGGGATGCTCCTGCTGGCCTGTCTCTTCACCAAGCCCTCGCTCATCGCCGCACCTGCCACCGCATGCCTGTGGCTGTTCACCGACCTGCTGCGGGTGAACCGGACAGAGCGCGGCTCGCAGCTACGGGCCATGCTCATCCTCGGCGGCACGATTGTCGGTGGTGGAGGACTGCTCTTCGGCCTGCTTCAGTCGGCCAGCGGCGGTTGGTTTGCCACGCACGTTATTTCCGCCAACGCCAATCGCTGGGATGTCAGTTTGGCCCAAGGCTTCTGGAAGACCCAGATCCAGCTGCGCTGGCCCCTCGCCGCCGCCGCGCTGGTCTCGCTTGTGGTCCATGACAAAAAAAATGGAGGGCTTTTTTCCAGAGAGTGCCATGCTCTCCCGTCGCACATTCCACTAGCTCCCGCCCTGATCTACACCCTCTTCGGCGCGATCATCGCCGTCGGGGTGGGCAAGGTGGGTGCCTACAGCAACTATTTCTTGGAACTTTATGTCGGTCTGGTCTGGATTGTGGCCTCCCGCCCTCGGCTATCGGCTATTACGACAGTTGTGAATATCTTCGCAGAGAGGCTTCCGCCGATCACCCCCCCTAGCCCCCCCGCAAGCGGGGGGGAACCAATGCATTGTTCCCCCCCGCTTGCGGGGGGGCTAGGGGGGGGTGATTCAAACGACAACCGTCGTACTATCGGCTATCGGCTATCGGTTATCGGTCTCCTCATCGCCTCCCTGATCACCTACCCGCCCCTGTGGGATCCGTTCTGGCCCCGGCAGGCCGGGTTGGTCGCACCTAGCCCGCCTCGGCTGGCCATCGGGCACTATGGACTCTGGGACGATGCGCGGCGCGAGGGTGATCTGCTGGTGGCCTTCGGGCGGGTAGATACGGCCCTGGAGCAGCAAATACGCGCCGCTGGCCCGCAGATCTTCACCGATATGCCGGGGATCGCCGCCGCTGCTGGGGTCGTGTCGCGCATGCAGGTCTTCGAGTCTCGCCAACTCATTGACCAGGGTCTGGCCGACCAGTCCGCCCTGCTAGTTGACCTGTCCAACGGCACGCCGCCCCTAGCCGTACTCGATTACCTGGGCAACTGGCTCACCCCCGAGATCGTCGCTGTGCTGCACCATCGCTACGCCCAGGATGGCTCCCTGGGAACCTTTGATTTCTACCGGCCAGTGGATGCCGGGCCGCAGCAGGCTATCGTCCCGCCTGCCCGTATGGGCACGGGCCTTGATCTGACAAGCTACGCCCTGGCTGCGCCGCTGAGCGCCACCTACGAACCAGGCGAACTGCTGACCATCGCGCTGAACTGGCGACGGGCGGATGTTGCCCCGACCGGGGCCGACATCGTGGTGGCGGCACAGATCACAACACCGGGAGGTCGTCCCCTGCGAGAGAGCGAATTGCCGCTGATCTACGCGGCTCTTCCGCCGGAACGCTGGCCTGCCGGGGCAGATGTCCAGCACCTCCAGACCTTAGCCCTGCCCGATGAGCTGCCGCCGGGTCGCTACGGGCTGGCCGTGGAGTTGCGGGCCAACGGCGCAGCCCTCACGCCAGCCCGCCAGATCGCTGAGATCACAGTGCGGTCGGCGGGCGGGCGCACCTTTGAAGAGACCGGAGCCTTCGTGCCCGCGCCGATTATGCGCGCATGGGCCGAGCGTGGCGGGATCGAGCGGATCGGTCTGCCCCTCACCCCGGTGGTACCCTTTGCCTGGGGGCGACTCCAGTGCTTCGAGCGGGCATGCCTGGAGCTACGCGATGGCACGGTCGGCACCCGCCCCCTAGGCGCACAGCTCTATCTGGCCGAGACCATCCGCAGCGAGGGATGCCCAGATAGCACGCTCAACGACGGAGTCTGCGCAGGGTTCAAGGATCTGACCGAGCAGTATGGCAGAAGTCTGGGGATTCCCGTGAGCGGCGAGCTGCTGCGGAACGACTGGCTGGTGCAGTGGACAACCGAGGCACGTCTGGAGCGCCGCCCGGCGACAGGGGATCGGGGACTTGGTCGCCTGGGCGAAGAGAGCCTGCGTCTGCCGCCGGGCCAGCACTACCGCTGGCCGTAGGGGCGGCTCTGGCCGTAGGGGCGGCTCTGGCCGTAGGGGCGGCTCGCGAGCCGCCCCTACTTCGCCACCGGCAACCGGATACGAAATGTCGTCCCCTGATTAAGCTCGGAGCGCACCGCCATCTCCCCGTGATGCTGCTCAACGATGCTGTAGCTCAGGGCCAGGCTCAATCCGGTACCCTTTGTACGTGTTGTGTAGAAGGGCTCAAAAATCTTAGGCAGATCCTGCGAGGAGATACCCTCGCCCGTATCGCCAATTTCCACCACCACCGATGGCCCGGTCATCGGATTCGTAGCGAGCCCACCAGCCACCACGGTAAATCCGTCCGCGTTCACCTCGCTCCCATCCGCCGCCACATAAACTCTCACCCGCAGTTCGCCACCATCGGGCATAGCCTCGATTGCGTTGAAGATTAGGCTTAGGCAGACCTGCTTAATGTGGCTGCTCACGGCGAAAACTCGTGGCAACGCCATATGATTCGTGCGGGTCGTGTGGATACCGTGTTCGTGGAGTTGGTTGGCCGTAAGCGTCAGCACCGAGTCGAGGATATTGCCCAGATCTACCGGGCGCATGCCGTCGCGTGTTGGTCGGTAGAAATCGAGAATACGCTGCACAATACTGATTAGCCGATCAATCTCCTCACGGGTCATTTCCAGATAACGCTGGCGTTTCTCATCAGGGAGCGCCCGATTCAGCATGAGGTGAACTGCGTTATGGATGGCCTGAAGCGGATTATTGATCTCGTGGGCCATCGAGGCAGAGAGCCGACCAAGGGCGGCCAGTTTCTCCGTCTGAAGCAGTTGCCGGGCAATGCGCTGACGTTCACTCACATCGCGGGCAATCACCAGCAGCAGCTGCTGGCCCGCGTAGGGCACCACGCTCACGCTCACCGCCACCTGCACCGGCTGTGCCCAGCGCGTCTGGAGTACCGTCTCAATCTCCTGAGAGTCACCAGAGCCAGAGCTATTCACCGTCCCGCTAAGAGCGTTCTGCGCCAAACTGCCCACATCAGGCAGCAACTCGGCGGGGCGCAGCGCCAGAATCTCGTGGCGACGGTAGCCGCTGAGTTGCTCAAGAGCCAGGTTCGCCTCCAGAATAGTTCGTCCACTCGCATCAAGCAGCAACACGGCATCGTTGGCGTGATGAAGCAGGGCGCGGTAACGCTCTTCCGACTGAGCCACCTGGCTGTAGAGCCGCGCATTCGAGATCGCTGTGGCCGCCTGACCCGCAAGCAGCAGCAGCAAATCCTGGTCGGCGGCGCTAAAGGAGAGCCCCGAGCGCACCTTAGCGGCGTTCAACACACCGAGCATATGGTCGCCCGCGAGGACTGGCACCGCCAGCGACGAGGTCATTTCATTGTCAAAGGACATCTCGCAAATATCGGCGTTTGGCGGAGAGATCACGCCGTGCGCGTCAATGCTGAGCGGGGTGCGATGAACGGCAACCCACCCTGCCAGACTGCGCGTCGCCGACACCCGGTGTCCCACCGTCACAGTGGATGGCAACCCCGAGCAGGCCGCCATGCGCAGGATCGTACCCCCCTCATCAAGCAGCATTAGCGAGGCGCGGTCGGCCTCCAGTTCGCTACGTACCGTCTCAATAATCAGGTTCTGGAGCCGCGAGAGATCGAGTTCAGAGTGGAGGCGCTGGCTTATCTGAAGCAGTGGTCGGAGTGCCGCTACGCGCTCACGCGCCCGGGCCGTGCGCCGCTTCTCCACTATCTCCGCAGCCACTACACATAGCTCATCAGGCGGGAATGGCTTCTGGATGAGACCCTGGAGACCACGCCGCATCGCGCTGGCCACCTGCTCAACCGTCGCTCCGTCGCTGAGCAACAGCACCGGCAGGTTGGAATCGTGGGCGCGGATCTGTGCCAAAAGCGAAGTCTCGCCATGCTCAAGCCCAGCACTATCGAGCAGCACAAGGTCAAACGGGCGCGTGCGGAGCATCGCCACAGCCGCAGGGTCAATCTCGGTTGATTCGACTCTGAATCCCGCGTAACGGAGCGTCCGTGCGCAGTAATCGCACATGCCCGGATCGTCATCAATTACCAGGACTCGGCCAGCATGCTCTGTCATAGGCATAGGCTGCAGGAACTAGTGACGAACTGGCGATCGAGCGGCCACAATGCCGTCGAAGCTATGATTATGGATGAAAACGACGTTCCAGTTCTCTCCAGACGTCCTCTGGGGCCACGCCCTGATTCTCCAGCAGCACGAGGCTGTGATAGATCAGATCCGCCATTTCGTAGGTCAGCTCGGCAGGTGAGCCATTCTTCGCCCCAATGATCACCTCAGCCGCCTCTTCACCAATTTTTTTGCCGATCCGGTCAACCCCGCCGTGCAGCAGTTTCGCTGTGTACGAAGTCTCGTCCTGCTGCTCGCCGCGCTGGTGGATGACGTCGGTCAGACGGGCAAGAATGCTACCGGGTACGGCAGGAGCCGCCAGTGAGGCACCAGCCATGTCGTGGAAGAAACAGCTCCGCTCACCCGTATGGCACGTCGGCCCAGCAGGTTCGGCCAGCACCAGCAGTGCGTCGCCATCACAGTCCTGGCGCACGGAGATCACCCGCAGCGTGTTGCCGCTGGTGGCTCCCTTCTGCCAAATCTCGCTACGCGAGCGGCTCCAGAATGTTACCAGACCGCTCTCGTGGGTGAGGCGCAGCGCCTCTTCGTTCATGTACCCGAGCATCAGCACCTCGCCACTGCGGGCGTGTTGCACGATCGCCGGGATCAGGCCATTGTTATCGAATTCCATGTCGCATCCGTAGGGGCGCAGCCGCAGGTGTGGCTCCACCACACCTGCGGCTGCGCCCTTGCACTAGTGCCTAAAATGCCGTCGTCCGGTAAAGACCATAGCCGCTCCCGCCGCATCGGCGGCGGCGATCACATCCGCGTCGCGCACCGATCCACCCGGCTGGATGATCGCTGTCGCTCCGGCAGCCAGGGCAGCCTCAACCCCATCGGCGAAGGGGAACAGGGCGTCGGAGGCTACCACCGAGCCAGCCAGCGCCAGTCCGGCCTGCTGTGCCTTCCAGACGGCCAGACGCGAGCTATCAACCCGGCTCATCTGCCCGGCACCGACACCCAGGGTGCGGTCGGCCCCAGCATACACAATGGCGTTCGACTTCACGTGCTTCACGATGCGCCAAGCGAAGCGTAGCGCCTGCCACTCATCATCGCTGGGGGCGCGCTGCGTCACCACACGCGAATCTTCCTCGGCCAGCGGGCTGCGGTCGGCAACCTGGGCCAGCAGACCACCGGGTACGCTGCGTAGCAGCAGTTCGTTGGGATTCGTCACCGGGCGCAGCAGCTTCAGCAGGCGACGGTTCTTCTTCTTGCGCAGCAACTCCAGGGCTTCAGGGGCGAAGTCGGGCGCAATCACGATCTCCGAGAAGATCTCATCAATCGCACGGGCCAGTTCCAGATCAATACTGCGGTTAGCGGCGATAATCCCGCCAAACGGAGCATCGTGGTCGGTGGCGAAGGCGCGTTCCCACGCCTCCAGCGGCGTTGCGCCTGTGCCCACACCGCAGGGGTTGGTGTGCTTCACAATCACCACGGCAGCCGCCTCGTCGGCAGGAAATTCCTCGATCAGCTCCTGGGCGGCAGCCGTGTCAATGATATTGTTGTACGAGAGTTCTTTACCGTGGAGTTGCGCGAAGTGTCCAAGGAATCCGCCATAGAGCGCAGCCTGCTGATGCGGATTCTCGCCGTAACGCAGGGATTGAGCCAACGGCATACTCACCGTCAGGTTCTCCGGCAGCGTCTCCGCGCCCAGGTAGCCACCAATCGCCGCATCATAGGCCGCCGTATGCGCAAAGGTCTTGGCCGCCAAACGGCGGCGCAGCGACTCGGGCAGGTCGCCAGAGCGAATACCGGCCAGCACCTCCGCATAGTCGACGGGGTCTACCAATGACAGCACGTGGTGGTAATTCTTGCCAGCGGCACGCAGGAGTGCTACACCGCCAATATCAATCTGTTCAATCGCCTCATCCAGAGTCACCCCTGGGCGAGCCACCGTTTCGCGGAACGGGTAGAGATTAACCACAAGCATATCAATTGGCAGCAGACCATGCTCATCCATCTGGGCCATATGAGTGGGCAGATCACGCCGGGCCAGCAGGCCAGCGTGAATGGCGGGGTGAAGCGTCTTCACCCGTCCATCGAGAATCTCAGGAAATCCCGTCACGTCACTGACCGCACGGGCATTCAGGCCCGCCTCAGCCAGCAGGCGCTGGGTATTCCCGGTGGAGATAATCTCGACGCCGAGGCCGACAAGCTCGCGGGCCAACTCAACGATGCCCGCCTTATTGTAGACACTGATCAGTGCGCGCACAGAAACTCCCTATCAACGAACAGCAGAAAACCCCACCTGAAGCGACAGGCGGGGTCGCGTGGAGCTATTGTACCACAACCCTGGAGCAGCGCCCCAGTCCTAAAAAAACCTAGCCCAGCACCTCGTGTGTGCGTGCGCGTAGTTCTTTGGCGGCCTGACTGGCGCGGACAGCACCAACAATCGGTGTCACTCGCATCTCGAAGAAATCAACCACAGCCAGCATCTGGTCGCCGGTGGCACGGCTCGGATCAAAGACACTCGCCTGCTTATAGGCATCCTGAAGCACACCAGGCGCGCCCGTGCCAAGCAGGCTCGTGGCGATCCGCTCAAACTCAGGGGCAAGCGTCTCGCCTGGGGAGAGCGCACGGTTCTCAATCAGGCCGCTCTGGAGGAGCTGGGCAATGATCTCGCAGGTACGAAACTCGCCGAGGCTACTGCGCTGAGCAATCTGGCCGATTGTATTTCTGCCATCAACCATCGTCAGAATACGCCACTCCTCAGCCTCCAGGTTAATCTCGGTATGGCCACTGGAGGGGTTCGGCACAAGCCGAGGCACAAGGCTGAGCGAGGAGACGTGCTGGTGGATGTTGATCCACGCATCCTGGCGCATAATCCCTTCCATGATGATCACCTCATTGCTGACGGCGATCGTCGGCTGGGAGAGAATGCGGTCATCGTGGAAGCGGAAGGGGCCAGAGGAGAACGTAAAAAAAGTATAAACCGCCTCAAGAGGTCCGACGCCGGGCAGTTCGGCACCGATGATCTTACCGTCGCGAAAGTAGAGCCAGCCGTGAAAAAGCTGACCGCTACGCTGGCCGCGAATCTCCACCCCGCCCGTCTTCTTACTCAGGTCAAGGAGTTGGATGATGTCGGTCAGAGGGAACTCGCCCAGATCACCTTCAAGGGCCATAGCCTCACCGTAGGCAATAAGCGGGGGTAACGAGCAGCAGCCCCACAGCGGGAGATCGGCATCTGTTACCTTATTGCCTGCGACCTCCTAAAGCTTACTGATCACCACGCGGCTGATTGCACGCAGCGTCTCAAAGACACCGGGACCCTTCGTTGCCACCGCCTCAATCCGTGGCCAGTTCATTTTTGCGACACCGAGAAAGTGATCCATCGTCTGTACCGAGGCGACCACATCTTTCGGCAGATCGCGCTTATTGTACTGGAGGACAATGGGGAACTCGGCAAATTTCTTATTCTGCCGGGTGATATTCTGCGCTAGCTCGCGCAGACTATTCACATTTTCCTGCATCTTGTTCTTATTCGAGTCCGCGACAAAAACCACTCCATCGGCCCCGTTGAGTACCGCCACCCGTGTGCGCTCATAGAGTACCTGACCAGGTACCGTATAGAGGTGGAAGCGGGTCTGGAAGCCACGAACCTTACCAAGGTCAAGGGGCAGGAAGTCAAAAAATAGTGTGCGCTCTGTCTCTGTGGCGATCGAGAGCAGGTCACCTTTGACATCTTTGGGGACTTGGCTATGGATGTACTGTAGGTTCGTCGTCTTACCGCACATGCCGGGGCCGTAGTAGACGATCTTGCAGTGGATCTCACGCGCCGCAACATTGATCAGAGCCATAGGTCCTCTCGCATGCCTGCCTATATAAAAGCGGTCGGTGGCCAGCGTCTCGTGCGATGAACATCAGAGGAAAGGACGCGCCGCTGGCACACGGCGAGACGGCTGACACCTAGCCTCCTAGTCGCGGAAGAGCAGATCGATCGTGTCTTCCATTGATGTACGAAACGACGAGCCGAGTACCTCATCGCGGGCCTTGTGCTGCTGGCGCACCCGGTCAAGCACCGAGGCAAGCTCATCAGTCGCCTTCTTCGTGAGTACCTTTACCAGTCCGATGTGGGTACCCTTATTGAAGATGATGCACAGAATCCACTGTTCCTCGATCATGGCGATGAAAATATTCTCACGCACGCCCTGCTGAAACGAGGCCCGGAAGTCGCGCTCGCGGAGGAGTTTGGCAACCTCGCGGGAGGATGCGAAGACGCCGGCGATCAGCGCACCAAGGGCTGTGATGTCCTGCCGATCACCATCGCCCTTTGATGAGATAACCTGACCACTTTTATCGAGCAGAAGAGCGTAGTCGCTCCCGGTATCTTCCACAAGACGACCGAGGCACTCCTCGATCTGGTTGATCTCTTCGGTGGGGACAATGATGCTTGTCAGCTGTGGATCCATCGATACCTGCCTTACACGTGATCCGATCGGGGGGCCGGCGACTGCACGCTTCCCGAATTATAGCATATAGGAGAATCAGATGTCTCGTAAAGCGTCACTCATATCGCTGCGATGCTTGGCGACCAGAAACCGCACATAGCCAAGGTCATCACGCGAACCGGCCAGCAAGAGCAGCATCGCCTCTGCATTGATCGGCTCGATCACCACAAGGCCGTGTTCATACTCTAGCATCGTCTGTAGTGCGCCGCCCTTCGCAATCTCGCGACCAAGAGCCTCGGCCATCGCCAGCCCGTTTGATGCCACTGCGCAGATCGCATCCACATCAACCCCCGATCGGGCAGCGCTTTCGATCAGTAGTCCGTCCGTCGCCACAACCGCTGCCAGATCAATGCTCTCGATAGCGCGAAAGCGACCCAGCAGATCCCGTAGCTTGCTGCTCATAAATAAGGGACTCCTTCGGCGGGCGCCAGACTACGGCGGCGCCAAGCCTTTCTATTATACACGAGGGCTTGACAGCTATGGCGATGGACACGGAATCTACATCTCAACACCAATGCTCCGATCCCGCTCTTTGGGCGGTCGCCCGGTACGAATATTGCGCAACGAGTGGATCGTTGCGGCAATGGCCCGATCCGCCCATCCGTAGATGGTCGGTCGACTCTTCTGTAGATCGTCGGCGATCTGGGTGACATTAGTACGATACTCTGGGTCGAAAGTGGCAAGGTTGATCCGTGCCGAGGCAACTATTTGCTGAATTTCTTCGTCGGTCAGCCCGTGCTCACGCATGAGCTTTTTTGCCCGCTTGCTGGATATATCGAGATCCATACGTTTCTACTTTCTATCTAGTAGCTAACTCCCCCCACTCACCCTTATCGCCTCTCATCCACGTGTAAGTGTTTATCATCATAGCATGCAGCATACCGCCTGTCTAGTGTGAGCTGTAAATAGTATTTTACATCGTAGGTGCGCCCAGTACGTCGTCAGGGAGAATCGCACCATTCTGCATCATATGGCAAACAAAAATGTATCTCTGTCGGCCTTAAAACTGACTGCAATGCGTTAATATGCGATGATTAATGCTTAACAGATTTATTTGTGTCCGTGTGGACGGTGTGTAAAGCATTGTTGCTCCCCTCGCGGGCCGTGTCAACGCTATCGGCACCCACACACCTGATACCTGACGCTACAGGCGTGCTACAATACCGCCTCGGAGGACTCCTATCGCAATCCTCTGGGAGCCGTGAAGAGGAGACAAGGCTTCAGCCGGCTAAAGCCTTGTCTCCTCCTTCACAACCGGAATAGGACTCCTATGCTTGAATCGCCAGATAACCGTTTGCGCCAGCGCGAGTATCTGCTCCAGATCAGCCGCGCTATCACGGCGCAGCTCGATCTCTCTAGCGTGCTGAACTTGGTGATCACCTATGCCGTTGAGATGCTTGCCGGCACGTCCGGCCTGATCGCGATCTACGATGAGGAGAGCGGCGATGTCTTGCGTATCCGCGCATCGTCTCAGCTTCCCCGCGAGATCTGGCCGGCCTTCGCCCCGCTGCTCGATCTGCCGATGGGCGACATCACCCGCCGTGGTGTCGCCGTCCTGCGCGATGTTGCTGCCGATACCGGACTGAACCTGCGCCAGATGATCGCTCTGCCCCTCACGGTGCGCCAATCGGCGGTGGGTGTGATCTATGCCTTCCGCGCCGCCCTCAATGTTGATTTCTCTGCCAACGACCGCCAGCTCCTCCAGGATTTTGCCGACCAGGCCGCTATTGCGGTCTCCAACGCCCGGCTCTACCAGGGCGTTCTGCGTGAGAAGCAGCGCCTCGACGCGATGATTGAGCAGAGCGCCGATGGGGCCATGATCATTGATAGCCGCTGGCGAATCACCACCTTCAATAAGGCGATGGAGCACCTCACGGGCTGGAGCCACGAGGAGGCCATTGGCCGTCCCTGCGCCGAAGTGTTGGGCATCCATAGCGTTCAGGATGTTAATATCTGCCTGACCGACTGCCCGCTCCAGCGCCGACCACCGATGGATACCCCTGTAGCTAACGGACGTATCACCAGCCGCGATGGGCGCGAGTTCTACGCGCAAAGCCACTACGCCCCTCAGCGCGGACCTGGCGGTATCTTTCTTGGGGCTATTGCCAATGTGCGCGACGTCACCGCGCAGCGCCGCGAGGCGGAGCTTCAGAATACTTTTATCTCGGTGATCTCGCACGAGCTGAAGACTCCCGTCAGCATCATCAAGGGCTACGCCAGTACCCTCGCCCGCCAAGATGCTACCTTCTCGCAGGAGACACTGCGCGAGGGTCTGATGATCATCGAGGAGGAGGCCGACCGTCTGGCCCGCCAGATCCAGGATCTGCTCGATGTCTCGCGGGTGGCAGCCGGCAACGTGCGCCTCGACCGCTCCGATTTTTCGCTCGCGAGCCTGGCCGCCGATGTGGTGCGCGGGTTCGCCGCCCAGACCGAGGGTATGTTCGAGTTCGAGTTGCGCTTCCCCGACGAGATGCCGCCCGTCCACGGTGATTATGAGCGGCTGCGCCAGGTTCTCACGAATCTGGTCTCCAACGCTGTGAAGTACAGCCCCGATGGTGGCACGATCCGCATCGGCTCCCGCGCTGAGGGCGACATGGCGATTGCCTATGTCTCCGACCAGGGCATTGGCATTGCCCCCGAGGAGCAGGAGCAGATCTTCCAGCGATTCTACCGGGTTGATAACCGGCTGCGCCGCGAGACTCAGGGCAGCGGGCTGGGGCTCTACCTGGCCCGCGCCGTGATTGAGGCCCACGGCGGCACGATCTGGGTCGAGAGCCAGCTCGGTCGCGGCGCACGCTTCCTCTTCACGCTGCCCATCGCCCATCGCCAGCTCACGAACTGAGACAAGGTTTCCGGTGCTGGGTTTCAGGTTTCAGTCATAGCCAAGCGATAGACACAGCATTCCTAAAAAGCCATCGCCTGAGCGTTTGCTTCTCCAGTAGTCGTGATGGACACGCGCCGCGTGTGGCGGCAGCACACGGAGGAGCCATGATCTCTATTCAGGTCAACCGAGGAGTCTGGAACGTTACCCTTGCAGACGGACGGAAACTCTCTGGGCGCTGCGCAACATCCGGCGAGGCGCTGCGCGCTGCCTCGCGAGCGGCGATCCTCGTGGCGACCCAGAACGTCTCTGCCGCATAGCGATACGCTCTGATCTGAATCATAGGGGTGGGTGAGATTGTCAGCTTTGCTGACAATCTCACCCACCCCTATGGTCGGTTCAGGGGCATGCAATCCCTCAAACTTCTTGTACCTCAGGCAGATCCGGGCATGCTATACTCCTAACGAGAAGCACCCTCACGATGATTGAGAAGAAGGAACATATGCACAGCCACGTTGTCATTATCGGATCGGGGCCTGCGGGCCTCACCGCCGCCCTCTACGCCGCCCGAGCGAACCTTGAGCCCCTGGTGGTGCGCGGTCTCCAGCCCGGCGGCCTGATTGCGACCACCAGCGAAGTGGAGAACTATCCCGGCTTTGTTGATGGGATCGGTGGCTACGAACTAGCTGAAAATATTGAGAAGCAGGCTGCCCGCTTTGGTGCCCAGTATAAAGACGCCCTGATCACCAAGGTGGATGCCAGCCAGCGTCCCTTCGTCCTCACCACCGACAGCGGAGAGACGCTGACCGCTGACACGCTGATTGTCTCTACCGGAGCTTCACCGCGCCACCTGGGCGTGCCCGGCGAGGAGGAGTTGGCCAACCGTGGCGTGAGCTACTGCGCCACCTGCGACGGCTTCTTCTTCCGCAACAAGAAGGTGGTCGTGGTCGGTGGCGGCAATAGCGCCCTCGACGAAGGTTTGTTCCTCACCCGCTTTGTTGATGAGCTGATCGTCGTCCACCGCCGCGATAGCCTACGCGCCGACCCGGTTCTCCAGGAGCGGGCTTTGTCCAACCCGAAGGTGCGCTTTATCTGGGACAGCACCGTAGACACGATCATCGGTGACGAGAAGGTGACCAGCGTGAAGGTACGCAACCTCAAGAGCGGCGAGGTTCATGATCTGGCGGTAGACGGAGTCTTCCCCTACATCGGCCATATCCCGAACTCGGGGCTATTCACGGGCATCCTGGAGCTTGACGAGAACGGCTATATTGTCACCGACGGGCGCACGCGCACGAAGGTGCCGGGCATCTTCGCCGCCGGGGATGTGGTGGATCACATCTACCGCCAGGCGATCACGGCGGCGGGTGAGGGCTGCCAGGCCGCGATGGAGGCCACCTGGTTCCTGGCTGAGCAGGAGTACGCCGCCAAGAAAAAGGCTGCGACGGTCGTGGCGGATTAACACTCATGATGACGACGAAGGTCGCTGAAGCGACCTTCGTCGTCCGAAGCCAAGGCATTTACGCTAGATGTTGCACTCGCTCTCTCACGGCCTCAGATGAACTGCACCACGACCATCCCCTGTTGCCACCCACCGCCACAGTGCTGACGATCAATTCCAATTCGACCATGGCTAGATCTCAAAAAACCTAGCCCGCAACGATGTCAACCGCTTGGGCACGTTACTGCCGCTGGAAGCTGCGGCACATGCTCTCGCCTGCGTGCAAGCGCCAAAAGTGAGTGTATATGAACATGTTGTTCTCTTGTTCTCCAAAAGGGGAGCAGTTAAATCCACGATCACGGGTAGGTAGCCTCTGGCTTAGCTATATCCTGGCCCCCTGTGTCGCGCTGCTCATCCTGCTGTTTGTCAGTTCATTCATCTACAATCTACAACGTTCCGCTACTATCGCGATGAATTCGATCACCTGGCTCATGCCGTATAACGGAATGCACCAAGCCGAACTCTTCACTAACCAGACGGATCCCTACTATCGCTGGACATTTGGTGATGCACACCTGACACTGCCGAACCCTGGTAACAGGGCGTGGCTACGGATCACCATTGGCGGTCGCCCTGGAGGGACGCCTGGCAGTGTAATCCATGTTGGTGCTGCGCAGATTGCGCTTGACATCCCGGAGCTAATTCGACATTACTACATGCTCATCCCCCCCCTCAGACAGCGAGCGCATCGATCTCCAGCTTGTATCACCGACCGAGGAGATTGCAAAGCGCCCACTTGGGATGGTGATTCGCGATGTTCAGGTAAGCGGCGCTGGTTACATGTGGGGCAATGCGCCGCTGAGCGCCGCGCTCCTACTGATCATTGGCTATGTGCTGGCGCTGCGCACCGGGCGCTCGCCCTGGCTCATCGTCAGCATCTTGCTCCCGATCCTTGTGCTGACGCTGCTGTGGCACGCAATGTTTGGCTGGCGCTATGGTCTGCTCAGTGCAATACTCCAACTGACAGCGAGCATAAGCCTAGCCACCTTGGCTTACGAGCAGATTCGCTCCGGCCAATTGGGGCGGCACCGGGCAATCCCGATTGTCGCGGCTGCCCTCGTCTGCATCATACTGCCTTGGCTCATCGGGCTACAGGGTACTTCAGCAATTGTCCTGATAGGACATAGCCTCTGTGCGATGGCAGTCTATACGTGGCTGCGTGGCGTTGATCTGCCGATGCTACCTCTGTATGGCGGGGTACTCGTTCTCAGTATTGCGATCTTGGTCTTCCAGGAGGCGGCTAATCTTACGCTGCTCAGCCTTAGCCTATCCCAGATCGGATTCAGCCTGAGTTGGCTCGTGCTCAATGCCGTACCACGCAAGGATCAGGCTGCGGATCAGCCCTTGTTCACACGCCTATCCACCGATAGCGCATGGATTCTGCTTGCTGCCGCGATCACGATCACCATCGGTGTCCATTTCTATATCTGGCAGACGCCAGTGTACTTGGGTTCCGATATCTATACCATCTGGCACGACAGCATGCGGATCGTTGCCGGACAGAACCCCTACATGCGTATTCTCCACGGTAATATGCAGCATAATGATAAGTATTCAACCTACTTTCCGCTTTTCTATTTACTTGGAGCGCTGGTACATATCTTCGGCTTGGAGACCTTTAACACATGGGTTGGTTTCTGGAAGATCGTCTTTCTCGCCTGCGATATTGGGGTGGCAACGATTATTTTTCTCCTGCTGCTACGTAGTGGTAGACCAACGCCGGCCTGGGTGGGGGCGACCTTTTGGCTCCTCAGTCGTTGGACGCTTTTAAGCTCCATCGCGGTGAATATTGACTTTCTCGCGATCTTTTTTCTGATACTCGCGCTGGCGCTCATCCACCGCTACCAAGTAGCTCCTGACCTGCCCGCACGGCTACCCTGGGGCGCACTACTAAGCCTAAGCGTATCGCTGGCTATCAAGCAAATCGCGATCTTTATGGTACCGCTATTTGTGATCTGGTTCTGGAATGCAGCGTCGGCACGTGCTAGATCTGATACAGACTGGCGTCAATCGCCTGCACTACGCACGGCACTCGCTTTCATGACTATCTTTAGCCTGCCATTTCTCTTCGCAATCCCATTCTTGGTTTGGGATGCTAAGGCGTTTATACTGTCAATATTGTTCTCAGCAACCCGCGATCCGAACAATGAATCAATTGGAGCATTCATCAGTGAAATCATCCCTGGTTTCACTGGCATCACTTCTCGGCTGCCCCTATTGCTTATGCTACTGGGTATCTATATTGCTGCTTGGCGACGTCAGGTGCCGATCTTTAGCGCCGGACTACTGGTGATGAGTGTGTTTGTCAATTTCAATATCATCTACTACGTCCAGTACACCACATGGGTGGTATCGCTCACGCCGTTGCTCATCTGCGACTTTCAGCCAATCCGTGCAGCATTGTCGGCACAACGCCTTTAGACAGTGACAGTCATCACCCTTGCTCTGGTGCGTAGTTTACAGGCAATCAGCACGATAAACGGAGCTAGCCACGTGGCATCCCCTGAATCCCAAGCCTTTAGGCTTAGGAGCCGTTACCGCAGGGGATCATACGTTGTGAAAATAACACGCCTGAGGGCGTCTGACAGTGCTATAATCGCTATACCTCTCCTTCACGTGCCCTCATCACTCTCCTCCAGGGAGGCTGTTCCGACGAAGTAACGGCAAGAGGTGACGTATGGACGACCTACAGGCTGAGATCCTTCCTCCCCCAGGTGGTGAACTTGAGCAGGCATACATCAGCGAATATCTGCTGGGATTAGGCTACACATCCGGAGACCTAAAGGTGTTGCCCGCCGCGCAACAGCACGATCTGATGTGTGCCGCATCAATGTTTGCCTCAACCCGGCTTGCGGATGTGGAGTCACGATCACATCTGATCGAAGAGATGCATGGCGGACAGCACCCGCTGTAGCCGGTGTCCAACTCAGAGAAAAACCCCCGGCAC